>OMZR01000027.1 GCA_900315575.1 uncultured Veillonellaceae bacterium
ACCTTTTCATACTGTTCATATTGGTTTTCGCCGCATTCTGTGTGGCTTGTTTGCCATGCTGGAAGATCGATATTCGCTACTGTCGTTGTTTCAAACTTTTAGCCTCATCGGAAATGCCTGAGAGGATTTCCTGCCGGACGGGGCCGATGAGAACGGCTTGCAGGTTGCGCAGCATCTTCGCGAGATGTTCGCTTATGACAGGGTTGGGCTTCTTTCTCCGCAGGACTTCCGACCAGATGCAGGTATCGACCAGAAACTCAGGCATGACGATTCCTTTCAGCCTTGTAATCATAGCTTGCATCAAAATCCATCGTGCCGAAGGCGTCGATCAGCTCTTCTGCCTTGCGGCGCTGGATAAATTCTTTCAGTGCCAGCGTGACGGTCTCTTTTGAACAACAGATTTATCTACAAGAAACCGGCCTTGCAGCTGCAAAGCCGGTTTCTTGCAAAATGGATTCGTCTGTGCTTACTTCTTCAGCACGTCAAGGATTTTCTGCTCGGTCTTTTCGACGCCGATGCCGCTGAGGAACGGCATGCCGTTGACGTAGGGCTTGCCGAAGTCCTTCTTGATGCGCATGGTCGTGACGATGAGGTCGACGCCGTCGAGGTTGGCTTCGATTTCGGACATGCGGATCTCCTTTCGATGGCTCTACTTTACCATCGATTCCGTCGTAGTCATAGACGAGTGATTTCCATATTGCGCGGAAACAAGGGCAGGAAAGCAAGCGATTTCCGCAGAGAGTGGAAAGACGCGCATGGCAGTTTCCGCATCCGGCGCACAAAAAAATAGCGACAGCCGCTACAAAAATCGTAGCAGCTGCCGCTGTTGAATGAGTTGAATGAAATGAAGATTACCCCACCGTAATCGTATATTCCGCATGGAACGTCTTGCCCGGCGCAAGTTTCTGCGTGCCGGCCTTTTCTGCAAATTCGCCGTCAAAGTCGGCGTAATCGGCGTGGCCGTACCAGGGTTCGAGGCAGAGGAACGGGGCGCCGCCTTTTTCCGGCATCCAGAAGCCCCAGTACGGGAAGCCCGGCGCGGAGATCGTGAGCGTTTTTTCGCTCTTCGTCGAGCGGATCGTGACGGCGTCGGATTTCAGGTCGTCGTACGCGCGGACGCCGCCTGCGAAGAAGGCATCGCTGAGCGGCAGTTTGTCGCCCGTAAAGCTCGCTTCTTTTTCGTGCGTGAAGAACACGCCCGGCGCGAGCTTCATGTTTTTCGCATCCTCTTTGCGGTTGAACTGGAGGTAGCAGTCTTCGAGCGTTTCGTCCGTCCAGCCGAGCGCGAAACGGATGGCGTCCTTTTTCTGCTCCACGAGCTCGAAGTCCGAGATGCGCGCGAGGCCGTGCGCGGGGAGCTCATACGTCTTGCCGCCGACGCGGTACTTTCCGTCCACGAGCTTGCCGACGATGGGGAACAGCAACGGCGCGCTGTACTTCCACCACGAGGGATCCCCGCGCCAGAGGTATTCCGTCTCGTCGGCGCGTTCCTTGATGGAGCGCAGTTCGGCGCCGTGGTCACGCACCTGCACGAGCAGTTCTTCATTTTCCAGCGAATACAGCATAAGGATTCGTCCTTTCCGTTTTCCAAATTTAAAATATGTCGCCAAACATGATGATACACGAAAACTTCCTGAAAATGTTTTCCAAAACAGCGGATTCCGCCTGTCATCGCTTTCCAGAATTCACTTCTCCATCGCCTGCGTGAAGCTCTGCAAAAAATCATCATACGTCGGATGACGCAGGATCTCCCGCACGCCGTCCTTCTTCACGAGGTAGTCGAAGAGTTTCAGGAAGATCGTCTGCCAGTGCAGGAGCTGCGTCTTTGCGATGCTGATGAGGAAGACGACCTGCACGCGCTGCGCCTCCCAGACGACGGGCTTTTCGAGCGTCAGCACGGCAATCGTCGAGCGCACGGGATCGGCGTAGATGGGGTGCGGGATGGCGACGAGCTTGCCGAGAACGAGCGTACGAACGCCTGGAACCGCGCTTCCTGCGCCGCATCCACGGGTTCGAGCCGGCAGCCGCGCCGCGTGTCCGACGCGATGCGCGCGCCCTCTGCCGCGAGCTCCGCCTCCATGCTCCGAATGTCCGTGCGCACCGTGCGCGACGACACGGCGAGGAGCTTTGCGATTCCGTCCCCGTCAGTGCGCCCTGCTCCTTCTGCAGCGCCTCGATGATGCGCCGTTGCCGAGCACTCAGCATTTGCGCGTTCCCCCCTCTTCATTTCTACGCTTTGGTCCTATTGTATGATGATTTGGGCGTTCAAGGAAGTCAGATTTTTTCCTAACTGCGACGGAAGGATGCCGCCTGCCACACTATTTTTTCCGCAAGCGCGGAACACGGCGCAAAAAAATACAGCCCGCCGTCCGGCAGTCTGCAAAGCATCTTTATGTCCCTTTCTTACAACGTCCAATCTTCGACGGCAAGGCCGTCGATTCTGGAAAATTCTCGCGTATTGTGCGTCACGAGAGTGCCGTTTTCCGTCATCGTAATCGCAGCAATCAAAAGATCATTTGCGCCGATGACCTGCCCCTTCGCTTCGAGATCCGCGCGGATGCGCCCATAGCATTCTGCCGCGCGGCGAGTAAAGGGCGCGACCTCAAACGGATGCAGGAACTTTCGATACAGCTGGATTGTCTTTGCGTAATCACGGCTCTTTCGCGCACCGTATTCGATCTCGGCCAAGACCACCGAAGGAATGACAATCGCCATCGCAGGGACGTGCTCAAAATGCGGCACGATGGCTGGATATTTCCCGTTCAATGCGTAAATGATGATATTCGTGTCGAGATAATATTTCATAACGATACATCCTCCGGCGGAACATCCTTCGGTTCTTCGTCAAAGCCGAGGTCTGCTCCTTTGCCGAACAGCGCAAAAAAGCCTGGCTCGTACGTGCTTTTTGCATCCTGCGCGACATCGAGTTCGAGACTGCAAGGATATTTCTGCTGGATGACGGTCTGGCGCAAGAACATATTTAGTGCTGTCGTCAAGTTCAAGCCGAGCGCCTCATAGATTTTCGATGCTTGTTCTTTCAGTGCTTCATCCGTCCGAAACGATACCATCGTCATACGACCACCTCCATATTTACATTATATGGCGTGTATGTACATTGTCAAGTTTTATTCTTTTCTGCTTTCAGACTCCAGCTGTTCCTTGTACTGCCGTCCCCATTCGCGCAGGCTGTCGAGGATCGGGCGCATGGATTCGCCGAGGGGCGTCAGGCGGTATTCGACGTGCGGCGGCACTTCGGGGAACACGATGCGCTCGACGATGCCGTCTTCTTCGAGCGAGCGCAGGCTGTCCGTCAGGACTTTCTGGCTGATGCCGTCGAGGTCGCGCTTGAGCTCGTTGAAGCGCCACGCGCGTTGCAGAAGGTCCCGCAGGATCAAGAGTTTCCATTTGCTGCCGATGAGCGCAACCGTCGTTGCGACAGGGCACTCGGGGAGTTCTGCTTTCGTTTTCATTGAAAAGATTCCTCGCTTTCCAAAAATCTCTCTCCATTGTAAAGCGCACCGCGCGCATGGGCAAGGAGTTACAAAAAGGTGCCTACGAAATAAAAAAGTGCGTACTGTTCCCGCCTGCCGTCTTCTGCTATCTTAAAGGCACGGAAGCTATTCCGCAATCGTTCACAACTCGTCATACGGAGGGAAACATCATGGCACTTTCGAATCTCTACAGCTGGAAGAAAAACGTCGTTGCAAAGAGCATGGAAGGGTCCGCCTGCGGCTCGAGCGACAAGCTCCTCGGCGCAGCGTGCGGCTCGGGCGACAAGCTCGTCGGCGCGGCCTGCGGCTCCGGGGACAAGCTCATGAGCTCGGCTTGCGGCTCGGGCGACAAATAAATTGAAGCAGCCCTATTTTGCCTTTCAATGGCACATCACGGAGGCGTGCGACCAGCGTTGCAAGCATTGCTATATTTTCGCGGGGCACGAGGAAAAGGCGCTCGCCTCGATGCGCTGGGAGGACATGACGACCGTCCTCGACCAGATCGACGATTTCTGCACGGTCTACGGTCGCCAGCCCTACCTGTACCTGACGGGCGGCGATCCGATTCTCCATCCCGATTTCTGGCCGCTCCTCGAGCTGCTCGCCCTCCGCAAGATTCCCTTCACGATCATGGGCAATCCCTTCCACCTGACGCCAGAAATCTGCGCGCGGATGCACCGCCTCGGCTGCCGCCGCTATCAGCTGTCCATCGACGGCATCGAAGCGACGCATGACTGGTTCCGGAGGCCCGGCTCGTACCAGGCGACGCTCGCGGCCATCCCGATGATCAACGCGAGCGGCATGCGCTCGCTCGTCATGACGACGGTCTCTGGGAGAAACATCGACGAGGTGCCCGGCATCTGCGATGCCGTCGTGCAGGCGGGCGCGAAAGTCTGGGCATTCGCGCGCTACTGCCCGACGAGCGAGGAAAAGACGACGGACATCGCGCCGCTGCGCTACCGCGAATTGCTCGCCGTGCTCGACGCGAAATTCCGCGCGTACGAGGCGCAGGGCGTCGATACGTGGTTCAACCGCAAAGACCATCTCTGGACGCTGTACCAATACGAGACGGGCGCATTCCAGATCCCGAAGGACGCCGACCCCGACACGATCTACGCGGGCTGCAACTGCGGGAACGGCCATATCACGATCCTGCCGAATGGCGACATCTACGCCTGCCGCCGCGTGAAGGACAGCCGCGTCGGGAGCATCTTCACCGACCGCCTCGCCGATGTCTGGGTGTCGGAAATGGAAGCGTATCGCGACTACGGCCGCTTCGCGAAATGCAGCCGATGCGAGCTCAAAGCCTGGTGCCGCGGCTGTCCCGGCGTCGCGAGCGGCACAAGCGGCGACTTCTACGCCGCCGACCCGCAGTGCTGGAAGCAGGTCGAAGGATATGACGAAAGCGAGGAAGCAAAATGAAGGCCACGAAAACCATGAAAGCCGTCGTCATCGACGGCATCACGCCGGCAAGCGCCGTGCATCTCACGGATGCCCCCGTGCCGCGCGTCCGCCCCGGCTGGGTGCTCGTGCGCGTGAAAGCGTTCGGCCTGAACCATTCCGAGCAGATTCTGCGGCTTGAAGAAATCACGGAGGGCTACATTCAGAAGCCCGTCATCCCCGGCATCGAATGCGTCGGCGTGCTCGAAGACCCATCGGACACGGGCTGGCAGAAAGGCCAGACCGTTGTCGCGCTCATGGGCGGCATGGGGCGGAGCTTTGACGGCAGCTACGCCGACTACGCGCTGCTGCCCGCGCGTCCTCCGCGACACGCTGCGCGCCGTCGCGCCCACAGGATTCGTCTGCCACACCGGCGTCCTCGGCGGGCAATACGTCCTCGATGATTTCGACCCCATCAAGGACATCCCGAACGGCGTCTACCTCACAGGATTCTTCAGCAACACGCCGACGCCCGCCGTCATAAACGACCTCTTCGCCTTCCTCGCCCTGCACTGCCTCCATCCCCGCATCGGCGCATCCTACGATTTCGCGCACATCCGAGATGCCTGCGTCGCGCTCGACGAAGGCAGGGTCAATGGCAAGATTGTCGTGACCGTTAGTGAAGGCTTGTAACATTTGCACAACAATAACGCGAAAACCTCCACGGAACCGCTGTCCATGGAGGCTTTCGTTATCTTCTTCTCAAAGTTCGTTATTCGTCATTACAGGAATGCTCCCTAATTCTCTTTCATTGTATCATAGATGAATTGCAATGTCTCATGATTTGGTTTCAAACGCTCATGCATTTTCCAGGAGCTCCGTTTTTCTCCATCCTTCTCCAACAACATCTTCCCAGAGCGCGGCGAATGCTTTCTGCACTTCTTCCCAACCGCTCTGTCTGAGGACGTATGACAGCAGGGCGCGCTTCCATTCGTTTGCATGATATTTCATCATCCTGCTGTGGAGCGCGGGAAAGATCTGGCAAATGCCCTGCTCGACCTGTCGCGCGGTTTCGAGCACGGTTTCGGCGTCTTCCAGGGAAAGCGGCGCCTCCATGAGTGTTTTGACGATTTGGAGACGCTCCGCAATGGCAGCACAGATGCGCTCGATTTCTCCTGCCGGTGTCGCGGCGTGGAGCTCGGTTGCATCTTCCGGGCGGATGACACGGCAGCTGACGATGCGCCGGTCTCTTGCTGTACCCGCGTCGCCCGAGAGCACGACAGAACGCACGCGATAGGCAGCACCTTCGCCAAGAGTCTCGGCACGCCGCCACCAATCAGAGTGCTCCGAGGAGACGATGAACATCCCCCAGGGCTTCACGGTCCGCAAAAGCGGTTCCGCTGCCGCGGACGGTACGCCCGCTTCTGCGGAATCCTCGATGACGAGTACGTCAACAGCCTGCTCTGGCAAGAGCAGCGCCTGCCAGTCCATATGGATGGGGCTCCAAGCTCCCTCTCGTGCACCATTCAGATGCCAGATCTGCGTCCCTGCATGAAAGGTGCGCAAAATATCTGCAAACATGCCCTCCCACGCATGGGCGCGCCCGCCTGCCCAGAGGATTCGGAGCGGATGGACTTTCTCGAGGAGCTTCCGCCAGAGAAGAAGCAGCAGGAGCGCGCAGTCCGCCTCGCCAGGTGCGAGAAAGCCGAGAAGCTTCTGCAGGAGACGGTCATGCACGGACACCAGCTGCGACGCCTCATCTGCAGGGTCTTCCAGCGCGAACGTCTGGATGGCGCTGTGGTTCTCGTACGGTGCCATCGTATGGACGAGACAGTCCCACCGTCCGTCGACGCGCTGCGCCTCATAGCGATAGCGCTCTTTTTGTGGAAACTGGAAGTTCATACCCCTGGTCTCCTCCCGCAGAGCAACACGTACAGCTGATCTGCAATCTTCGTGAAATCATATGCCTGTGCAGCGTATGCAGCAGCATGACGGCCAAAAGATGCGAGCTGTCCCGAATCGCCGCAGATCTCCGCAAGAACCTCGGCGAATGCTTCTACATCTCCGACGGGAAAATGCATGCCGCACCGCCCGCTGTCGATGATGTCTTCCCAGGCATCGATGTCCGATGTCACCATGGCACAGCCATGCACGAGCGCTTCGGCTACGACGTTCGGCGTGCCGCCCTCATAGAGCGACGTGAGCGCAAATACTTTCGCGCGACGGTAGCGTTGGTAAAGCTCCGCCTTGTCAAAGACCGGCCCTGCAATCTCGATGCACTGACGCATCGCTGGATGGCGCATGAAGACCTCCTCCAGCCAGGCACGGAACGGCTCTGTGACGCTGCCGACAAGCTCGAGGCGCCAGCCATCCAGCCCGCCACGCTCCGCAGCTGCCACAAATCCACGGACCAGCGTCTCCGTCTGCTTCTGCGGCGTGCCGAGGCGGCCGACCGTGAGAATGACGTCCTCCTTTGCAGCGAAGTCGGCATCCGTCATCGGACGGAACGCCCCTGTGTAATCATAGAACCCATTCGGCAGGTAGTCGATGATGACAGGCCATGTCTGCCCGAGATAACACTGCATGCGATGACAGCTCGCACCAATCACATCGCACGACGCCAGGAATGCCCGCGCTTCAGGCGTGCTCCAGTCGAGACGGCTCTCGTAATAAATGTTCGGATCGAGCTCAAGATAGATTTTCCCCTCCGGCCGCACGGCGCGATAATGCTCCACCACGGGGAAATAGCCCGGCATGAAGCCGTGCAGGCACAGGACATCGATGTCCGCCGCATGCGCATCGAGATACGCATCCGCCGTCGCCACGCGATCATCCGCGAGAAAATCCATCCGGAGCCCCGGCACATAGCGCAGACTCGGATACGTTTCCGCTGTGCGCACCCCGACCATGACTGCCTCCCAACCATACTTTTTATGAAAAAGCCAGGGCAGCAGGCCGCAATTCTTCGTGATCTGCTGGTCGTTCCAGCCGCCCGGCGCGAGTGCATAAATGCCCGGCATCCCAGCCGCCTCCTTTCCCCGTCTCAACTTTCCGGCGCAAAGAACTCGATGATGGTATGGATCGCAAAGTCCATGAGCTTCGGGTCGCGGAAGGGATGGTCGGCGCCTTCGACAGGGACGAACGTGATGACGTTGTTTTCGGCGAAGGCTCTGGAATCCTCGATGGGCACGGTCATATCGGCCGTGCCGTGGAGGATCATCATGTCGTCGGCCCAGTCGAAGTATTCGTATTTCCGCACATCGCTCTTCGCGAGATCGTCAAAGAGCTGCTTGTCGACCTTCATCTTGCGCTCCATGCCGATCATGACATCCTTGCCCTTCTCGATTTTCGTCCAGTCGTCAGCAGAGACGTTCGCCTTCATGAGGTCGTACATGCGGATGCCGGGGCAGCGAAGTGCGATCCTCCTGAATGGGTTGCCGAGCTCTGCGATGTATTTGAGCGTCAGGTAGCCGCCGAAACTCACGGAATAGATGAAGATGTCCTGCGCTTGCAGAGCATTTTTTGCATGGCCCACAACAAGCGTCAGGTATTCCATGCACTCGGAGAGCACGAGCTTCTTGCGCGCGTCCTGTCCGTGGCACGGCCAGTCAAAGGCGATGACAGCGTCCGTCTTGTACTTCGCCGTCTCCTTCTCGGCAAATTTTGCGATATTTGCGCGGTCCTTGCTGCCGCCGTAGCCGTGCGTGCAGATGACGACGCGTTGGTATATGCGCGCGTCTTTATGCGCGAACAGCTTGCAGCGGACGCTGCAGCCGTCCTCATTGATGTCGAAATGTTTTTCTACCAAGGGAATCCATCCTTTCACGACAAAAGGCAGGCCTGTCAAAGGTCTGCCCTTTTTGATTCAATTATCCTGCTCCATTTCTTCTGCCGCAATCAGATCATCGCGCAGCCCGCGCATCGCGCGGCGGGCAATCGCAATCGGGCAGTCGGGGGAACAGATCTGGCAATGGCCGCAGCACGCCTCGATGGCGTCGAGCGCGGCCTGGACTTTTTCTTTCTGAAGCATGATGGTTCACTTTCTCATTTATCCACCACCGGCACTTTGGCGCGGATGCCGAGCATGACGACGACGAGGCAGCCGAAGGCCGTCGCGAGGCCGAGCCAGCCGTTCTGCGTGAGGCCGTCGACGATGTAGCCCACGAGGCAGCAGACGGCCACGGTCAGGACATACGGCAGCTGCGTGCTGACGTGGTCGAGATGATGGCACTGCGCACCGGCCGAAGCAAGAATCGTCGTATCGGAAATTGGCGAGGCATGGTCGCCGCCGACCGCGCCCGAAAGCGTCGCGGCCACGCAGAGCGTCAGCAGGCTCGCATTGTCCGTGCCGACGACGGCGAGCGCAATCGGAATCAGGATGCCGAACGTGCCCCAGCTCGTACCGGTCGCGAACGCGAGGCCGATGGCGACGAGGAAGAAAATCGGCGGCAGCAGCGTCATGATGGACGCATTCGCGCTGACAATCGCGCCGACATAGCCGCCGAGGTCGAGATATTTGTCGGAGCAGATGCCCGAGAGCGTCCACGCAAGGCAGAGGATGAAGATGGCGGGAACCATGGCCTTGAAGCCTTTCGTGAAGCACGCGCAGAACTGGCCGAACGTGATGACGCGGCGCGGCAGATAGAGAAGGCCCGTGAAGACGAATGCGGTGAACGAGCCCATGACGAGCGATTTCGCCGAATCGCAGTTCGCGAACGCATCGGCGACGGATTTGCCGTCGTGGATGCCGCCCGTGTAGAGCATGCCGTAGACGCAGGCCGCAATCAGCACGACGAGCGGCAGCAGGAGGTCGAGAATCTTGCCGTTGCCCGCGCCGAGGACTTTCTCGCTTTCCTCTTCCTCTTCATCGGCGTCCTGATACTCGGGCGGGATGAAGAAGTGCTCGGCGTTCTCCTGCACGGAGCGCCCCATCGTCGCGTAGTCGCGCCCCGTCCAGATGATGAAGATCATGAAGACGAGCGTGCACCACGCGTAAAGATTGAACGGAATCGTCTGCAAGAACAGCGTGAAGCCATCAATCGTCGCGTCTTCCGGCAGCGAAGAGCCGACAGCCGCCGCCCAGCTCGAGACCGGCGCGATGATGCAGACCGGCGCCGCCGTCGCATCGATGATGTAGGCGAGCTTCGTGCGCGCGATCTTGAACTTGTCCGTGACGGGGCGCATGACCGTGCCGACCGTCAGGCAGTTGAAATAGTCGTCGATGAAGATGACGATGCCGAGTGCCGAGGAGCGCCGTCAGAAGCGAGGCGCTGCGCTTGCCGTGGATGGCCTGCGCCGCCCAGGCACCATAGGCGCGCGTCGCGCCCGACCGCGTGATGGCCGCGACGAGGATGCCGAGGATGACGAGGAAGACAAGGATGTTGACGTTGCCGCCGACCTTGTCCTCCATGACGGCGAACATCGTGAGGATGGACTCCAGGAGATTGCCGCCCGTAAAGAGCAGTGCGCCCGAAAAGATGCCGATGATCAGCGACATGTAGACTTCCTTCGTCCAGAGCGCGAGGACGATGGTGATGACCGGAGGCAAGATGGACCAGACCGTTTGTGCCATTGATGATTCCCACTTTCCATATACAAAATGACAGGCGTCTGAAAAACGCCTGTCCCTATTGTATAACAAGGTTGTTATACAAGCAACGCTTTTTATGTATGTATACAGAATTTCAAACGCCTGTCCCGTGATTCATCGCTTCCCGTTGCCAAGAAATCCCTTCCCGAAGGACGCGCGCGGGATTTCCTGCGATCGTGCAGTGCGGAGGGAACGGCTTCGTCACGACGGACGAAGCGCCGACGACGCTGCCCTCGCCTAAATGAGCGCCTGGCAAAAGCGTCGAACCGATGCCGATCCAGACATGACCCTCTGTGTGGATTGCTGCGCGGTTCGTGAGCAACCTTCCCGTTTTTTGATCCAGCAACTCATGATTGCCAACCGCCATTTTTATAAAAAGGGACAACATATTATCGTTGCCTAAATGGATTTCACCACCAGCTGTCGCGCTGAACCACCCATTTTCTCCGATGGTTGTTTCTTCTCCCAGAAACAACACGCCCCGCTCCGAAGCTCCCATGATATTCCTACTAGAAACTTCCACGTCATCCATGAAACGGACAGAACCCTCTTGCGACGAACAGAAATTGGTGAACGCCCCTAAATGAACACGATCTCCAAAAATCATGCTGCTATTTTTCTCGCTCACGATATAGCACTGTTCTCCTACGATGCCCTCCACTCCGATATTCAGTACGGAGGTTTCATCTGCGAACACATGCGCCCGCTTGTCGAGGAACGTATCCTTGCCAATCCGAATCGTCGAGTGGTCGCTTGCCAAGATCACCACGTCCGAAGAAACCTCGACACCTTCTTCGATGATGATTTCCGACGTCTCGTCCGCAAAAATTTCCGCATCTTCTGCGACGAGTTCCGGCGAAGCAATCTGCACGCGATCGGTCAAAATATCTTGCATCGGGAACGCATCATACATGTTCGGCGAAAGCGTGACGGCCGTGGAAATCTCATATGCCCGCAACGCTTTCACGATCGCGCGCAGAACTTTGAGACCACTCACCGCCACAAGGACGACATCAAACGTCTCTGCCGCATGCTGCTCGATGCGCCAGACGGGATGGCCTTCGACGGTTTCGGGATTTTCATAGCGCTCCGAGACGAGGAATGCTGTGACCGTTACACCATGACGTTCGAGATAGAGGCAGGCGCGTTGCGCGATGGTTTTCGCGCCGTAAATGAAAACGCTTCTACCCCCCCCCGATTTTAATCAAGTCTTCACATTTTGTTGCTCGTAAAACTTCCATGCTCTGCTGCTCCTTATCCTTGTGTGAATGCGTCGGCGAGACGTCCAAACTCTTCGAGGCTCAACGTCTCACCTCTGCGTGTCGGGTCGATACCAGCGTGTTCGAGGGCGTCGCGGACGGCTTCTTTCGGGAAGCCGCCGCCTTTGAGGGCGTTGGCGAGGGTCTTGCGGCGCTGGCCAAAAGCGGCTTTGACGACGCGGAAGAAGGTCTTTTCGTCGCGCACGGCGACGGCAGGCGTCTCGCGGACGCGGCAGGCGATGACGACGCTCATGACTTCCGGCGCGGGGATGAAGGAGCGCGGCGGAACATCCAAAACAATTTCCGGCTCGGTGTAGTACTGGACGGCGACGGAAAGCGCGCCGTAGGTCTTCGAGCCGGGTTTGGCAACCATGCGCTCGGCGACTTCTTTCTGCACCATCGTCACGAGGTGCGTAATCGGCAGGTGCTGTTCGAGGAGCGCCATGAGGATCGGCGTCGTGATGTAGTACGGCAGGTTCGCTGCGACTTTGAAGGCCCCCGGCCCCATGATGGCGGGGATGTCGGTTTTGAGGATGTCGCCGGGGACGATGGTGACGTTGTCGTAGCCTTTGAGCGTCTCGGCGAGGATGGCGGGGAGCTTCTTGTCGAGCTCGACGGCCGTGACATTCGCGCCAGCTTCGGCGAGGCCCTGCGTCAGCGTGCCGATGCCCGGGCCGATTTCGAGGACGCGGTCGCCAGGCTGGATCTCGGCCGCCTCGACGATGCCGTCGACGATGCCTTTGTCAATCAAGAAATTCTGGCCGAGCTTCTTGCTCATGTGGATGCCGAAGGCTTTCAAAATGTGCAGCGTGACCTCGCGGCTCGCGATGGTCGGATGGAGCACCTGCTTTTCTTCGTCGTTCATTCATTTCCTCCGTCAAGTGCGGCGACGGCCGCTTCGAATTCTTCGCGCGTGACGCCGTAGTGGTTGAGCCGCTTCAGAAAGGTCTTGGCATTCGCAAAGCCGAGGCCGAGCGCGGCGCCAAGAGCCGCGCGGCGCTTCGAGGCGCCTGCGCCGCCCGAGATGCCCGCGCGGATGAGGTCGGCGCCTGTGAACGTCGCGGTCGGCTCGATGTGATGCGTGCGGACTTTCGCGAGCGCCGCACGGATGGCGTCAGGCTTGGCCTGCTCGATGCCGATGTCATTGTTCGCCGTCGCATCCTCTACTGGCACGAACGCGTGCTTCGCCT
This sequence comes from uncultured Veillonellaceae bacterium, assembly GCA_900315575.1. Lineage (GTDB taxonomy): Bacteria > Bacillota > Negativicutes > Selenomonadales > Selenomonadaceae > Selenomonas_C. The sequence goes on from OMZR01000027.1 coordinate 12,911, forward strand.
CGGGGAAGCGCTTCGCGAGGAACTTGCGGATACGCTCGCCTGCGGAATCGGGGTCGGTCAGGATGATGATGCCGCGCTTCTTGTAGGCTTTCTCGATGTCGTCGAGCGTCTTCTTGTGCAGTGCAAAACCGCCCGTGATGATGCAGTCGGCGTCGACGGCCTTGTCGATAGCGACAACGTCCATCTTGCCTTCGACGACGAGGACTTCTTTTAGCATGATGTCCCTCCTATAAAATCATTCGCACCCGCGGAAGAAACGTCATGCAGCTTGCTTTGCTGTACAGGGGACTCCCCCCACCGCTTCGCGGTCCGCCCCCCCTCTGAGAGGGGGGCTAGGGTGTGAGCGACCGCCGCATACACTTCGGCGTGGATTTCTTCGATGCCTCTCGGCTGCCCGTTTTCGCTGCATTTCACGGTCTTCCAGCTGTATTTTTTTGCGAGGCCCAAATAGGCCGCATGGCATTTGGCGAGATAGGCTTTGTCTTTCTCGTGGATGTCTTCTTTCGCGCCCGTTTCTTTGGCGCGCGCGGCGATGAGCTGGTTCGCGACCTCAGGATCCATATCGAGGAAGACGACGGCGTCGGGGATGGGGAGGCCCATTTTGACGAATTCGAGATCCCAGAGCCAGGCGAGGAATTCTTCGCGCTCTTTTTCGTCCTCGATTTTCACGGCCTGGTGCACCATGTTCGACGTCGTGTAGCGGTCGGCGAGGATGATGTCGCCGGCTTCGTACCATGCTTTCCACTTCGTGCGGTACGAGGCGTAGCGGTCGACGGCGAAGAACGTCGATGCCGCGTAGGCGTTGACGTCGTCGGCATGGCCGCCGAACTTGCCCGAGAGGTACATGCGCACGAGCGCCGAGGAATCAGATGCATAGTCGGGGAATTCGACGCGGTGCACGGTGCGGCCGTCGCGGACGAGGTGGTCATAGAGTGCCTTCGTCTGCGTCGCCTTGCCGCTGCCGTCGCCGGCCTCGATGATGATGAGCTTGCCTTTCACTTCTTGCGCTCCTTTCTCACATGACGGTACGCCGCTACCCTCTCCGCCTCGCATTCGCTCGGCACCTCCCCCAGAGTGGGAGGCTTTTGTTTCTTCGTTTCGTAGCACGAGCAGCGTCCGAAGCGATGCGTCCTCGGGGCCGACGACCTTCCGCCCGACGACCTGCATGGCACGGATGTAGCGGATGGCGTCCGCCGTCACGCGGTCGCCAGGCACGAGGATGGGGATGCCGGGCGGGTAGAACATGACCTGCTCGACCGCGATGCGGCCAGCCGCTTTCTCAAAAGCCACGCGCTCCTTCAGCGCAAAAAACGCCGCACGCGGGTCGGCGGCTGTCTCGGGTACTGATGGCAGTGGCGGCAGTCCTGCGGCTGCATCTTCCGCCGCACTGCTGCTACCGAACATTTGCACGCCTGCGGCTGTTGTGCTCCTGCCCTGCCGTTCCTTCACGAGCGCCCGCAGCGCCGTGATGAGCTTTCCGATGGTCTCTTCCGTATCGGCGTATGTCACGAGGAACAGCACGTTCCTCGCGTCGGAGAGCTCGCACTGGATCTTGCACGTATCATTGTGCCGCAGCCATGCTTCGGCCTCGGGGCCTGTGAGACCGAGCCCCGTGACGTCCACCGTGACCTTCGTTCGGTCGAGGCCGCTGGCACCTGGCGTCTGGCAGTCCGCCGCGCCGAGGCAGTGGAGCCCCGGCATGTCACCCACGGCCGCCCGCAGCTTGTCCGCAAGGCGGAGCGCCTCGGCCCAGCGCGCACGCCCCTCCGTCGCCATCTGCATGCGCGCGATGTCGATGGATGCCATGAGCAGCTGGTTCGGGCTCGTCGTCTGCAGCAGGCTCGCGGCCGCACGGATGCGTTCATCATCGATGCGCGCCCCCTGCGTCAGCAGCAGCGAGCCCTGCGTCATGGCGCCGAGCAGCTTGTGCGTCGATTGCGCGACAGCGTCGGCCCCGCCGTCGAGCGCCTGCTTGGGCTGGCCGGAATCCGCCGCAAAAAAACGCAGATGCGGGCCATGCGCCTCGTCGACGAGCAGCAGCATGCCCGCGTCATGCAAAATTTCAGCAATGGCCGCGAGGTCGGTCGTGACGCCGTAATATGTTGGATAGACGAGCAGCGCGGCTTTTGCTTCGGGGTGCTCGTGCACGGCACGCCGCACCTCCGACGGTGCCACGCCCATCGGGATGCCGAATCGTTCATCGACCTCGGGTGCCATCCAGACGGGCTTTGCGCCTGCGAGCACGATGCCGCCGATGACGGAGCGGTGGGCATTGCGTGGCACGAGCACGGCGTCGCCAGGTGCGAGCACACCGACGAGCATGGCATGGATGGCCCCCGTCGTGCCGTTGACCATCAGATAGGCTTTGTCTGCACCATAGAGCTCGGCCGCGAGGCGCTCGGCCTCGGCGATGCACATCGTCGGTTCGTGGAGGTCGTCGAGCTCCTCCATCAGCGAGACTTCCTCGCGCAGCCCTTCGTCCGTCACGAGCGACCGCAGCAGCGCATGCGCACCGAGCCCCTGCTTGTGCCCTGGCGTGTGGAACGCGAGCGCGCCGTCAGCGCTGTAGGCCCGCATGGCCTCGGCAATCGGCGCATGACGCTGCGCCTCCTGTCTGTTTTCCGTCACCGTTTCGCCTTCCTGCCCTTCGCGTCGCCGCCCTGCGGCTTTGCAACATCTTCCTTCTTGTACGGGATGCGCAGGTGAACGCGCGTCCCCTTGCCGGGTGCCGACGTGACATTGAGCTCTGCGCCGACCATCTTTGCGCGTTCCTTCATGCTGACGAGGCCGAAGTGGTTGCCGCTGTCAGCCGAGCCTTCATCCGAAGCCTCCATCTCCGCCGCGACGACAGCCTCCACGTCTTCAGCCTCCGCTTCCTCTTTCTGCCGTGCCTCGAGCTCGTCGGGGTCAAAGCCCTTGCCCTCGTCCTCGACGAGGATGGAAAGCGCCGCCTTCGTGTAGAGCACGCGCACGCGCGCCGTCTTCACACCCGAATGGTGCGCCACGTTATTGAGAGCCTCCTGCACGATGCGGAACGCCGCGACCTCCACGTATTTCGAGAGCCGCACCGGTGTGCCGTCGAGCTGGTATTCCGCCGCGAGCACGCCGCGCGCACCGAGCTTTGCCACGAGCTGGTGGATAGCCGCCTCGAGCCCGATGTCGTCGAGCGCCATCGGCCGCATGTCGAAAATGACCTGCCGCACGCTCGACAGGCAGTCGCGAATCTGCTGGCGCATTTCCTGCAGGTTCTTCTTCGCCTCATCGGGATTGAAGTCGATGAGCTTTTCCACGATGCTCGCCTGAAACATCAGGTTCGCGAGATCCTGCGCCGGACCGTCATGCAGCTCGCGCGACATGCGATAGCGCTCTTCCTCGACCGCCTTGATGATGCGCGCGCCCACGAGCTTGTCCTTCTGCACGGCCTCGATCTGCCAGACGACGCCCGTGACCTGCGTCGAGAGATAGTTCAGCACCGAGCCGATCGCAAGCGCCAAGTGCTCGGCCTGCTGCAGCATCACCATGAGATGGCGCAGGCGGATCTCGAGCTTGTCGCGCTGGTCGCGCAGGCGCTTTTCCTTGTCGCGCTCGACAGCCAGCGCCACCTGCACGTTTTTCACCGCGTCGTAGCGCTCCTTCATGCGCGCCTCGGAATCCGCCTCTTTCGCGAAATTCCGGCTCGCGAGCGCGAGTTTCTGCTTTTCCTGCTGCTCCTGCTTTGTCAGCGCATCGACGCGCTCGATCGTCTGGCGCACCTGGAATTTCAGGTCCTCGAGCTGCTTTTTCGCCGCTTCGACCTCCGTGCGCACCGACTCATAAATGTCAAAGAGCTGTGCCTTGTTGTCCTCAATGGTCGAAATCGTATTGTTCAGGATCTTCTTGAGCGACGCATCGCCCGAGAGCTCCAGCCCCTCTGCTGCTTCCGCCATGAACTCCCTCCGTTCTCTTTCTCGTTTTTTTCACATTCTACCCCGAAAGCATGAGGGTATCCAAAGAATCGGCGTTCAAATCCGTCAGCGGCCCTTGCGCAGATGACGGCCAAGCACCGTCAGGAGCACATAGACCGCGAGCGCTCCGCCGAGGATGGCGAGGTCTTTGGACTGCACGAACGACGCCTGCCCGTTTTCCTGGAACTTTGCAAAGCACGCCACTGCGACGAGCACCACGAGCAGCAGAATTGAAATCTTCCGAGCCATGAAAAAACTCCCTTCCAAATCAAAAACTCACTCTAGCATACCACATCCTGCCGATTCCCGAAAGATGCCCCCCGGTACGCACCTGCCTTTATTTTGCAAGTTCTTCCGCGATCACTCTTCCCGCTTTCTTCGCGAGCGATGCAACGTTCCGCACCCGCACGAAATGGTCTCCGAAAATCCGATGCGCTGCCCCGTCCGTTTCCTCTCTGGGGAACACGCTCTCCACCAGCCCCACGAGCTGGATGCCGCGCTGCCGCAGCTCTGCTGCCGCCTGTGCCGCATCCTCCACGGCCGCATCGCCCATATATGCTTTCTCGAGTGGCACGCCCTCCCGTACCAGGCCCATATCATCCCCCGGATGCGCGTCCGTCAGCATCAGGACTACATGCTTTCCCCTGCCCGCAAGCAAGGCTCCTGCCGCCCGCAGTGCCAAGCCGTCACGGTTCCACCCGCACGCATGGTATCCATACACCCCGTCCGTCTGCGCATCCCCGGGCGGTTTCAGCGCCGTCAGCACCGTCACGCCATCCGCACTCGCATACGACCATACCTGCACGGGGATGGAAAGCGCCCCGAGCACGGCCGCCATCATCTCCGCCTCTGCCGCAATCTGCGCCTGCTGCGATTCCCGCGACGCCGACGCATCGAGCAGCAGCATCACATCGAAAGCGGCCCGATGCTCCTGCTCCACAGCCTCGAACACGCGTGCATCTCCGAGCGCCACCGCCCGCCATGCCCGCGCGGCATCAAACCGTCCCCGCTTCGCCGCCACATGCAGCGGCTGCCGCACGACCTCCAGGGTATTCGCGAGCTCCGCCTGCAGCCGCCTCCGCGCCATCCGCAAAGCGCCTGCATGCGCCCGCGCCCAGTCGATGTTCCCGGTTCCTTCTTCACGGCCCCGTTTTGCAAAATACACATGCATCCCCGCATGCCCTCCGCGGCACACATCCTCCTCGATCCGCGCGCGCACGTCCTCTGGAAAATATGGCGCGCCTGCCGCTTCGCACGCCTGCCGCCATGTCGGCGTCCCCTTGCGCGGCAGGAATCCATCGACGCCCGAGCCCCCGAGCACGCCGCGATCCGCACCGCGTCCACCCTGCCGTCTCGGCGCATCATCCTGCACCCGATGGATCGGCAGCACCCGCCGCAAAAGCGCATGCATGGCCTCCGGCAGCACGATGTGGAATGCCTTCCGCACCCCCAGATCGAACCGGAAGCGGAAATAATGGTGCAGCACATCTTCCAGCGCTGCAATCAGCGCCTCCGTCGACGACTGCGGTGAAAGCTGGATCGCCCGATACAGTCCGATGTCCCAGGGATTTCGGAGCCCTGTTTTCTCTCCGAGTGCCTCCCGGCATCGCGCCTTTTTGAGCGTCTCCACCACGCCCGTCTCCATCATCCGCTCCTGCATCGATACATCCACGGACCGCGCATCGGCGAGGAAGCGCCGCGCATGCTCCCGGCGGAGGGATGCCAGCCCCGGCGCAGCATCGAGCCCCGGCGGATATACTGCCGCCTCGATGCCCATCCATGCCACATCCGTGAAGGTCTCTGCAAAAGCCGACGTCTGAAGGCTGTCCAGCCAGGCATCGAGCATTCCCCGATCATAAAAACGGTAAGAAAATCCCACGATCGCATTGAGGTACGCATCGGGAGAGCCATCCCGGTGAAATGCCAGAAATCCCGGCAAGAATCCATACTGCCCCGCTGCTGTCCAGACCTCGTTCTCCGCCCGCTTGCGGGCCTTCGTGCGATCGACCGACATCGTAACAACTTCCTTCCTGATCTGCAGATGCTTCCATTATATCGGAATGGGATGGGAAAACGCCAAAAACGCGCCCCCGGACATTCATTTCCGAGGACGCGTCTGCATGCCATCATGCGTATTTACTTGTCCGAACCCCCGAGCACGACCTTTGAGAAGATCAGCAGGGACACGGCGAAGACGGCGAGACCGAGGTATTCGGCCGTGCCGGCGAAGTCTTTGCCGACGAGGGCGAGCGGAGCATCGCTGCCGCCGCCCGTGACGGAGACGACGATGACGCCCGCGAGCAGGACGCCGATGATCGACTCACCGACGATGAGGCCCGAGGCAAAGAGCGTGCCGCGGCGGTTGCCGGCGGCTTCTGCTTCCTCGCCGCCCTGCGCACGCAGGTGCTTCCTGAGGAAGTAGCCGAGCACAGCGCCGACGACGAGCGGCGTCTGGACGACCGGCGGCAGGTAGATGCCCATGCCGACCGCGAGCGGCGGCAGGCAGAGGCTCTTCGTGGAGTGCTTGAGGAACTGGTCGATTGCCACGAGCACGACGCCGAGACCGATGCCGATGTAGATGTAGCCCCACTCAAGCGTCGAGGAAAAGATGCCCTGCGCGATGGTCGTCATGAGGGCGGCCTGCGGCGCGGCGAGCGCCTGCGCGGGATCCATGCCCGGACGCGGCAGCGCGCCGGGGAAGCCGTACGCTTCATAGAGCAGGTTCAGCACCGGCGCGATGACGAGCGCGCCGACGATGCAGCCGAGCAGCAGCGCAACCTGCTGGCGCCACGGCGTGGCACCGACGAGGTAGCCGGTCTTAAGGTCCTGCATGTTGTCGTTCGAGATGCAGGCAATGGCCATGATGATGGACGTCGTGAAAATGGCCGTGGCCGTCGCAAATTTCTCGCCGCCCGGCAGTGCGAAGATGCCGAAGGACTGGCAGAGCGCGTACATGACGAGCGATGCCACGATGATGGCGAGGATGCCGATGCCCGAAATCGGGCTCGAGCTCGTGCCGACGAGGCCGGCCATGTAGGCGCAGGCCGCCGCGACGAAGAAGCCCATGAGCACGGCAACGCCGACGCCGACGACCGTGAACGCGAGCATCTGGCCAGCGGGCAGATTCTCCGGGCTGACGAACGCATAAAAGATGCAGAGCAGGCCGACGACCGTCACGAGGAAGACGAGGCCGACGCTTTTCGCACTCATGTCGATGTCCATGCGGTGCTTGCCCTTGTCAGCATCCGGCATGCGGACCGCTGCGAGGGATTCTTTCACGCCGTCGATGACGGGGCGTGCGAGCGTCAGCAGCGTCCACACTGCCGCGACACCCATGGCGCCGGCGCCGATGAGGCGCACGCGCTGCTGGTAGACCGTGCCAGCAAATTTCTGCATCGTCATGCCGTCCGGCAGCGCGCTCGTAATCGTGTAGTACGGCACGAAGCCCGCCCAGGCAATCAAAATGCCGACGAGCATCGAGAGGCCGGCCGCGATGCCGACGAGGTAACCTGCGCCGACGAGCGCCGTCGAGTAGCCGAGCGGCAGCTGCGTCATGCCGCGGCCGACGGAGAACCAGAGCGAGAGCTGCGAGCCGAGCACTTAGAAGCCGTTCGAGCAGAGCGCGACAATGCCAGCCAGAGCACCGCCCGAGAAAATCTCCTTGATGCCCGAGCCGCCTTTCTGCTGCGCTTTCGACGAGCTGCCGACCTTGAGGATTTCCGCGGCTGCGACGCCTTCTGGGTACGCGAGGTCGCTGTGCACGACCATCGCGCGGCGCAGCGGGATCGTGAAGAGCACGCCGAGGCAGCCGCAGTTCGTGCTGCATGAACTCATTCTGTTCCGTTTGCATAAAAAGAACTCCTTAAAACAAAAACAAAACTTCTTATTGTCCACGCCCCGTGGACAAAACACAAATACTATTATAGCATAAATCCGAAAATGTAAACAATAGACAACATGTCATTTGCATGTATTCATGCATGCATTAGCAGAATAGCAGCCTCTCCCTTTGGGAGAGGTAGCGCCAAAGGCGACGGAGAGGGTAGTAGGATGCGATAGCCTGACAAACACAAAAATGCCGCTAAAACACCCAAGATGCCTTAGCGACATTTGCATATTTGTCAGGTTTCAGTACCCGACTACCCTCTCAGTCACGCTTCACGTGACAGCTCTCCCATAGGGAGAGCCTGCCATGGCTCTTACTTCTTGTCCATTTCCTTTTTCATTTCGTTCAGGCGCGGCCACATGATCTTCTTGTAGGCCTCGACGCCCGGCTGGTCGAAGGCATCGACATCGGCCAGCTCGCCTTCGTAGGCGACGGACATCGCGAGCATGTAGAGGAGCTCGCCGAGATGGTAGGCGTTGAGCTCCGGCAGCGTGAAGCAGGCGTTGTAGCGATGGTTCGACGTCAGCGCGTCCGCATTCGACTGGCGCGCCGTCTCGAGCGCCTGGCTCATCGTAACGCCGGCGATGTCGGCGAGCTTCTTCGCCTCTGGGAAGACGTTCGGGATGGCATAGTCGTTCTTCCAGTTCGCGATCTTGATGAACTGCACGACCTTGTTGAGCTTGCCCTGCTGGTGCTGCTGCGTCTGCGAATGCATGTCGCGCGTGCCGACAGCGACGAGCGGCGTGCGGCCGTAGCAGACTTCCTTGCCTTCCTTATTGTACTGCTTGCCGAGCGACTCTGCGAGCAGCTGGATGTACCACTCGGAGATGGACTGCATGTAGTCGCCATACGGCATCATGACCTCGATGTCACGGCCATGCTTCTCGGAAGCAGCGAATTTCAGTGCGGCGTTGAGCATGGCCGGGTTCTGCCAGATGTCGTCGTTCTGGCAGGCTTTGTCCATATCCTGCGCGCCCTGGAGGAAGCTCTTGATGTCGAAGCCGACGCAGGCAGCGAGCGACAGGCCGACTTCGCAGAAGATGGAGAAGCGGCCGCCGACGCCGTCTGGCACCGCATACTGCGGCCAGCCATGCTTGATGGCGAGCTTCTTGAGGAGCGTCTGGTTCTCCATGTTCGGATCCGTGACAGCGACGACTTCCTGCTCGACGTTCGCGCATTTTGCGAGCTCGTCATAGATGACGAGAAAGTTCGACATCGTGTCGAGCGTGCCGCCCGATTTCGAGATGACGAGGAGCAGCACCTTCAGCTTGCGGCCCTGATGGCTCTGCGAGATCTCGCCCATCTTCTCGAGGTGGTGGATGAGGTCATGCGTGCGCTGCGGGTCGATGTTGTTGCCCGAGAAATAGACTTTCGGGAAGCCCTGGCGCTCTTCTTTCGACATGGCGTTCCAGAACTCGCCGCACTGCACGTCGAAGATGACCTTGTCGCCGAGGTACGAGCCGCCGATGCCGAGCGAGACGACAACGTCGACGTTGCCCTTGACATGATCCGTGAGCTCCTGCAGGTGCTTCAGCGACGACGGGGAGTTCAGATGGCCCTCCTCGACGTACGGCAGCTGCGAGAACAGCACCTTCTCCGGCTCGCCGTCCTTCGACAGATGTGCGCGGATGAAGCCTTTCTCGCGCATGACCTTCATGGCCTCGTGAGCCTTCTTGAGATCAGCCTCGTACGACTTGAGGTCGGCCTCCGTGACCTTGCCCTCGCCATACAGGTTGTCATAGTCGAACTCGAACCCGGATTTCAGTTTCAAACTCATGATCTGAACAACTCCTCTTTCTTGATTCCAGTCAATCCTATGCGCATCTTCAGGGGAAATGCGCGATATACCGTAGTTATTATACCATGAGTGGGCGCGGGTGGGAACATCTTTCGGCGCAAATCACGCGCAATCTATGGTATAATTGTAGGAAGAAATTCCGTTTTTGCTTGGAAAGGAGGCATCCCCATGGGAGAAGCAGCGTACAAGGAGCCGCCCTGGGTCGAGCTTATCGACGGCAAGACCGTCATGATGTCGCCGCGGCCGCGCATCGACCATAATCGCGTGATTCGAAATCTCACGCGCATTTTCGGGGATTATTTATGGAACAAGCCCTGCGAAGTGTTTTCTGACGGCGTCGATGTGTATCTCGATGAAAAAAACCATTTCATCCCGGATGTCATGATCGTCTGCAATCAGGACATCATCTGCCCGGATGCCATCCACGGGGCACCGGATCTCGTCGTTGAAGTGCTGTCACCAACGACCACGAATTACGACCGTGGCAAGAAAATGGAAGCTTACGCCCGTGCCGGCGTCAAAGAATACTGGATCATCTCCCCCATCGGACGATTTGTCGAGGTCTATCTTCAGAGAAACGGAAGGCTGGTATTTGATGCCGCCTATGAGGACGTTCCCGACTGGGAACTCGATCGAATCCAGCCAGACGACCGTACAAAAATTCATGACACGATCAAGGTTTCGCTTTACGATGATCTCATCGTCCATGTTCATGACGTCTTCTACAAGCTCAGTGGCTGAATATCCATACATCGTGCAGACAGCAAGGAGCCGCAGCATTTCGCTGCGGCTCCTTCGAGGTTTCTTGCGTTGATTGCTTTTAGAATTTTGGATGACGTACGGGCTGCCAGCTTATTTGCGGATTTCCGCGAGGAGCTCCTTCGTCTTTTCCTCGCAAAGAGCCTTGTCGCCGCGCGTCTCGATGTTGAGGCGGATGACGGGCTCCGTGTTGGACTTGCGGAGGTTGAAGCGCCACTCGGGGAATTCGACGGAGAGGCCGTCGACTTTCGTGACTTTGCCCTTCGGGCCGTAGTCTGCCTCGATGCGGTCGAGCACGGCCTGCGCATCGGCAACCTTGCTGTTGATTTCGCCCGAAATCGGGAATTTCTCCATGCGCTCTTTCATGAGGTCGGAGAGCGTCTTGCCGTCGGCCTGGGAAAGCAGTTCGAGGACGAGCAGCCACGGAATCATGCCGCTGTCGCAATAGGAGAAGTCGCGGAAATAATGATGGGCGCTCATCTCGCCGCCGTAGACGGCATTGACTTTGCGCATCTTGTCCTTGATGAAGGCATGGCCGCTCTTGCACATGACGGCCTCGCCGCCGTTCTCCTCGCAGATCTCGATCGTGTTCCAGATCAGGCGCGGGTCGTAGATGATCTTGGCGCCCGGGTTCTTGGCGAGGAACGCTTTCGCGAGGAAGCCTACCATATAATAACCCTCGATGAAGCCGCCCTTTTCGTCAAAGAGGAAGCAGCGGTCGAAGTCGCCATCCCATGCCACGCCGACATCTGCATGCTGCTCGCGCACGACTTTCGCCGTCGCCTCGCGGTTCTCCTGCAGGATCGGGTTCGGCACGCCGTTCGGGAAGTTGCCGTCCGGCTCGTTGTAGACCTTGATGAGGTCGAACGGGAGCTTCTTCTCGAGCGCGTTGATGATCGGGCCGGCCGCGCCGTTGCCTGTGTTCGCGACGACCTTGAACGGCTTGAGCTTCGAGACGTCGACATAGGAGAGGATGTGGTCGACGTACTCGCCCGCGACGTCTTTCGTCTCGACTTTGCCCGTCGCGGTCTTCGGCTCGAACGTGCCTTCCATGACGGCTTTCTCGATGTCCTTGAGGCCCGTGTCGCTCGAAATCGGGCGCGACTCCTTGCGGACGAACTTCATGCCGTTGTACTCTTTCGGGTTGTGGCTGGCCGTGATCATGATGCCGCCGTCGAGGCCGAAATGCGCCGTCGTGAAGTAGATCATCTCCGTGCCGCACTGGCCGATGTCCATGACGTCGCAGCCGGCTTCCGTGAGGCCCTTGACGAGCGCGTCGCGGATGGACGGGCCCGAGAGGCGGATGTCGTGGCCGACAGCGACTTTCTTCGCGTCGAAGAGGCCCGGGAAGACGCGGCCGATGCGGTACGCGAGCTCTTCGTTGACGTCCTCGGGATAGACGCCGCGGATGTCGTAAGCGCCGAAGCCTTTGTTGCTGAGTCTCATAGAAAAATACCCCCTCATTTATGATGAATATGTCACATTGTCTTTCTTTTTTGTATATTCTAGGAACGGGCGAAAAAATCCTCCATCCATTGCGGGAAAATTTTGAGCGTTCTGCGAAGGCTTCGGGATGTTGCAATTGCAACCGCGATTCCCATAGACGCCTGCTATAATGAAGAAGATGAAATTGAACAAAAGCCGAACATCATTTTCCAAAAGAAGGCTGGTGCATCCATGACAAGAGACGAAGAACTCAGCGACCTGCCGTTCTTCCGCGATCTCGCCGCCGATGAAATCCGACGCTTCCTGCACGCCACGGGCGCGGGGGAAAAACGCTACGCGAAAGGCGACCGCATCCTGCGCGCCTACGAGGACAACGGCTCCCTCGGCGTCATCGTCGAGGGACGGGGCCAGGTGCTGACGGAAGACCGCTTCGGGAACGAATCGTCGAGCCACCTGCTCGAGCGCGGAGCCCTGCTCGGCAGTACGTCGGCCATCCTCGGCGCGCCGGGCATCGCATCCGTCGTCGCGCTCACGGAGACGCGCGTGCTCTGGGTCGCCTGGCGCGCGCTGATCACGGCGGGCACGCGGCTCGGCCGCATCCACGGCATCGTGATGAAGAACCTGCTCGTGTCGTTCTGCCGCAAGAACTACCTCATGACGCAGAAGATCGAGGTGCTCTCGCAGAAGACGCTGCGCGAGCGCATCATCCTGTACCTGCTGCAGCGCGAAGCGCAGCAGGAAGCGCCGGATGTCAAGGTGCCGGGCCGCCTCCAGCTCGCGCGGGAGCTCTCGTGCAACCGCAGCGCGCTGACGCGCGAGGTGCGGGCGATGGAGGATGACGGCCTGCTCGTGACGGGCGAAGGGTGGATGCGTCTCGACCATGCGCGGCTCGAGGAGGAGCACAAATGAGCGGACGCATCGCCGTAACGCTTACGGGCGTGTCGAAACGCTTTGGCAATCATACGGTGCTCGAAAACGTCTCGTGCACGCTCGAAGGCGGCCGCATTGTCGCCATCACGGGGCGCAACGGCAGCGGCAAATCGACGTTTTTGCGCCTCGCCGGGCATCTGCTGCGGCCGAGTGAAGGGAGAGTCGTCGTGACAACCGGAGATGCCCCGCTGACGCGCGACGGCCTGCGCCGCCATCTCGGCCTGCTCGCGCCGGAACTCGCGCTCTCGCCCGAGCTCACGGGGATGGAGAATCTCGACTTCCTCGCGGGCCTGCGCGGCAGGGCGCTTACGGATGACGAGAAAACCGCCCTCTGCGAGCGCGTCGGCCTCGCGCCCGAAGATGCAAGAAAGCGCGCAAGAGCCTGCTCGACGGGCCAGCGCCAGCGCCTCGCCCTCGCCATCCTGCTCGCAAGCGGCGCCGACCTCTGGCTGCTCGACGAGCCAGGAGCGAACCTCGACGAGGCAGGAAGAGAAACCGTGCGGCGAGAAGCGAGGGCGGCCGCAGAGCGAGGGGCGCTCGTGATCATTGCAACAAATGATGCGGGAGAAGCGGCGTGGGCAGATGAAGTTATTGAACTTGGAATATCCAGTACCACCGTCCGGCCACAGCCTCAAACTACCCTCTCAGCCGCCCTTCGGGCGCCAGCTCTCCCAGAGGGAGAGCCTTACGAAAAAGAAACGACCGCATCTTTTCAAGAAAAGCCAGACATAAGAGCAGCAGCCTCCACCTATGGGGGAGGTGCCGAGCGCCAGCGAGGCGGAGGGGGTAGTTCAGGGGCACGCACTACCGAGCTTGCCTATCCTCCCGCCTCTGCCACCTTCCACCTTCTCCGCCGCGAGCTTGTCTCTGCGCTCCGCTCCCGTTCTTCCCTTGCCGTTATGGCGCTCTTCTCCATCACGGCGCTGCTCGCGCTCTCGATGGCGCTTGGCGGGACGGTGCTCTCCCCTGCCCCGCTTTCTGCGATGCTCTGGGCGCTTTTGTTCTTTGCAAGCTCCATGGGACTCGGCGGGACGTTTGCGGCCGACGAGGCGGCGGGGACGCTGCTGACGTTACGCGTCTACGGCGCGGGACAGGCCGTGCTCTATGGCAAGACGGCGTTCTCGCTTTTGATGCTCCTATTGCTCGCCGTCGTGCTCGTGCCGCTGTTCTTCGTCCTGCTCGACGCCTCCTGCACCCTGCCGCTGCTGCTTCTCGCCACGCTCGTGCTCGGCCTGCTCGGCCTCGCGGCGGCGGGGACGCTGCTCTCGGCGCTCACGGCAGGCTCGGAGGGCCGCGCGGCAGGCGGGCTGCTGCCCGTTCTGCTGCTCCCCGTCATCCTCCCCGTCTTCCTGCCCGCCGTCTCCCTGACGCAGGCCGCGCTCGGAGGACACCCAGCCGGCCTCTCGCTTCTCGTCGGCATGGGGCTCTACGACCTCCTGCTGCTCGTCGGGTCGTCGCTGCTGTTCGATGCGCTGTGGTATGAGGACTAAGATGATTCAGGCCCCCTCTAGAGGGAAGCTGAAGTTCGAATGATTACAGGAATGATTTTATGAAATTCTTTATGCCCTTTATTGCAGTACTCACTCTTCTTGTCCTCGCGCTCGTCTTCTTCGTCGTCCCTCCCGCCGAGGGCCTTGGGAACTTCGTGCGCATCATCTTCATCCACATCCCTTGCGCCTGGATCGGCGTGCTGGCGTTCCTCGTGGCCGCCGTCTATGCAATCCGCGTGCTGCGCGGCGGACGTGACGGGGCAGCTACGCCTGCCGCCATCGCTCATGCCGACCATCTCTCGGCCCGCTCGGCCGCGCTCGGCCTGGCGTTCACGGCCGTCGCGACGGTCACGGGCGCGATCTTCTCGCGGCTGACCTGGGGCGCGTTCTGGAATTGGGATCCGAGGCAGACGACGATTCTCTGCCTGCTGCTGATCTATGCGGCGTATCTCGCGTTGCGCTCCGTCACGGCCGACCCCGAGCGCCGCGCCCGCGTCTCGGCCGTCTACGCGCTGTTCTCGTTCCTCGCCGTGCCGTTCCTCGTCTTCGTCATCCCGCGCTTCTATTTCTCCCTGCATCCCGAGCCCGTGCTGAATGCGGCCGGCCATGTGGACATGGATCCCATCATGCTCCTCGTGCTGCTGCTCGCGCTCGCGGACGTCACGCTCATCTACTTCGCCCTGCTGCGGAAAGGAGCAGCATCATGAACCGAAAAATATTATTTGTCATCATCGCGCTCGCATTCTTAGGTTATGTCGGCTACAGCTTCATGGATTCCGTGACACCGTACGTCGGCATCGCCGAGGCCGAATCCTCGAAATCGAACGTCCAGGTTAAGGGCCTGCTCGCGAAATCCGCGCCCGCACCTGCCATGGACGGCGACGATTTCGTCTTCACGCTCGAGGACGAAGCGGACGGCAAGACGATGGAAGTCCGCTACCACGGGCAGAAGCCCGACCAGTTTGACCAGGCGCACCACATCGTCGCCATCGGCCGCTACGACGGCACAGCGTTCCAGGCCGACAAGCTCCTGATCAAGTGCCCGTCCAAATATGAAAAAGAAAAGGGGAATGCAAAATGACGTCTGCACTCCCAACCTGCGGCGAACTGCTGCTCGCCCTCTCGCTCGGCACGGCACTGCTCTCGTGCCTCGCGGCCATCGGCGGCGGACGCTGGCGCAGGATTTCGCGCCTCGCTGCCCTGCTCGCGGCGCTCGCCGCCCTCGGCTCCGCCGCCATGCTCTTCGCGCTGTTCCTCGGCAACCATTTCGAAGTCGCCTATGTCATGGGCTACTCATCAAAGAGCCTGCCGCTGCTCTACAAGATTTCGGCGTTCTGGGCGGGTCAGCAGGGCTCGTTCCTGCTCTGGCTCGCGTTTCACGCGGCGGCGTCGCTCGTTCTCTTGCGCTGGAGCCGTGCCCGCGCGGAAAAAGCGGCTGACACCGCCATGAAAGATGCCACGCTCGCCATCTTCCTGCTGCTCGAAGCCGTGCTCGCGATGCTGACGCTCGCAAAGAGCCCATTCGAGCTCGCAGAGGCCATCCCAGCCGACGGCGCGGGCATGAATCCCCTGCTCATGGACCCGTGGATGGCGATTCATCCGCCGATCCTGTTCCTCGGCTACGCGCTGCTCGCCGTGCCGCTCGCCTGTTCGGCTGGGGCGCTCCTGACGCGCACGCCGGCCGACAGCTGGCTCGACACGGCGCGAAGCTTTACGCTCGTCGCCTGGAGCTTCCTCGGCGCGGGCATCTTCATCGGCGCTTACTGGGCGTACAAAGTGCTCGGCTGGGGCGGTTTCTGGGGCTGGGACCCTGTCGAGAATTCCTCGCTCGTGCCGTGGCTGCTCGCCTGCGCGCTGCTGCACCTGCTCGCGATGGCCCGCACGCGGCCGGGCGTCCTGCCCGTCACGCACCTCGCCGCACTCTTCACCTACGCGTTCGTGCTCTACGGCACGTTCCTGACGCGAAGCGGCATTTTAGGCGATTTCTCCGTCCATTCGTTCGCGGGCACGAGCATCGGCCTCACGCTCGCCGTCATCAACGGCATCGTCGTGCTCGCGGGCCTCGCGCTGCTCTTCGTCCGCGCCGACAGCCTGCCGCAGACGCCGATGTACGACAGCCACGCGAGCCGCCCGTTCTTCGTGCTGCTCGGCATGCTGCTGCTCGTCTTCGTCGCGGCCATCGTCTTTGTCGGCATGTCCATGCCGCTCCTGACGCAGCTCATGGGCAAGCCGGCCGCCGTCGATACAAGCTTCTATACCAAAACGACGGCGCCGCTCGCCGCCGTCCTCGCCGCGCTGATGATTTATGCTTTCGCCAAGCACTGGGTCCAGCACCGCGGTGCCCTGCTCGCCCACATCGGCACGCTGCTCGCCCTGCTCGCCATCGTCACGAGCGCGAGCGGCACGAGCGAGACGGCCACGCTCGCCCCGGGCGAGACGCAGACGATTGCCGGGCACGAAGTCACGTTCGAAGGCCAGCAATTCGAGATGGACGGCTCATCGAAAGCCTACGTCTACACCGTCGATGGCAATCGCGCCGCCGCTCAGACGAAGCTCAAGCCCAGTGGCGAAGACGCCGCCCGCGAGCCCGCCATCCTGCGCGGCCTGACGGGCGACCTCTATCTCGCCCCGACGCCGCCCGAAGACGAACGCGAAGAAATCCTCCTGAAGCGCGGCAAGATGCAGATGGACGATCTCTTCGCCTACCGCTACGAAGACGTCACGATGGAGCCCGAAGGCGACCACCTGCGCGTGACGGCCGACGTCGCCATCACGGACGGCGAAACCGTCGAACACGCTGCGCCCGTCATCCTCGCGACCGACACCGGCGGCAAGAGCGAGCCCGTCTCCGTCATGGATGGCAGAAAACGCCTGCGCCTCACGGGCGTCTCCGGCGACCAGGGCGCCATCCGCCTCGAAATCCTCCCATCCATCGAAGAACTCGAATCCCAGCCCGTGCGGCTGCAGTTCAGCACGAAACCATGGATCTGGGTGCTGTTCCTCGGAGCGGGACTGGTGGTGCTTGGAGGGTTTGTTGCGGCGAAAGAGGAATAAAGTTCTCTGGCAAGAACCATATCTTTTGAATACTGAACGTGCCGCGCCTGCCAGGCTCCCTCTGGAGGGAGCTGTCGCCGACAGGCGACTGAAGGAGTAGTAAGATGCTGAAGCCGAACGAGCTTTTACAACGCAGCTAAAGACTTTAGTTGCGCCGCAAAAGCTCGTTCGGCTATTGCATCCAACTACTCCCCCCGCCGCTCACGCGGCCCGTCCCCCCTCAATGAGGGGGGCTGAAAAACGTACCGAACGCGACGAATAGCCCTTCTTCGGACACCAAAAAGACTGCCCATGCGAATCCCGTTCGTGTGACGGCCGCACAACGCGGCTCGTCGCACATCGTATCATGCCGTCAGCATGCCGGGATTCGCAGGGCAGTCTTTTCGTGTCGCGCCACGCCCCCTCTCCGCGTGCCCCCATCCCAAAATCTATGAAAATTTTCTGAAAACAAGTTGCCGCTGCAACGACGAACACGCCAGAACCCTGCTATAATCAAACTAAATCATGGAACATCCCATGATGAAACGCGAAAGAGAAGGAAGCTATTTGCCTTCCGGCAAATGGCTAAGATGGCACAAACCGCTGAAGCGCCAAGTGCCATCTTATGAAGGGAGGGAAGCGGACGTGGAACTTCGAAACCTCATCCAGAAGCACACGCTCCTGTGCCTCGCGGGCGGATTTGCCATCGGCATCTGCACGTTCGGAGCCCTCAGCGCCATGATGAGTGTCTCGGGCTCGCCGGCATTCTGCGGCTCGTGCCACTCCATGAAGCACGAAGCCTGGACATTTGCCGACTCGGCGCACAGCCAGCTCGAGTGCGCGGACTGCCACCTGCCGCATCAGAACGTCGCCATCTACCTCGTGGAGAAAGGGCGGACCGGCATGGTCGATACGTACCATGAAGTCCTCCGCGACTATCCGGCGCACATCAAGATTTCCAAGGACGGCTGGGATACCGTCAATGCGAACTGCGTGCGCTGCCACGAGCCCACGATGGATAACGTCCATGCGGACCTCGGCAAAGACTTTGACTCCGGCGGCGACTGCTTGAAGTGCCACAGCCGCATCGCTCACGGAACGAACCACCTCGAAGGAGGGATCAAAGTTGAGTAAGCTCCAGAAAATCATCGCAGGGCTCGCAGCCGTCTGCCTCGTCTTCTTCGGGTTCGTCGCCGTGCGCATCGGCGCCGCGCCGAATGACGACAGCGTCAAGCTCGCCAAGATCCCGGCGGACAAGCAGCTCGGCAAAGAAGCCTACAAGGATGCGTATCCCTTGGAATACCAGTCCTACATGAAGAACAACGAGACCGACCCATCCCCGACCGGCTACGGCGGCAGCATGGGCGGCAACTCCTATTTCGACATCGAGCCCGAGATCCTCGAAAACTTCAAGGGCTACAAATTCTCGCTGCAGTATGACGTCGCGCGCGGCCATACCTATGCGGGCGAGGACTTCAAGAGCACGAAGCGCCTGCCGGGCCAGAAAGGCAGCTGCATCACGTGCAAAGGCTCGTACATGTACGACGTCTACTACAAGCAGAGCGGCTGGGCATACGCCTCGAAGCCGATTGACGAAGTCATGGCGCCCATCGAAGACGACCAGTGGTTCGGCTGCTCGAGCTGCCATGATCCGGAGACCATGGAGCTCCGCGTCTATCAGCAGGGCTTCGTCGCCGCCATGGCCCGCCGCGGCATCGACGTGAACAACGCCTCGCACAACGACAAGCGCGCCTATGTCTGCGCACAGTGCCACAACGAGTATTACTTCAAAGCTGAAGACGGCCGCGTCGACCATCCGTGGGACAACGGCCTCGAGCCGGAAGACGAGTTCCAGTTCTACCAGAGCGGCCAGGCCGGCGACTTCAAGGGTGACTGGAAGCATCCGGACTCCCAGACCATGATGCTCAAAGCGCAGCATCCGGACTTCGAGATCTGGGCCACGAGCGTCCATGCCGAAAATGGCGTCACCTGCGTCGACTGCCACATGCCGTACATGCGCAAGGACGGCAAGAAGTACACGTCGCACTGGATGACGAGTCCGCTCAAGACCCCGCAGGAATCCTGCCAGAAGTGCCATGACGAAAGCGCCGAGACGCTGACGAACCGCGTCAAGAAGATTCATGACAACAACTTCCGTCTGCAGCGCATCGCAGGCCAGACCGTCGCGAAAGCAAACCTCGCCGTCAAAGCGGCCATCGACGCCGGCGCGACCGAGGAACAGCTCGCCGCCACGAAGCTCAAGCTCCGCGAAGCCCAGTTCTATTGGGATTGGATCGCGGCCGAGAACGGCAACGGCTTCCACAACCCCGACAAGTGCATGCGCGTCTCGGGCGAAGCCATCGACCTCGCACATCAGGTCATCGAAGAAGCAAACAGCCTAGCACATATCTAAACGTTACGAAGAGGGCTGCTGCCATCGCTTAAACCTCAGCCCCCCTCCAGAGGGGGGGCGGGCCCGAAGGGCGGGGGGGGAGTCCCCTGCACAACACAACAAAAAAGAAGGCGTGACTTCCGCGAAAGCCACGTCTTCTTTTTTAATTCTTCTGCCTCCACAAATCAAACAACTCCACCATGTGCTCGATCTGTGTGCATTCCGTCGCCGTCAGGACGCGGTCATCATTCGAGCCGCCTTCGCGCGGGAAGATGATCTTCGCGCTGCCCATCTGGCCGACATCTCGCAGCGCCTTCAGCGTCCGCGCATTCACCTGTTCGTCGAAGCTCTCCGTGATGCCGCCATCGCGCGGCGTCGTTGTGACCTGCTGCGCCTCGGGGCGGAACGAATACTTCGTTTCCTCGTCCGTCATAACATCGACGCCTGGGAAGCCCTGCGGCGTCGTGCCGAGGTGGCGCACCGAAACGTAGAACAGCACGCTGCCGTCCGTCGTCGAACGGATGATGTACGGCACGATGTAGATGCCGTCCTCCGTCGGCGGGACGTAGCTGTAAAGAATACGGCCGTCGCCGAGGTCTTTCTTCTCCATTTCCTGCGTCAGCGTACCGGCTTCGTCGAGGCTGTCGGCGTCGCCAACGGCCGACTTCTTCGTCGGATGGCGTGCCTTCTCGCGCGCCTCCTGCGCCTGCCGCTGCGCCTTGCGCTCGGCCTCCTGCGCGTCCTTCTTCGCCTGCAGAGCCACCTTCGTCTCATGATAGTGGTTCGCCGCGAGGTAGCCGACCGCGCCTGCCGCCCCGAGGAACGCAACGATCAGGATCGTGCACCCGATGATCTTCAGGACCTTCTTGAACTTGCTCGGCCGTTTCGGCCGTCTCGGAGCTCTTTTCTTCTTCCGTGCCGCCATGCTCCCGACTCCCTTCCTCTGCTGCAAGACTGACGCTTCCGAGCGTCATGTTATCCTTCAAAAATCAAATTCCTTCTTCTATTATACGCCTATACGCCATCTGCGCGCATTTTTCCTCTTTTTCCCGCTCCGCCCACACGAAAACATTTCGCACCGCAAACTTTCTCTTGAAAAACCGCACTACCCGTGATAAAATATTTAAGTCAGTAATGACGCGGGCGTAGTTCATTGGTAGAATGTCAGCTTCCCAAGCTAAAGAGGGGGGTTCGATTCCCCTCGCCCGCTCCATACGAAACACAGCGAGGCTGTTGCAGTGATTTGCAACAGCCTCGTTTTTCGCATCTTCCTTTCGAAAGCACTTAAGTTTTTACGATTTCATTCGATATACTATTTAGATGAGGAGACATTTTTCCTCAAGGATGAGATGAAATACGACGGAAGGAATCCGCAATGAAGATACGGAATGACATATCGACGGTGCAGGTGCTGCATGAGCTAAGGCAGAACCATACGGTGCTCGCAAAGCAGCAGGAAAAGCTCGCGACGGGGCTGAAGATCGTC
>OMZR01000051.1 GCA_900315575.1 uncultured Veillonellaceae bacterium
TTTTGCCATCCTTGCTTTTATGCGAGGACCTCTCCTATTTTGGAGCCCCCTTCTAGAGGGGGGAGGGCCCGAAGGGCGGGGGGAGTCCCCTGTATGTCGTTGCTTATCGCACCCGCCCTGCTTCCGCGGGTGCGAATGCAAATTTTTACCGTTTGAAGCCGCTGCCCGTCACTGGTACGACGACTTTGTAGTTGTCGGGCTTGCCGTGGGGGAAGAATTTCTTTGCGGCTGCGAGGCCGGCGGCGGCGGTGAGCTCGGCGTAGACGCCGCGGCGGCCGAGGTCGGCGCGGGCTTCCTCGAGCTCCTGCTGCGTGACGGTGATGACGTCGCCGCCGCTCGATTCGATGGCGAACGCGTGACGGTGATGACGTCGCCGCCGCTCGATTCGATGGCGAACAGCATCTCCTGCAGGCGCTTCGGACGCTCGATGGAGAAATTCGGATCGTCAAAGACTTTGCCGACGTCGTCTTCCTCGACGGGGATGCCGCGCTTTTCCATAAACGCGCGGTAGAGCGGCGCGCAGCCATCCGTCTGCACGGCGACGATGCGCGGCAGGCGGCCGATTTCCATGAAGCCAAGGTACAGGCCGATGACGAGGCTGCCGTTGCCGGCCGGGACGAAGACGTACTCGGGGACTTTGCCGCCGAGCTGTTCGTAGAGCTCGTGCGCAAGCGATTTGACGCCCTCAGCGAACAACGGGTTGTACGCAGGCGATGCGTAGTACCAGCTCGTGCCGAGGTGCTTCTTGACTTCGGCGCAGGCGTCCATGCGCGTGCCCGTCACGACCTCGACCTCAGCGCCGTATGTCTGGAGCTGCTGGCGCGCGCCATCGGGCACGCCCTCGGGCACGTAGACGCGGCAGTCCATGCCGGCCGCCGCCGCATACGCCGCGACAGAAGCACCGGCGTAGCCCGCGGAATCGAGCGCGATCTTCGTGATGCCGAGCGATTTCGCCACGCTGACGAGCGTCGCTGCGCCGCGGTCCTTGTACGAGCCCGTCGGCTGGAGATTCTCGAGCTTCAGCAGCACCTCGATGCCGCCCGCGTTCATCGGCACGAGCGGGGTCACCATATGGCCGATCGAGACGTCCTGCGGCACGACGTCCTCAGGATCCTTGTGCAGGCGGAACAGACCGCCGCAGCTGCAGCGGATGGCATGCGTATTGAGCGGGTATTGTTTCTTGCATTTTTCGCAGTAGAAATACATGTCCAGACCTCCTCACGCGCCGTGCGCGTTCGTTCTTATTTGTTTAGGAAGAGATTCGCCACGCGGTGCCGAAAATCCTCCCAAAAAATATTTTCCGTTGCCCCTTGCGCATCGTCACAAATTGTTGTATTATAAGCCTTGGGAGAACAACAACATCTAGTCCTCCAAGAACAGATGTTGTTGGAGGTAGAGGCATAGAGAAAAGGGAGCGATCGGTAGCTCCCTTTTTTCGTGCAAAAATTTTTCATTTATGATACAATAAATGAGAACACTCGTAAAGAATGCGACTTTCGTCAAGGATGAATTCCGAAAGAACGACAGGAGATATGTTGCCATGGTCAACAAGATTTACGCTTTGATCGGCCCGTTTGCCTCGGGCCGCCGAACGCTCGCGATGCAGCTCTCGCGCATCGGCGTTCACTATATCCCGACCTACACGACGAAGCCGACGGATCCGAAGGATACGCATCCGGGGCTGTTCCGCCCGCTGCCGCAGGAGGAATTTGACAAGCAGGACTTCATGCTGCGCGCGTCGTATCAGGGGTTTTATTACGGTCTCACGAAGACCGACGTGCTCCAGGCGCTCAAGAACTACCATGCGAGCATCATCATCCTCGACACGGGCTCGATCGCGCCGCTCTCGCGCCTGCTGCGCGAGAACCTCGTCACAATCTACCTCATGGTCGATTACGTGACGCTCGTCGGCCGCATGCTGACGATGGGCTGCACGAATGACGACATCAAGTACCAGCTCGAATACGCGGAGAGCAACAAGCTCTTTGACACGTGGAAGGAGACGACATACGTCGTCAAGAACACGCACGACCCGCACGTCGCGCTCGAGCAGATCCTCGCGCTCATGGGGCTCATGCATCTGCTGCCGTCAGAAGAACTCAATATGAAGCTGCACTGAACGAGTCCCCGCAGGCTCTCCCTTTGGGAAAAGCAGACACTTAGCGCTTCAGCGCTTAGTGGTCGCTTTATCCTTTAGGTAGAGCTGGCACGCGAAGCGTGACTGAGAGGGTAGTTAGGTGCTGGATTCTGACAATTAAAAAGACGCCGCGAAGGCATCACGTTTGAAACAACTTGATGCTTTCGCGGCGTTTTTCTATCTTGTTCGGCTATCGTATCTAACTACCCTCTCCGCCCCTTTGGGGCACCTCTCCCATAGGGAGAGGCTGCTTCCTCATGCGATCATCGGCAGGCCGCAGGCGCAGAACGTGGCGATGAGGTGGTCGCGGGAGGCGCAGCCGTCCTGGAAGCGGCGGGCAGCCGAGGCGTAGCTGCTGCGGATGGAGAGACGGGCGCCGCTCCTCAGCAGGATCGCGACACCGCCGTCTTCAGGCACGAAGCTCGCGATATGGACGAAGTTGACATACGCGAGCGTCGAGTCGCCACGGACGCGCGGCGCGCGCCAGCGGAACGGCACGAGCACGAAATACGGCTCGAACGGCAGCGGCAGCTCCTGGCGCGAACGGCCGAAGAGACGGCGTTCGCAGTCGCGCATGCGCGGCACGCTGCAGCCGAAGACGCGCGCATAGCGTTCGAGTGCCGAGCGCATGGCGCAGGACTGCACCTCGCGCCGCCCGTCATCATAGAGCACGACGACGCATTCCCCTGCGCCATCCACATACTCCGGCAGCAGCGCCGCGATATGGCCGTATCTTTCAAAATCCTGACAAGTTCTCTTCATCTGCAAATCTCCTTCCCTGCATGAACTGCGAAAAAACTGTGCTTTTGAATCTGTTTGTGCTTTTGTGTTTCATTTTAATACGTCATTCGCGAAAATACAAGGTTGTTTCATTCATTTGCAGAGTTTTTGTAAAAGTCAGCAGTTGATGAAGTTCGTCTTTCCTGATACATTCGATAAAGAAATGAAAAATCGAACGTACAGGAGGACGATGCATGAACAGAGAACAAGGACATTCCTGCCGCGCACCACAGGATGGCGATCTCGCGCTCGCGGAGGAACGCGCGCTGCTCGCGGCGGCGCAGGCGGGCGACAGTGCCGCGATGATGAAGCTCGTGGAGCAGTACGAGCCCCTGCTGCGGCGTGCAGCCGGCCAGCGGCGCTTCCAGACGCTCCGCGACGACGCGCTTTCCGAAGGCTATGTGAGCTTCGTACGGGCCGTGCACGATTACGACGCCGCGCCGGGCGTGCCCTTCGCAGCATTTGCAAAAGCGCGGATCTATGGCGACCTCCTCACATTCTTCCGCCGCACCTGCCGGGTCTGGCAGTGCGAGGCGGCCGTCGACGAGCGGCGCGAGGAGCCATTCTGGGACCTCATCGAGGACGAGGGCGCTGCGACGGCCATGACGCGCCTCGAACGCCAGGCGGCACTCATCCCCGCCCTGCGCGCGCTGACACCGCGCGAACGCGATGTGCTGCGGCTGCTCTACCGGGACGAACGCACGCAGAAAGAAATCGCCGCCCAGCTCGGCATCACGCAGCAGGCCGTGGCTGCGACAAAGCGGCGGGCGCTCCAGAAGATGCGGCAGGCGCTCGCAAGTATACATGGATGAAATTTGTTTTGAAAAAAGGATTCCTGTCCGTCCGCGTCGAACTATCTGTTGAACAAACCACAATGATTCCAAGCAAGCCTCCCTCCTTGAGGGAGGGGGCCGACGAAGACATGAGGAAAGGACGGGATTTCTATGCGCAGCAGCATCAAGATGGCATTCCTCGGCAGCGTGATCGTTCTCGCGGTCGTGCTGCTCGGACTTTTGACCATCATCAGCGTCACCATGCGATCCAGCCAGATGGAGGCCGATGTCGCAGAGCGCCTCGAAGCGCAGGGCACGGGCATCGCCGAGCGGTTTGACAACGTGCTCACACGCGTCGCTGGCAAGACGGACGGCCTCGCGACGACGCTCTCGGCCATGAACGGCACGTACAACATGACGTACGCCGAGCAGGTCATCCGCCAGCTCGTCGCTTCGGACGACATGATCTTCGGCAGCGGCGTCTGGTTCGCGCCGTACAAGTATCCGGGCGGGGAGAAATGGTTCGGCCCCTATTTCTCAAAAGGCGATACGGGCAGGATCGACCTGACCATGGACTACAGCAACGAGGAGTACAACTACCCGCAGTTCGGCTGGTACAAGGCCGCGATCCAGGGACCGAAAGACGTCTTCTGGGATGAGCCGGCCTACGACCCCGTCACGAACACGACGATGATGTCGAGCTCGGCACCGATCCGCGCGAATGGCCAGGTCGTCGGCGTCGTAACCGTCGACATCGGCATGAAAGAGCTCGAGGACTACATCCAGGGGCTCAAGATCGGCGAGCACGGCTATGCGTTCCTCGTCACGCAGTCCGGCCTCTATGCGGCTTCGCCCGATGCCGATGCGAACATGAAGAAGAAAATCACGGAGAGCCCCGACCCGAAGCGGCAAGAGCTCGGCAACAAGATCATGGGCCTCACGGAGCCCGCGCATTTCATGACGGATGCGTTTGGCGAGGATGCCTATGTCGTCGCACTGCCAATCGCTGCGACGGGCCTGCACCTCGTGCTCGTCGCGCCGACGGCTGATTACAGCGGCCCGATCCATACGGCCATCGCGACGAATGTCATTGCCGCGCTCGTCGTCATCCTGCTGCTGACAGGCGCGATCTACGTCATCTTCGAGCGCCGCATCGAGCGGCCCATCCAGCACCTCCTCGCGAGCGCGGAGAAAATCGCAGACGGCGACCTCACGGCCGAGGTCGCGAGCGAACATGACGACGAGCTCGGACGCCTCGCGGCCGCCATCTCGACGATGGCCGAGGACATCCGCAAAGTCATGCAGAAAATCAGCAGCACGAGCGAGACGCTGTCCGCCGCGAGCGAAGAGCTCTCGAGCACAGCCGAGCAGTCGCTCCAGAACATGAACAACGTCGCCGAGTCCGTCAGCGAGATGGCCATGGGCGTCCAGCAGCAGAAAGGCCATATCGACGACGCCGCGACGTCCGTCGGCAGCATCGACGGCTCCATCGGCGGCGTGCAACGCCTCGCCCTCGAAACGCTGACCGAGAACAAGGCCAGCATCGACGCGATGAACAGCAACCGCGCATCGCTCTCGGAGGCCGTCGGGCAGATGAGCAGCATCCGCGACCGCATCGACGGCGCGCGCACGGCCATCATCGAGCTCGGCCATCACTCCGAAGACATCCAGCAGATTGTCGGCACGATCACGAGCATCGCCGAGCAGACGAACCTCCTGTCGCTGAACGCCGCCATCGAGGCCGCCCGCGCTGGCAAGCACGGCCGCGGCTTCGCCGTCGTCGCCGACGAAGTCCGCAAGCTCGCCGAGCAGTCGGCCGACGCCGCCGAGCGCGTCGCCGAGCTCATCGGCAAATCGACCGCGTTCACGAAGACGGCCGTCTCCGAGATGGAGAGCAGCACCGAAGCCGTCGCGCGCGGCACCGAGGCCGTCCAGAACACGGAACAGCTCTTCGCGCAGCTCGTCGAGCACATCACGAAGATGTCAAGCGACATCCAGGACGTCTCGCGGAGCGTCGACAGCATCGCACGCGAGAACAACGGCGTCCTCTCGGGCACGGAAAAGCTCCGCGAAATCGGCGACGCCACCGCCAGCGACGCCGCCGCCATCACGACCACCGTCCAGCAGCAGCAGGACGCCCAGAAAGACATCGCCTCGGCCAGCCAGTCGCTCGCCCAGATGGCGATGGAGCTCCAGCAGCTTATCGGACATTTCTCGATTTGAAGAAAGAAAGAGCAACAGATACAACAAGCCGCGTGCATCCTGCAATAGAATGCACGCGGCTTTTCTCTGTCTATATTTCTTTAGTTGTCGTCCTGCGGGATTTCTTCGAGCGTGACGTCCGTGGTCTCTTCGTGGCCGTTGCGGTCGTAGGTGACTTTGACGGTGTCGCCGATCTTGTGGTCGCCGATCTTGGCGCGGAGGTCGCTGACGCTGTTGACTTCGTCGCCGTCGATCTTCAGGATGATGTCGCCGCGCATGAGGCCGGCCTTGCCTGCCGGGCCGTTCAGCGTGACTTTGAATACGAAGACGCCTTTGTCGATGTTGAGCTGGTAGCCATAGCGGGCCGCGCTCTGCGGGTCAAAGACGCTGACGCCGAGGTACGGACGCGCGACGTAGCCTTTGTCCATGAGCTCGGAGACGACGGTGCGGACGGTGTTGATCGGGATGGAGAAGCCCATGCCCTCGACGCCGGAGGCCGCGACTTTCGCGCTGTTGATGCCGATGACCTGCGCGTCGGCGTTGACGAGCGCGCCGCCCGAGTTGCCCGGGCTGATGGCGGCGTCGGTCTGGAGGAGCTTGACGCGGCGGTCGGAGATGTCGAGCGTACGGTTGAGAGCGCTGATGACGCCGGACGTGACGCTGCCCTGGAATTCGAGGCCCATCGGGTTGCCGATGGCGATGGCGGGTTCGCCGACGACGATTTTGTCGCTGTCGCCAAAGGCCGCGACGGGGAGGTCGCTGGCATTGACCTTCACGACGGCGAGGTCGGTAACGCTGTCGGCACCGATGAGCTTGCCTTTGAGCGTGCGGCCGTCGGCGAGGCTGACGATGATTTCCTTCGCGCCGTCGACGACGTGGTTGTTCGTGACGATGTAGCCATCGGCGCGGAAGATGACGCCGGAGCCGACGCCCTCGGTCTCGACAGGGTTGTTGAACCAGTCACGCGCGACGGCCTTGTTCGTGATGCCGACGACAGCCGGGCCAATGGCCTTCGCTGCGCGGACGGCCGGCGTATTGCGGGCGTCAGAAATACCCTCCGTGTCCGCCGTGCCCTGCGAGACGGCCATGATGCCGGATGTCGGCGCACCGGAGGAAGCAGAGCCCGAAGATGCGCTATTGTCGCCGATGTCCGCCGAGCAGCCGGAGAACGTCAGCGCGGCAAAGGAAAAGGCAATGGCGGCAGAGAGGGCGCGGTAGTTCTTGTGGTGGAAAAGAGTCATGAATGTCAAGTCCTTTCAAAAAGGTGGGAGAAAGTGGGGGAGGGCGCTCGCGAAGAAAGTGCGTGCGCGCGGCGCGAAAGGATTGCCCTGCGAATTCCGGCATGCTGACGGCATGTTCTGACGTGCGAATAAGGCAGGCTCATGTTGCCGTCCCACGAACGGAATTCGCATGGGCAATCCTTTTGGCGCCCGAAGATACAAAGTAGCTCGCGGCCTCGCGCGGAGGATGGATTGTAGGCGGTGTATGCTCGTTACACTTCACGAAAAGCAGCTTCATTGATTGACATTACAATCGGAACGAAACCTTACTTATCAGGAGCCCCCTTCTAGAGGGGGGACGGGCCCGAAGGGCGGGGGGAGTCCCATGCACGTCATTGCAAAGCGAAGGGCGATCCTTCCGCGGGTGCGAATCTCAGTTCAGCCGCACCGCTTCATCCTGCTTCGCGACATGCAGCGGCACATCAATCCCCTGCCGTTCGAGAATGCCGGAGACCGTCTCGTATGCGAGATCTGGCGTATTGTTTTCCTGCGAGAGGTGGGCGAGGAAGACGTCTTTCGGGCGGTGCTGCATGCGGGCGATGGCCCAGGCGGCGTCAGCGTTGGCGAGATGGCCGCGATTGCTGAGGATGCGGCGCTTGAGCGGCCAGGGGTAGCGGCCGCCCTGCAGGACGGCCGGATCGTGGTTCGCTTCGAGGACGAGGACGTCGGTGCCGTCGATAGCGGCTTCGACGGTCTGGGTGACGAAACCGAGGTCGGTGCAGACAGCGACGGTGCGGCTGCCCGCGAGACGCCAGCCGACGGGGTCAGCCGCGTCGTGCGAGGTGGAAAACGGCGTGATGCGGAGGCCTGCAAGGCGGAAAGCACCGTCGACGGGGTGCAAGTCAGAGGGTACAACAGCCTGCTGGATGGAAATTGGCAAGCTTGCAAGCGTCCTCAGGCGGCTGTAGATCGGGAGATGGTACCATTTGGAGAGAACCGCGAGGCCGGCGACGTGGTCGCGATGCTCATGCGTCAGGAGGACGGCATCGAGGTCGGCGGCGTCGACGTTCTCAGCGGCGAGCGCCTTCTTGATGCGCGTGGCGCTGATACCGGCATCGACGAGGATTTTCGCGCCGTCGATGGCGACGAACGTCGCGTTGCCCTTGCTGCCGCTCGCGAGGACGGAAACCTGCAAATGAAACATCTCCTGTCGTTCTTGTTATATCTTAGTTCGAAGGTATGGAAAAAAGGTGAAGAGCCCGCTTCACAACTTCGAGCAAGCTCCCTCCCTCATACTTGATACCCCTGACTCCTGCCTTTTCGGCGCATTCAACATCCCGATCGCCGTCGCCGATGAGGACGGAGCTTGCGGGGTCGATGTGGTGTTCGGCAATCGCCTGGAGGACGAGGCCGGGCTTGGGCTTGCGGCAGGTGCAGTCTTTCGTGTATTCCGGCACGCTGCCATGAGGATGGTGGGGGCAGTAGTAGAGGGCGTCGAGGTGGGCGCCGATTTTTGCGAGGTCTTCGTTCATCCAGTCGTAGACGCGCAGGACGTCGCTTTCGGGGAAATAGCCGCGCGCGACGCCGCTCTGATTCGTGATGACGATGGCGAGGAAGCCTGCGTCGTTGACGTATTTGATGGCCTCGCGGGCGCCGGGGAGCCATGTGAAGTCTTCGGGGCGGTGAAGGTAGTGGACGTCGACGTTCAAGGTGCCGTCTCGGTCAAAAAAGACAGCCTTATTTTCCATACTCGAAGTATCCGCCCGCGTTGAGGAAGTCGACGTATTCTTTCACGGCATCGTCGAGGTTATGGAAGCCGAGGTCGTAGCCGGCTTCTTCGAGGTGGGTGCGGTCGGCCTGGGTGTAGTTCTGGTATTTGCCGATCAGTGCCGTCGGGAAGTCGCGATAGGCGATTTCGCCTTTGCCCATGGCCTTGATGACGGCCGTGGCGGCTTCATTGTAGGTATGGGAGACGCCGGTGCCGCAGTTGTAGATGCCGGACGGGCCGCCATTCTCGAAGAACCAGAGATTGACATTGACGACGTCTTTGACATAGACGAAGTCGCGGCGCTGCTCGCCGTCGCCGTAGCCGCCCTCGCCTTTGAAGAGGTGCGCTTTGCCTGTCTCGTTGATCTGGTTGTAGAGCTGGTAGAAGATGGAGGCCATCTTGCCCTTGTGGTGCTCCTGCGGGCCGAAGACATTGAAGTAGCGCAGGCCGACGATCTGGCTGTGCGCCTCGGGCATGACCTGGCGGACGTAGCGGTCAAAGGCGAGCTTGCTGAAGGCGTACGGGTTCAGCGCATCCTCGCATTTGTCGCCTTCGGTGAAACCGTTCTTGCCGCTGCCGTACGTGGAGGCGGAGGATGCGTAGAAGAACGGAATGCGGTGCTGGAGGCAGAAGTGCAGGAGCGCCTTGGAGTATTCGTAGTTCGTGCGCATCATGTAGTTGACGTCGTACTCCATGGTGTCGGAGCAGGCACCTTCATGGAAGATGGCGTCGACGTCCGCGCCGTCGAAGTCGTCGTCCGCGATGGTTTTGAGGAAGTCGTCTTTGTGCTGGTAGTCAATGAATTTGAGGCCGCGGAGGTTCTTGTAGTTCGCGACGTTCGCAGCGTCCGGCTCGCGGTCGCCGCCGAGGTCGTCGACGACGAGGATGTCGGTGCGGCCGCGGCGGTTGAGTTCTTTGACGATGTTGCTGCCGATGAAGCCGGCAGCGCCTGTGACGATGATCATTTTAGGGTTCGTCCTCCTTTGGAAAAGTCAGTCGGTGTTGAGTTCATTCTAGCATAGGGAAATGGGGATTTCAATCGGAGAGCTCGCGAAGAGATTTCGTGCGCGCGGCTTCGGGGCGAGCTCCTGTCTCACAGCTCCACAATCCTGCACGCGTGGCTGCCGTGCCCATCCGCATTCTCCCTCGGCAGCTCCTTCGCCGCTTTCCCGCCATACGTTTCGAGGAGCTCGTGCACATATTTCATGACTTCTTCGACGGAAATGCGCTTCATGCAGGCCATGTGGTCTTCGCCTTTTTTCGGGCAGTCGTGGATGCCGCAGGGGTGGCAGGGTTCCGGGGTCTTGAGCAGGACGTCGCGGGCGTCGTAGGGATAGAAGGTCGGGACGGGGCTGGCGCCGAACATGGTGACGAGGGGGAGGTTCTGGGAGACGCCGATGTGCATGGGGCCAGAGTCGGTCGTGAGCATGAGAGCGCAGCGGGAAAGAAGGCCTGCAAGGACGGCAAGGGTGACTTTGCCGGTGAAAATGTGACAGTGCGGGCTGCCGTTTTCACGCATTTTCGCAAGGCAGGCGTCGACAATGGGGACGTCGGTCGGGCCGCCGAAGAAGGCGACGGCACAGCCTTCTTCGATGAGCTGGTCGGCGCATTGGGCAAAGTACGTGTCGATCCAGCGCTTTGTCGCCCAGCTCGCGCCGATGTTGAAGGCGATGACGGGGCGCGGGGCCTTGACCGTTTCATCCAACATCTTCTGCCAGAGGCGGGCGGCTTCGTTTTCGGCTTCGTCTGGAATCTTCATTTCGAGGCCGCGGTCGTCGATGGTCTTGAGGCCGAGGGCTTTCTGGAGCATTTCGAGGTGGACGGTGACCTGGTGCTTTGTCGCAAGCTCTTTCGGCGTGTCGGCCATGGCGAGATTCGGATAGCATTTCGTGTAGAAATGGCCGAAGCCGGGCTGGGCGTAGCCGATGCGTTCGCGCGCGCCGCAGAATGCGGTGATGGCGGAGCAGCGCTCGTTGCGGTGGAGGTTGATGACGAGGTCGAAATGGCGCGCACGCAGGCGGCGGATGAAGCGCCAGAGGGCAAAGAGGCCGCGGTCTTCGCCGTGCTTGTCAATCGTGAGGCATTCATCGATACAGGGGTTCTCGCGCACAAGGTCGGCGAGGGTCTTGTCCGTCAGGAGGGAAATGCGCGCCTGCGGATAGTTCGCACGGAGCGTGCGGAGGGCGGGCGTGATTAATAAAAGGTCGCCGATGTGCATCGTGTTGATGACGAGGATGGATTTATATGGCATGAAGATGATCCTTTCGTGGTCACGAAGATAAGTTCGTGCTCGCTGGCGGAACGGGGGCGGCCGAAGATTATTCCTGGCTCGCGAAGCGAAAGACGTTGCTTGCAAGCACAACGTATCTTGTCATTGCTAAACGTTACTTTTTACGCAGCCCCCCTCCCAGAGGGGGGACGGGCCGCGTGAGCGGCGGGGGGAGTGGCGAAGGTAGGACGTGAATGAAATATCGATTGTGCAGTCGAAGAAAAATCTTTCCTCTCCTACTCTTCCAGCTTCGTCCCTTTCACGGCCATCCACCAAGAGATGGTCCTCGCGAGCGGCAGCCATTCGTTGGCTTTCTGACGCTCCGTCGCGGGGTCGAACGGCGCGTTGACGTCGGGCCTTGCTTCTGTGTCATCGCTCCGCGTGCTGCCGACGGCTTTGTCCGTGATCCAGATGTTCGTGTTGAAGCTGGCGGTCTGCTCTCCTTCGGTCATGCTCGGCAGGATGCTGTAGTATTCAAATCCCTGCGGCGCGATGAGTTCCATGAGGGTCGGCAGGATGTTCGTGCAGCCGCCGATGGCGTTTTCTGGCAGGATGTCTTTCGTGACGCCTGCGCCATAGAGGACGAAGGGGACGGCGTCGTGTTCGTACATGGTCGGGTGGTTGCTCGGATTCGTGCGGACGGCGTGGTCGCCGGTGATGATGAAGAGGGAGTCCGGATACTGCGCCTCGGTTTTCCTGACGAAGTCCGTGACGATTTTGTCCATGTACCAGATATGGCCGACTTCGAGCGCGAGCTGGTCGGGGTTTTCGACGTCGGGCATGGCGTGCGTGATGCGCTTCGCCTGCTCGAGGTCGTAGCCCATGGAGGCGACGTCGATGGTGTAGGGCGGGTGGTTCGAGACGGTCATGACGACATGGACGGTCGGGTCTTCGCCTGCGAGGTGGTCGTAGAGCGCGGCGAAGAGGTGCTCGTCGTCCGTGCCCCATGTCGTCTGCTTCGGCGCATGGTAGTCGGGGTAGCCATAGAAATGGTCGAAGCCCTGCGCGAGCGCGAGGCGGTTCATGCCGTCCCAGCTCGGGACGCCGCCATACCAGAAATCGACGCCATAGCCGAGGCGCTTCATCTGCGGCGCGAGCGCCGTCGGATAGACCTCGCGCAGGCTCCTCGGCTGGTAGTTGACGCGGACGCCCATTTCGGAAAGGCCCGTGATGATGCCGTTGAGCGCGACGGACGTGAAGTCGCCATTCGGCGCGAATGCCGCACTCTCGTAGCCATTCGGCGCGGCGGCGAGGGATTTCAGTCCGTCCATGGAGTGGAGGCCTTCGTATTTCGGGAGTTCCGGCCAGCGCGCCCAGCTCTCGCCGAGGATGATGAAGATATGGCGCGGCTTTGCGATATGCGGGCCTTTCGCCGTGCGCTGGAGGTAGGGCGCGATGTCGTCGGCGTCGAGGTCCGTATGCCCTGCCGCGCGGCGCGCGAATTCGCGGATGCGTTCTTTTTCGACGCCTTCGATGCTGCCGCGCTTCATGCGCTTGTCCATCTCGCGGACGCGGTACATGGCCTGGCCGTCGTCGAGGATGCATTCATTGAGGAAATCATCGCTCGTGACGCCCGCGCTCTCCCAGTTCACGCCGCCGCCATACGTGAAAGAGCCGCCGAAGCGGACAAATAAAAAGAAAAGCGCGAAGACAGGCAGAAAAATAGCGGCAAAAATCAGCGGCCGCCCGTCAAAAAATCGTGGCAGCGGCAGCGTGCGGATTTCCAGAATTTTTTTGAGCGCCAGCGTCAGCACCACCGTCAAAAAAATCGCAACGGCAAGCCGCCAGACGAGGCCGTACTCCTCGACCATCATCCAGAAAACGGAGGCGATATCGTCATTGGCACCGGCCATGACCTGGGAATTGTACGTGCAGCGGAATTCGCGGTAAAACGGGAAGCGCGCGAGGAACAGCACGGAAAAAATCAGGGACTCCACACTGCCGATGACGAGCCGCACGCGGCGGAAAAGCGCCTCGCGGCGCGGGAAGAGCAGCACGGGCAGTGACGCAAATAAAAAAGCAAACGCCGCGCACCATCCCGCCGTCTTGAGTGACAGCCGCAGGCCGACAAAATTCGCGAGCGCAATTTCTGATGCTGGTGTTGTTTCGCTGATGAAATCCGAGAGGCCGAACATGAAAATCGCGCGGTAGAGGCAGACGAGCGCGAGTATAAAAAAGAACAGGCGCAGGTCACGCTGAACGCTCGCGAAAAAAGAGGAAGTGCGGGATGGAAAACGAGAAAAAATATTCATTCAGACGTACGCTTTCTAGCGGATGGATCAGGAATAGAAACGGTATGGCTCGTCACGCGCCCATGGATGGCAGGATTTTCCATTGCGTGTTCCACAAACGCACAAATGCTGTCAAAATGGGAACGAATATCGCGATTTGAAAAACGCAGAACACGGAATCCCTGCGCTTCCAGATATTTCGTACGCACTTTATCATGACGGTATGATTCTTCATCATCATGTTGTTCACCGTCCAATTCAATGATGAGACGTTCCTCATAGCAAATGAAGTCCACGATGTACATGCCGATGGCTTTTTGCCGCTGGAATTTCCACGGGCAGGTGCGGAGATAATCATACCAGAGATGGCGCTCGTCTGGCGTCATCGCATGACGCAACGTTTTCGCTCGCTTTTCCGTGATGGGACGATAGGAACGTGTGGGCATAAAACAGCCCCCCTTTGTCTTTCTATTTCATCCGTTGCCAAACATCACGTATACAGCAGCCTTTCCCTCTGGGAAAGGTGGCCCCGAAGGGGTCGGAAAGGGTAGTTGGAAGCTATAGCCTGCCAACTGGCACGGCGTCTCTAAGGAATCACGTACCTCCGCAGAAAACGACGTGCTGTTTGTACGTACTTGCCTCCGCACTACCCTCTCCGTCACGCTTCGCGTGCCACCTCTCCCATAGGGAGAGGCTGCTTTGTATCGTTACGTTCGTCAACAGCTCATAAATGCACTAAATTACCGCAAAATCTTTTCCGTTTCTTTCCACGCCTGTTCTGCCGTGATATCTCCGAGGCAGTCGAGCTTTTTCGGGCAGGCCCGCTCGAAGCAGCGCACGCAGCGGTGGCTGGCGAGGAGCAGGTGGCCGGTCGGGCCGTAGGGGCCGGTGCGTTCGGGGATGGTGGGGCCCATGAGCATGAGGGTCGGGGTGCCGAGGGCGATGGAGAGGTGGCAGATGCCGGTGTCGGGGCCGACGGTCGCGGCGGCGTGCTGAAAGGCAGCCGCAAGCTCGGGGAAGGTGAGCCCCCCCACGAGATCGACGGGCGGGATGTCCATGAGGCTTGCGACTTTCGCGGCGCGGGCCTCATCCACGGGGCCGCCGCCGACGAGGACGGGGATGAGCTCATGGTCGTAGAGCAGGCTCGCGAACGCTGCGATGTTTTCCTCGGGCCAGCGCTTTGTCGGCCAGTTCGCGCCGATGGGGATGGTAATATATGGATTCTTCATATCCGCGCCGGCCTGACGGAAACGTGCGGCGGCAGAGGCGACAGCCTCGGTCGGAACCTCGATGGGAAAATGGACGGCGCTGCCGTCCGGCGCGTAGGGCACGTTGCAGCCGATGGAGCGGACGACGTCGAGGTAGCGCTCGATGACATGATCGGCCGCATGCGGGCCGCGGATAGGGCGCGAGACATGGTCGCTGCCTTCGCGCATATCGACAGGGCCGAGCTTGCGGCCTTTCGGCGCTTTCGCGAGCCAGGCGATCGCAGCGGACTTGAAGAGCCCCTGCAGATCGAGCACGAGGTCGTAGCGGCGGCGCTGGATGGCTTTTTTGAGCGGCCCGAAATGCTGCAGAAAGCCGCCAAATGAGCGGAAGCCCTGCTTTTCAAAGACGATGATGTCATCGACGCAGGCGTCCATTTCGACGATGCCTCGCGAGGCAGGCTCGACGACCCAGGTGATCCGGCAGTCGGGCCATTTCTGCTTGAGCTCGTAGCTCACGGGCAGGGCGTGGACGACGTCGCCGATGGAGCTGAGCTTGATGATGAGGATGTTCTTGGGGTTCATCCGCGCTGTCCTTTCATTTCCTCTCGGATTTTCTCGATGACGTTCGTCGTAGAGCGGCCGGCCACGAGGTCGACGAATTCGACGCGGCCGCCATACGACTGGACGATCTTCGCCTCGGGCAGGGTGCCCAGCGTGTAGTCGCCGCCCTTGACGTAAACGTCGGGGCGGACTTTGGCGATGATGGACTCTGCCGTCTTCTCGCCAAAGAGGACGACATAATCGACGGATTTCAGCGCGCCGACGACTTCTGCGCGGTCAAGCTCGCTGTTGATCGGGCGCGACGGGCCTTTGTTCTCGCGCACGGAGGCGTCGCTATTGAGGCCGAGCACGAGCACGTCGCCAAAGGAGCGGGCCTTCGCGAGGTAGCGGACATGGCCGGCATGGAGGATGTCAAAGCAGCCATTCGTGAAGACGATGCGCGCGCCGCCCGCGCGGAGAATGCGGCAGAGGTCGGCGATATCAGATTGCGGAATCAGCATATATGGAAAGCTCCTTTCGTGTTTGCGGAGTTTTTTGCGTCCTTCATTATACCATTTTTTCGCTCTCGACGATATGCAAGTTAAGAAAAAAGGCAGTCGCGAAAACGTTTGCGCGTTTCTGCTCTTTTTTGCTTATTTTTTCTCTTAAATGATTGACTATGACGGACTTTGGTGTTATACTTTTCACAAATGCAAGAAGGAACCGAAACCACACGGGCCGTCTCTCGTGTGGCAATATAATGAAAGGAAGTTTCACCATGCTCACCGAAGAGCGTTATGCCGCCATCCTCCGTATCCTCGCGGAGAAGAAGGCTGTCACCGTCCAGGAGCTCACGCGCGCGCTCGACGCGTCAGAGTCGACCGTGCGGCGCGACCTCACGGCACTGCACAAGAGCGGCCGCCTCTACAAAGTCTACGGCGGCGCGACCAGCATCGACAACAACTATTCTTCCAGTGAAGAGGACATGCGCACGAAACGCGAGCTGCACACGGAGGGCAAGATTTCCATCGCCCGCCATGCGGCATCGCTCATCCGCCGCGGCGATTTCGTCTATCTTGACGCCGGCACGACGACGCTCCACATGATCGACTTCATCACAGAGCCGTCAGCCGTCTTCGTCACGAACGGCATGCCGCATGCACTGAAGCTCGCGGAAAAAGGCTTCAAGACGTTCATCCTCGGCGGCCGCCTCAAAGACACGACCGAAGCCGTCATCGGCACGGAAGCGCTCTCGATGCTCTCGCTCTACAACTTCACGAAGGGCTTCTTCGGCACGAACGGCATCAGCACGGAGTCGGGCTTTTCGACGCCGGACGCGCCTGAGGGCCTCGTCAAGAAGACGGCGCTCGCGCGCTGCACGCACGCCTACGTCCTCGCCGACAGCTCGAAATTCAACAAGATCTACCCGATTTCGTTCGCAGGCCTCGCGAGTGCGACGATCCTGACGGACGTGCTCGAGGACAAGAAATATCGCGACTACACGACCATCCTGGAAGGAGAATGACATTGATCTACACCGTCACCTTCAACCCCTCGCTCGACTACATCGTCCGCATGGACCACTTCGAGGCCGGCGCCATCAACCGCGTCAGCTACGAGCAGGTGCTCGCGGGCGGCAAGGGCATCAACGTCTCCATCGTCCTGCACAACCTCGGCCACGAGAGCACGGCGCTCGGCTTCGTGGCCGGCTTCACGGGCGATGAAATCGAGCGCGAGCTCGACGCGTTCCCCGTCAAGCACGACTTCGTCCACCTCGCAAACGGCTTCTCGCGCATCAACGTGAAAGCCAAGGCCGAGAACGAGACGGAAATCAACGGCCAGGGCCCCGACATCAGCGAAGCCGCGCAGCAGGAGCTCTTCGTAAAGCTCGACAAGCTCGGCAAAGGCGACACGCTCGTTCTCGCGGGCTCCATCCCAAAGACGCTGCCGGACGACATCTACGAGCGCATCATGGAGCGTCTCGAGGGCCGCGGCATCCGCATCGTCGTCGACGCGGAAAAGAAGCTGCTCCTCAACGTCCTCAAGTACCACCCGTTCCTCATCAAGCCGAACAACCACGAGCTCGGCGACATGTTCGGCGTCGTGCTCAAAACGGACGAGGAGATCGTCACGTACGCCAGGAAGCTGCAGGAAAAAGGCGCGACGAACGTGCTGATCTCCATGGCAGGCGACGGCGCGATCCTCCTGACGAAGGGCGGCAAGCACTACAAGAGCCCGGCGCCGAAAGGCAAGCTCGTCAACTCCGTCGGCGCCGGCGACAGCATGGTCGCGGGCTTCCTGACCGGCTGCATCGAACATGATGACAACCTCGAAGAAGCCTTCTACCTCGGCGTCGCCACCGGCAGCGCCAGCGCCTTCAGCGAAAACCTCGCGACGCGGCCGGAAGTCGAAGCGCTGCTGAAGACGATCCGGTAAAATTCTAAATCGCACCCGCGGAAGATAAAACTTCTTCCTCATTTGGCCTGCAGGGGACTCCCCCAGTCAGCTCCGCTGACAGCCCCCTCAATGAGGGGGCCTGGAGATGTGCAGCCCCCCTCCATGAGGGGGGACGGGCCCGAAGGGCGGGGGCCTGGAGATGTGCAGCCCCCCCCTCCATGCAATGTCATTAAGTTAAGTCTGACCCTGCTTGAATGTGGGAATTCACCGCCTTAAAATGGAGATGACAAAATACACAAAGGGCGTCAGACCCACATTC
>OMZR01000032.1 GCA_900315575.1 uncultured Veillonellaceae bacterium
AAGGACAAGGCCATCGAGACGCCGGTCGCGAAGTGCACGGGCAAGGTGCTCGCGGGCAAGAAGGTCGGCGTCGTGCCGATCCTGCGCGCAGGCCTCGGCGACGCCGGCGACCGCATCTTCGGCACGCTGTAAGCTTGAACCCATCAGAACCCATCATCGGGAAGCTTTTTCGGAAGCCTCCCGATTTTTTTATGCCTGTGCCTGTGCAGCAAGCATAACGATTCGTTATGTCTGAAATAGAAAACCGTTTCTTTACAGTAGACAGAAGTGCATGTAAGATAAAGCCGTGCTTCGCGGATGAAACAACCGCGAGGGCGGAAAACGTTTTTGAAGAAGAAAAATGGAATGGAGGAGACACATCATGAAGAAGCTATTGGCACTCTGTTCGGCGCTGATTCTCTGCATCGGCTTGCTCACGGGCTGCGGTGGATCGCAGCAGGCGAGCTCCGGTTCGGGCTCGGGTTCCGGTGATTATCATGGCGCGCTCAAGGGCGTCGAGCTCGCGGTCGGCACGTCCGGCACGTATGCGCCATTCTCGTATTTCAAGGAAGACGGCACGACGCTGACGGGCTACGATATCGCGCTCGTGCAGAAACTCCAGGAAATCCTCGGTTTCACGATCAAGGATGACAAGCTTCAGGACATGGACTACGGGCCGCTCGGCACGTCGCTGAGCCAGGGCCAGCTCGATGTCGGCGCTGCCGCCCTCTGCGCGACGGACGAACGCAAGAAGAACATGGATTTCTCCGATGTCTACTATGATGCCGGCATCGTCGTCATCGTCGCAAAGGACAACAATACGATCAAGAGCGTCGATGACCTGAAATCCGGCAAGTACAAGGTCGCCGTCCAGACGGGCTGCGCGGCGTACGAGTACGCATCGAAGGAACTGCCGCAGGAATGCCTCCAGTCGTTTGACTCGCAGGCGCTCGCCTACAAGGCCGTCGAAGATGGCCAGGCCGATGCAACGCTCTATGACCAGCCGGGCACGGCCTATGGCATCAAGACGGGCAAGCTCAACGTGAAGATCGTCGGTGACGAGTTCTTCAAAGGCCAGGCACCGTATACAATCGCGTTCTCGAAGAACATCGTGAAGAAGCATCCGGACATCATCAACCAGTTCAATGCCGCGCTCAAGGAGCTCAAGGAAAACGGCACGCTCGACCAGCTCAAGAAAGAGTACGTGGACTAAACGATCAACGAAAGTCAGAAAAGAGCCGCATGTGACCGTGCGGCTCCCGCAATCTGAAGGGGTGTGACATTATGGATGCAGCGGTATTCACTGCGGTCCTGCCGATGCTCGTCAAAGGATTCTACATCACGATGGAGATTGCCATCATCGGCATCCTGCTGGGCTTCGTGCTCGGCGCGGCGAGCGGCTATGCGCTCCAGAGCGGGAGCCGCGTGGCGCAAGGCATCGCGGGCGTCTATGTCTGGATCATCCGCGGCACGCCGATCGTCGTGCAGGCACTCTACGTCTACTTCGTCGTGCCGGCCATCATCTCGCTCGCGCAGGGCGAGCAGTACGTGCTCGACAGCACGATTGCGGGCATCATCGTCATCACGGTGAATGCGGGCGCGTTCATCTCGGCCATCGTCAAAGGCGCGCTTGAAAGCGTCGACGTCGGCCAGATCGAGGCGGGCTATGCGCTCGGCCTTACGAAGCGGCAAGTGCTGTTCCACGTCATCATCCCGCCCGCGTTCAAAGTGATGCTGCCCGCGCTTTTCAACCAATTCATCATCTCCGTCAAGGACACGGCGATGCTCTCGATCATCTCGGTCAACGAGATCACGCGTCAGACGCAGAACTACGTGGCGCGGACGTACAACACGATTCCGGCCTATACGATGTGCGCGGTATTCTACCTCGTGTTGCTCTCGGCGCTCATGATCCTGCAGCACGTCGTGGAGCAGCGCTTGAAGAAGTGAGGTGCGCGATATGGAAGCAGAAAAGAAAGACGTCGTCATTTCCGTCGAGCATCTCGTGAAATCATTCGGCGATCTCGAAGTGCTCAAAGACATCAATCTTCAGGTGCATGAAGGCGAAGTCGTCTGCATCATCGGGCCGTCCGGCTCGGGAAAGAGCACGCTCCTGCGGTGCATCAACCAGCTCGAGCAGCCGACAGGCGGCGCCATCAAGTACCATGGCAATGACATGCTCGCAAAGGGCGCGGACATCCGCGCGTTCCGCGAAAAAGTCGGCATGGTGTTCCAGCGGTTCAATCTTTTCCCACTGAAATCCGTGCTCGGCAACGTCACGCTTGCGCCGGTGCTGACGGGGCACAAGAAGAAGGCCGAGGCCGAAGCTCTCGCGATGGAGCTCCTCAAGAAAGTCGGCCTCGAAAGCAAGGCGGACGCGAAGCCTGCGATGCTTTCGGGCGGTCAGCAGCAGCGCGTGGCGATTGCCCGCGCACTCGCGATGGAGCCGGAGGCGCTGCTCTTTGACGAGCCGACGTCGGCGCTCGACCCCGAGCTCGTCGGCGAGGTGCTCGCCGTCATGAAGTCGCTCGCCGAAGGCGGCATGACAATGGTCATCGTCACGCACGAGATGGCATTCGCGCGTGACGTCTCCGACCATGTTGTCTTCATGGCGAACGGCTACATCGTCGAGGAAGGGCCGCCGAAGGAATTCTTCGCCCACCCGAAGGAGGAGCGCACGAAAGCCTTCCTTTCGCGCTTCCTCGATGGCTGAATTTTTGAGAAAGGAGGCGCGTCATGGCACCTGTTCCTGATTTTTCCGATGTCCCGCAGGACACGGAGCATTTCGTCATCACGATCAACCGTGATTTCGGCAGCCTCGGGCGTCCCATCGCGCGGCGGCTCGCCGAGCTCCTCGGCGTCGAGTTTTACGACCGCGACATCGTCGAGGCGACAGCGAAAAAGCTCAATCAGCCCATTTCTGTCATCAGTGATGCCGAAGAGCAGAAAGCATCGGGCTTCTTCCGCATGCTGTTCCCGCTTGGACGCACGACGGCGCCGCATCAGAAGACGCTGTTCGAGACGCAGTCGGCCTTCATCCAGCAGGTCGCATCGACGCAGTCCTGCATCATCGTCGGCCGCTGCGCAGACTACGTGCTGCGCGACCATCCGAATGCGATGAACATCTTCATCTATGCGCCGTATGCCGACCGTCTCGCGAACTGCGTGGGCCCGCTCAAGATGGACAAGCGCACCGCAAAGAAGATGATCGCGGGCGTCGACAAGGCGCGTGCAGCCTACCATCGATACTGGGCAGGCTATCCTGCAAATGATCCGGAACACAACCACATCATCATCAACAGCGCCCTGCTCGAAGTCGAGGGGACAGCGCAGGCGCTCGCTGCCATCGCCCGCGTGCGGTTCCACCTCGCGGGCGGCGTTGGGGGCAGCCAAGGGAGGGAGGACGATGCAGCCGCAGAAACGTAAGCTGAACATGCAGCCGCGCTTGAAAGCATATGAATACGCGCTCAAGACCATCGACTCGCACACGGAGGGGGAATCGACCCGCATCGTCTACGACGGTTTCCCGGTGCTCCACGGCGCGACGATGATGGAAAAGAAGCAGGATCTCATCGATCACTACGATTTCCTGCGGCGCGCGCTCATGCTCGAGCCGCGCGGCCACCGCGACATGTTCGGCGCCGTGCTCACGGAGCCCGTGCATGAGGAAGCGGACTGCGGCGTTATCTTCCTCGACAGCGGCGGCTGCCTCAACATGTGCGGCCACGGCAGCATCGGCACGGCGTCGATGCTCGTCGAGACCGGCATCGTCGAGGCCAGGGAGCCCTTTACCGACGTCGTGCTCGACGCGCCGTCCGGCCTCATCCGCACGCGCGTCCGGGTCGAGGACGGCCATGCGGCCGAGGCGAGCATCTGGAACGTGCCCGCGTTCCTCTACCGCGCGGACGTCAAGCTCCGTGTCCCCGAAGTCTTCGCCGCCTGCACGATGAGCGGCACGACGCATATCCCCTGCGACATCGCTTTCGGCGGCTCGTTCTTCGCGCTCGTCGATGCCGATGCGCTCGGACTGCCTTTAAAGACAGAAAATATTGACAACATCACGCGCCTCGGCATGGCGCTCCGCCACGCCGTCAACACGCAGGAGCACATCCAGCATCCGACGCTGCCGATCACGACAGTCGATCTCGTCGAGTTCTACAGCCGGGACTGCGATGCGGACGCAGATCTGCGAAACTGCGTCGTCTTCGGCGATGCGCAGGTCGACCGCTCGCCCTGCGGTACGGGCACGAGCGCGAAGATGGCCGTGCTCCATGCGAAAGGGAAATTGCCGCTCGGCAAGACGTTCCGCTACGAGAGCATCACGGGCAGCATCTTCGAAGGAATCCCCGTCCGCGACGTCCTCATCGAGGGCACGGCAACAGGCGGCGGCCAGGGCATCCGGGGTATCATCCCGCAGATCACCGGCAGCGCCCACATCACGGGCATGAACGAGTGGATTATCGACGAGCGCGACGCGCTGCGTTACGGCTTCTTGATAGGCAAGACCGAGCCTGCGCCCGCGCACCAGCGGGTGCTCCAACCATTGCCAAACGCTGAAAGGGCGTCCTGACTTTCAAGAAAGCCCCTCTCTGAAGCAAGTTCTTAGGTTCAAGCTGCAGGCCCCCTCTAGAGGGGGCTGTCAGCGAAGCTGACTGGGGGAGTAGTTGGGTACTGGAGACGAACAAGTATGCGGAACGTTGCTAAAGGACTTTAGAGACGCATGCATTCTTGTCAGGCTTCAGAATCCTACTACTCCCACCACCGCTTCACGGTCCCCCTCCCTCAATGAGGGAGGCTGAAGGTTGCCCAGACAAGAAGGTGACAACATGGAACAATTTTTCTATCCGCTCCACCAATCCATCGGAGCCCCCTCTGTCCCCGCCGTGGAATGGGGCGAGGAGGTATGCCGCGGGCAGAAGATCGCGGCAGCGCCGGAGGGGAAGCTCGGCTGCCCGATCTATGCATCCGTCCCGGGCAGGGTGGCGAGCATTACAGCGGACGCCATCATGATCACGGCGGAGGACATCCCCGTATCGATGACGGACGTGCCGTTTGAAAAGCTCGCGCCCGCCGCTCCGCTCGACATGGTCCGCGCGTCCGGCCTCGTCGGTCTCGGCGGTGCGGGCTTCCCCGCCGCCGTGAAGTACGCGAAGCCGCTCGGCCCCTCGGGCACGGTCATCATGAACGCCGCCGAGTGCGAGCCGATTCTCTCCCACAACATCGACGCGCTCGAGCAGCATCCCGAAGCGGCGCTGCGCGGCCTCGCGATTGCGATGGATCTTGCGGGTACGCCGCATGGCGTCATCGCCATCAAAGGCATCCACACGAAAGCCATCGCGGCACTCGAACATGCGCTTTCCGGCGGCCTGCCAGGCATGACGGGTAAGGACATCCGGCTCCACAAGCTCAAGAACATCTACCCGGTCGGCGAGGAACGCGCCATCGTGCGCGAAGTGCTCGGCACG
This sequence comes from uncultured Veillonellaceae bacterium, assembly GCA_900315575.1. GTDB lineage: Bacteria > Bacillota > Negativicutes > Selenomonadales > Selenomonadaceae > Selenomonas_C. The sequence continues at coordinate 5,445 of OMZR01000032.1, forward strand.
CTGCTCGATGTGACCGACCTGCCATCAGCGGCCGGCGCCATCGTCTCGAATATCGAAACGCTCACGCGCATGCATGAGGCCGTCGACCTCGGCAAGCCGCTGATCGATAAAGACCTGACCGTCGCGGGCAAGCTTGAAAAGCACGTGGGCGAAACGCTCATCTATCACGACGTGCCGATTGGCCGCATGGTCTCCTCGATGCTCGCCATCGCGGGCGGCACGATGGCGGAAGATTCCTATGGCGAGCTCTTGATGGGCGGCCCGTTCACAGGCCACCGCACGACGCCCGGCGCGCCCATCGTCAAGACGACGGGCGGCATCATCGTCACGGAATGTTTCCCGAAAGCGCCGCCCCAAATCGGCCTGCTCGTCTGCGCGTGCAGCGCGGCCGAAGCGCGCATGAAGGAAGTCGCCGCCTCGCTTGGCAGCACTGTCGTCGGCATCGAATACTGCAAGCAGGCACTCCCCGTCAAAGCCGCGCGCAAATGCAAAAACCCCGGCATCTGCCCCGGGCAGGTTGCCAAGATCCTCGCACTCAAGAAAGCCGGTGCGCAGGCCGTGCTGATCGGCAACTGCACGGACTGCACGAACACTGTCATGACCTGCGCCCCCGCGCTCGGCCTGCCCGTGTACCATGTGACGGACCAGGCGCTCCGCTCGGTCAACCAGAAACTCATCCGCAAGATTCATTCGTAACCACAAAGCAAGGAGGAATCCCCATGTCCATGACAAAAGAACAGGCAGAAGCTCATCTCGCCGACCCTGCTGTTTTCTGCTGCCGTCGGCAGAAAGGATTGACCATCAGCGCCGCCGACCTCGAAGATCCCGATATTTTCGACGACATGGAGGAGGCGGGCCTGCTGAAGCTCAGCCCCGACGGCCTCACGGTCGCCGAAGTCCTCGGCTCGACGCTGACGCAGGATGTCGAGGCTCTGACGCCGATCACGGCGGACGTGCTTGACCATGTCGGCCCTGCTGCACCGACTCCGGCTCCCGCCGCACCTGCGCCGGCCACCGCCAAGCCTGCGGCTGCCCCGATTTCCACGACGATGACAGGAGGCACCATGCATATCCAGATTGACGCGGCCGAAAAGCTTTCCGGCCTTTCTATCGATATCCCGCTCGGCGGCCTCGGCGCTGGCGCAGGAGCTGCAGCCGCCGCAGAGATTGCACCTGCCGCAGCCGCTCCGGCCGCAAAGCCTGCCGGGACGAAGAAAGTCATCCGCACGCTGATCAAGAAGCACATCAAGATCACGGATGCCGTCATCGGCACGGAGACGAAGATTGAGAACGGCGTCATCACCATTGACGGCAGCCTTGTGGACAAGGCTGTCAAGGAGGACCCGCTCTGCAAGAGCCTCAAGCTCGACGTCATCCATCCGAGCGAGCGCCACATCTACACCGACACGATCATGGACGTCTGCCCGATTGCGACGAAAGTCGAAGGCGCGCTCGGCGAAGGCGTCACGAAAGTCGCGGACGGTGTCGTGTTCCTGCTGACGGGCGTTGACGAAGATGGCGTGCAGGTGCACGAGTTCGGCTCGTCCGAAGGTTTCCTCGACGAGAAGATGTACTTCGGCCATCCGGGCTGCGCCGACCCCGATGACATCATCATCCGCTGTCATGCCGTCATCGCGAAGAAGTCCGGCATGACGCGCCCCGGTCCGTTTGCCGCGCACAAGTGCGAAGACTATATCATCCAGGCCGTGCGTGACGAACTCAAGAAATACGAGGGCGAAGTCGTGCGCGAGGAACACTGCGAAGACCTGCGCCGCGAGGGCAATCCGCGCGTCGTGCTCGTCAAGGAAATCATGGGGCAGGGCGCGATGCACGACAACGTCATCTGCCCGACGGAGCCCTGCGGCGTCAAGGGCGGCCAGAAGAACGTCGACTGCGGCAACGTGCCGATCATGCTGACGCCGAACCAGGTGCGCGACGGTTCGATTCATGCGCTGACGTGCATCGGCCCGGCCACGAAGGAAATGACGCGTCACTACATCCGCGAGCCGCTCGTCGAAGGGCTCGCGGCCGATACGGAGCTCGACCTCATTGGCGTCATCTTCGTCGGCTCGCCGCAGGTCAATGACGAAAAGCTCTGGGTCTCGGAACGCCTTGGCTCCCTGCTCGAATCGCTGGACATTGATGGATGCATCATCACGACCGAAGGCTTCGGCAACAACCACATCGATTTCATCCAGCACATCGGGCAGGCCGGCAAGCGCGGCATCCCCGTCGTCGGTGTCTCGTTCTGCGCGTACCAGGGCCAGCTCGTCGTCGGCAACAAGTATGCGGACGCCATGGTCGAGGAAAATATGGATGCGGGCGGTTTTGAGAACAACGTCTGCGGCTGCTCCTGCGTCACGAAGGAAGTCGCGGCGCGCGCCATCGCCATGCTCAAGAACAAGATGGCAGGCGTCCCGATCAAAGCCGCACCGAAGAAATGGAACAACGACGTCATCAACGCGAACAACCGCCTGCTCGGCCTGCCCGAGACGAAGCTCGTGGAGAGCGGGACGCTGCATTGACGCTCGCGTAAAATCTTTTTGAAGCAGAAACAGGAGGCGGTCGGATGGACATCCTTATCAATCCCGTCCTGATGGGCGGCACGGTCAAAGAGGTGGCAGGCGACACCGTCAAAGTTCACCTCCATGGACGCCTCGGCGTGCTCACCGTCCCGCGCCGCCTCATCATCGAGCCGGGCATCGTGGCCGCAGGGCAGCAGACGAAATTCTTCTTCAGCTACCTCAAGATCGTCCCGTCCGGCTACGATGACGACACAGCCGCCATGGATCCCGCGCAGGAAATCTTTCCCGCTCTCTTGCACGGCACGCTGACGGAAGTCAACGACACGGCCATCAAGGTTGAGATGGCCGGCGGCTATGGCACGATTGCCGTGCCGCGCCGCTGGGTCTTCACCGACGTCGCGCTCGCCGTCGGCGAAACCGCCGAATTCTACTTCAGCTGCATGCATCTTGTCGCGTAAAACCTCGCCAAAGGAGGAAATATATATGCTTACCACGGTCGAAGGACTCCAGTCCGAAATCTTTGTCCCGGTCACGCCGCCGCCCGTCTTCACCGAGCTCAAGAAGCCGCTTTCCGAATGCAAGGTCGCCTTCATCACGGCAGGCGGCATCCACAAGAAAAGCCAGACGCCATTCAATACGTCCGGTGATTTCTCCTACCGCACGATCGAGTTCGACACGCCGTCGTCCGAGCTCATGGTCACGCATGGCGGCTTCGACAACTCCGACATCAACAAGGACGTCAACGCTATGTTCCCGATTGACCGTCTGCACGAGCTCGTAAAAGAAGGATTTATCGGTTCTTTGTCGAAAGAAACCTATACGTTCATGGGCGGCGGCGGCAACGTCGAGAAATTCCGCAATGAGACGGGCCCGGAAATCGCGAAGAAGCTCAAGGCGCAGGGCGTCGATATCGTGCTCTGCACGGGCGGCTGCGGCACGTGCCACCGTTCGGCGACGATCGTGACGCGCTGCTGCGAGGCCGAGGGCATGAGCTGCTGCGTCATTGCGGCGCTGCCGCCGATCGCCCGCCAGCAGGGCGCCCCACGCATTACGGCGCCGCACGTCCCCATCGGCTCGAACGCCGGAGAGCCGAACAACATCCCGATGCAGACGGCCATCGTCAAAGAATCCCTCGAATGGGTTCGCGACTGCCCGAGCTACAACCAGATCAAGGTGTTGCCTTACGAGTACCGTCACAATGTTTAAGCCCCCCGGCGCTCTTTGCGTTTCTCTCGCCGGCATCCTCTGGGGCATCATCGGCCTCTTCGTCCGCGCGCTCGGCGACGCGCACCTCACCTCCATGGACATCGTCGGGGCGCGCGCCATCGTCGCGTCAGGGCTGCTGTTCGTGCTGCTCGCGCTTTTCGACCGCAAGAGCCTGCACCTCCGCCTGCGCGACGTCTGGTGCTTCCTCGGCTCTGGGCTAGGCAGCATCGTCTTCTTCAATTACTGCTACTTCACAGCTGTCCAGATGATGTCGCTCGCGAGTGCCGCCGTGCTGCTTTACACGGCGCCTGCCTTCGTCATGGTGCTGACGCGCGTCTTCTTTGGCGAAGCGTTCACGCGGCGGAAGCTCTGCTCGCTCGTGCTGACATTCTTCGGCTGCGTGCTCGTGACAGGCGTGCTCGGTAGTGAGACGCCGCTCTCGGTTGCCGGCATCTTGTTCGGCCTCGGCTCTGGCCTCGGTTACGGTCTCTACACGATTTTCGGCAAGTTCGCGATGGATCGCGGCTACAGCGCGCAGGGCATCACGTTCTACACGTTCCTCGTTGCGGCCATCGCCGCGAGCGCGATGAACGGCACGGGTGCCATCTTTGCTGCCGCACAAACGTCCGCCCTGCCGTACATGCTCGGCCTCGGCGCCCTCTCGACCGTCCTGCCGTTCCTGCTTTACACCCTGGGGCTCAGGACGCTCTCAGGTTCGCGCGCCTCGATTCTTGCCTCCATCGAACCCGTCACGGCCGCCATCCTCGGCATCGCCGCTTATGGGGAAACGATGCAGCCGATGACGCTCGCTGGCGTCATCCTCGTCCTCGTCGGCATTGGTATTGGCAGCAAGTCGAAATGAAAGCGCATGCAACCTAAGGCTCCCTCTCTGAGGGAGCTGGCCCGAAGGGCCTGAAGGAGTAGTCGGGTGCGATAGCCTGACAAAATCCTCATTCCCCCATAGCCATGTCCATCTCGGCGTTTTCTTCGAGTCCGTCGAGCTCCTGTATTTTCGATACATCCGTCTTCACAATCTGGTCAATGAATTTTCTGGCCGCCGGCGTGAGGGCGGCTTTTTCTTTGTAGGCGATGCCGAGCGTGCGGTCGAAGGCCGGCGCGAGTGGCAGCATGCGCACGAGGTGCGCGAGGTCGAGCACGACGAGGCGCGGCAGGATGCTCATGCCGAGGTGGTTTGCGACCATCGAGACGATGGCATGGTCATCCTTTGACGTGAAGCGGATCGTCGGACGGATTTTCGTCGTGCTCAGCATATGGTGGATGTCGTAGTCCGTGCCATCGGCCGAGAGGATGAACGGCTGCGCCGTCATCTTTTCGACGGGGAACGCCTTCATCGAGAGGAACGGCTCCTCGCGCGGCACGACGGCGACAAGCGGGTCGCGCCAGAGCGACAACCACGAGAGCCCGCCGATGTGGCGGTGGCTCAGGATGCCGAAGTCCGCGACATTTTCCGTCACCCAGCGCACGATGTCGTCCGTGCCGCCCTCCATGAGCTCGACCTGGATGCCGGGGTACGACGCCTGAAACGCCGCGAGGAAATGCGGCAGTAGCACGCGCGAGACGCTCGCGAAGCAGGCAATCGTCAGCCGTCCCGTATGGATGCCGCGGATTTCGGAGACCTGCTGCGCGAGCAGCTTTTCTTCGGCGAGCAGGTTGCGCACGTACGGCAGGATCATCTGCCCCGACGACGTGAGCTCGACACCGTTCTTCTGACGCACGAAGAGCGGAAAGCCGAGCTCTTGTTCCAAAAGCCGCAGCGTGCGGCTCACGGCCGGCTGCGTGTAGCCCATGCGGTCTGCCGTCTTTGTGAAATTTCCCGTCTTTGCTGCATCGGCAAAGATTTCGTATTTTGTCAGTTCCATACCACAACCCCGCTTCACAAACACACAGAGAAAACAAAAGACTGCCCCGCACATCTGCGAGGCAGTCTCCGTTGACTGGAAAGTTTTTGATCATCATGTCCATTATAATAGAACGAACGTGCAAATGCCAGTAGAAAATTTCAAAGAAATGACATCTGTCACATCGTTTTTCGGAAAATCATGACATCCTTCCGCTGACTTTGGCGGGTTTTGATGGTAGTATGTTCCATGTAATCATTCAACGTCAAAGATTCCAACAGTAATCCAGATTCGAGGAATTTCAGGGGAAAGTTCCTCGGGAACACGCGAAAGGAGAACCATCATGGAAATCGCATTCTGCCGCATCGATGATCGTCTGATTCACGGCCAGGTCGCGACCGTCTGGTCGAAGATCACGGGCTGCAACCGCATCATGTGCTGCAACGACGACGTCGCAAAGGACACGCTCAGGAAGAAGCTGCTGCTGCAGGTCACGCCGCCGGGCCTCAAGGCATACGTCATCCCGGTCGAGAAAGCCTGCGAGGCGTACAAGAACCCGAAGTATGCGCCGTTCAAGACGCTGTTCCTCTTCACGAACCCGGGCGACGTCGTCCGCGCCGTGAAGGGCGGCATCCCGTTCAAGTCCGTCAACCTCGGCGGCATGACGTACAAAGAGGGCGACACGCTGATTTCGCAGGCTGTCGCCGTCAACAAGGAAGACGTCGCAGCCATCAAGGAGCTTCATGACATGGGCATCGAGGTCGAGATCCGCAAGCTCGCGACCGAGCAGAAGATGGACGCCATGAAAGTCCTGCAGGACAAAGGCCTGCTCTGATCTTGGGGAAGATCAAAGCATCTGCCATTTTGGAATTTCAACAGGGGAAACACACACAAGGAATTTCATAGAACAAGGGAAATTTTAGGGGGATATATAAAATGAGTTCGATTCAATTCCTGCTCCTCGTGCTCGTCGCGGCTGTCGCGGGCATGGGGTCGGTGCTCGATGAGTGCCAGTTCCATCGTCCGCTCGTCGCCTGCACGCTCGTCGGCCTCGTGCTCGGCGATATGACGACCGGCATCATCCTCGGCGGCACGCTTGAGATGCTCGCCCTCGGCTGGATGAACGTCGGTGCCGCCATGGCGCCGGATGCCGCGCTCGCATCCGTCATCTCGGCCATCCTCGTCATCGTCGGCCATCAGAGCATCGGCGCCGGCATCGCCATCGCCGTTCCGCTCGCTGCTGCCGGCCAGGTGCTGACGATCTTCGTCCGCACGATCACCGTCTTCTTCCAGCATCTCGCCGATAAGTTCGCGCTCCAGGGGAATGGCTTCGGCATCGAGATGTGCCACATCGGCGGCCTGCTGCTGCAGGGCATCCGCGTCGCTGTCCCGGCTGCGCTCGTCGCAGCCATCGCCGGCACGGACACAGTCAATGCACTGCTCGCCTCCATTCCGGAAGTCATCACGCGCGGCCTGCAGGTTTCCGGCGGCTTCATCGTCGTCGTCGGCTATGCGATGGTCATCAACATGATGAACGCGAAAGCGCTCATGCCGTTCTTCTTCCTCGGCTTCCTCATCGCCGTCTTCACGAACGTCAACCTCATCGGCTTTGGTGCCATCGGCCTCATCTGCGCCTACTTCCACATCAAGGGCCTCCAGCGCGACCTCGCTGCGCAGGAAGCAGCAGCTTCGGGTGCCGGCGGTGGCACGGGCGATCCGCTCGATGACATTGACGATTCGGATCTCATGTAAGGGGAGGACAGCGAAAAATGGAAAAGAAACTCAGCAAGTCAGACCTCGTCAGCATCTTCATTCGTTCGAACTTCCTCCTCGGCTCGTTCAACTTCGAGCGCATGCAGGCCATTGGTTTCTGCGTTGCTCTGCTGCCGGCCCTGCGGAAGCTCTATCAGGGCGATGAGCTCAAGGCGGCTATGAAGCGCCACCTCGAATTCTTCAACACGCAGCCGTTCCTCGCTTCGCCGATCATGGGCATCACGGCCGCGATGGAGGAAAAGAAAGCCAACGGCGCGGACATCGAGGACGCGACAATCTCCGGCGTCAAAGTCGGCCTCATGGGTCCGCTCGCCGGCGTCGGCGACCCGATTTTCTGGGGCACGCTGCGCCCGGTGCTCGCGGCTCTCGGCGCTGGCATCGCCATCACGGGCAGCATCATGGGCCCGCTGATCTTCTTCGTTGTCTTCAACGCCATCCGCCTCGCCACGAACTGGTACGGCGTCATGTACGGCTATGACAAGGGCACGGAGCTCGTCGACGAGATGGGCGGCAACAAGATGCGTTACCTCACGGAAGGCTCATCCGTCCTCGGACTTCTCGTCATGGGCGCCCTCGTCGCGAAATGGACGACGGTCAACATGCCGCTCGTGCTGTCCTCGTACACGAACAGCGCGGGCGAGCAGGTCACAACGACCGTGCAGACCATCCTCGACAGCCTCATGCCGGGCGTTGTGCCTCTGCTGATGACGTTCGCGTGCATGGCGCTCCTCAAGAAGGGCGTCAACCCGCTCGTCATCATCCTCGGCCTCTTCGCCCTCGGCATCGTCGGCTATGCGATCGGCCTCTTCGCATAAAACATCATACAGTCCCTCCAGCTCCTGCAGAAGGCCTTTTTCTGCAGGGGCTTTTCTTGTTAGGGGAGCCTCTCCCTCTGGGAGAGGTGCCGAGCGCATGCGAGGCGGAGAGGGTAGTAAGGTGCGATAGCCGGACAAGATATAGGTGTGTTCCTTAAGAAAATCATCGTAACGAGTTCGGCTAGACCCTCCAACTACCCTTTCCGTCGGCCTGTCGGCCGCCACCTTTCCCGAGGGGAAAGGCTGCTGTATGCGATATGTTTGACTTGTAAACATCCTTTCGCTAGAATGAAGAAAGAGATTTGATAGCAAGGCAAACGAAAGGAATCATATTTATGAAATACAGAATGATCGCCCTCGACCTCGACGGCACGCTGAACAACGACGACCACGTCATCACGCCGAAGACGCGCGAGGCTCTGATTGCCGTGCAGGAGCGCCATGGCGTCACGGTCGTGCTCGCGTCCGGCCGTCAGGCGCCGGGACTCAAGCGCGAATCCGATGCGCTCGAGCTCGAGAAGCACCATGGCCTGCTGCTCTCGTATGGCGGCGGCCGCATCGAGGACGCGACGACGCAGGATGTGCTGTTCTCGCGCAGCCTGCCAAATGAGCTCGCCGTGCGCTTTTTGCGTCACCTCGAAAAGTTCTCCGTTTCGCCCGTCGTCGACAACGGCCGCGCCATCGTCACGACATGCCCCGCGAACTACAAGGTGCAGGACGAGAGCCGCAACAACAACATGGACGTCATGACCGTTGACAACATCGCCGACGCCATCGAGCGTGCGGGCGTGCGCCCCATCAAGATCCTGACGGCCGCGCAGAACGAGACGCTCGTGCCGCTCATGCCGTTCATCCGCGAAGGCTTCGAGGACGAGATGGACTTCGTCCAGTCCGCGCCGTGGTTCTATGAAGGCATGGCAAAAGGCGTCAGCAAGTCAAAATCCCTCGCCCGCGTCTGCGGAGAGCTCCAGATCGATCCGAGCGAAGTCATGGCGTTCGGCGACGCGCAGAACGACATCGACATGCTGAAATTCGCCGGCTGCGGCGTCGCGATGGGCAACGCCTGTGAAGAACTCAAAGCTATCGCCGACGAAGTCACCCTCGACAACAACCACGACGGCATCGCCGCCGCACTTGAAAAGCACTTCAATCTTTAAACTCGAAACGGAAGGCTAAAGTAGGAGCATATTTTTCGTCTCCTTTTATATGCCGAACATTCCTTATACAGAAGCCCCCCTCCCAGAGGGGGGACGGGCCGCGTGAGCGGCGGGGGGAGTGTTCCCATACAGACTGCACTTATACACAAGAGAGTATCCATGGCACAGCAAACACAAAACTCATCAGAGCACAAAAGACGTATCCACTATAAGGGCAAATACCCTCGCCACTTCTCTGAAAAATACAAAGAACTGAATCCCGAAAAATATGCCGACGAAATCGCCCATGTCATCGCCAAAGGCAACACCCCTGCCGGCATGCACATCCCCATCATGGTCGACGAAATCCTCTCCGTCCTCGCCATCCAGCCTGGCGAGCGCGGTTTCGATGCGACGCTCGGCTATGGCGGCCACACGCTCAAGATGCTCGAAGCCCTCGGTGGCACGGGCCATCTCTATGGTGGCGACGTCGATCCCATCGAGTCCGAAAAGACCATCGCCCGTATCCGCGCCAAAGGCTATGGCGACGACCTCTGGAGCTTCCGCCGCATGAACTTCTGCCAGATTGACGAGCTCGCGCATGACGTCGGCCTGTTTGACTTCGTGCTCGCCGACCTCGGCGTCTCGTCCATGCAGATTGACGACCCTGCGCGCGGATTTTCGTACAAGACGGACGGCCCGCTCGACCTGCGGCTCAATCCCGAGGCCGGTCCGTCCGCCGCTGAGCGCCTTGCCGAGATGACGCAGGACGAAATCGAGGGCATGCTCGTCGAAAATGCTGACGAGCCTTTTGCCGCCGCCATCGCAAAGCAGATTGTCCGCGACGAACAGCGCGGTCCCATCGAGACGACGCAGGCACTCCATGAAACCATCGAGCGCGCACTGCGCTCCGTCCATTTCCAGAAGGGCACGACGCCCGAAGAAAAAAAGGACGCCGTCAAGAAGAGCAGCGCCCGCACGTTCCAGGCGCTCCGCATTGACGTCAACCACGAATACGAAGTCCTTTACGAGTTCATGGAAAAGCTCCCCGAGGCCCTCGCCCCGGGCGGCCGCGCAGCCATCCTGACGTTTCATTCCGGCGAAGACCGCATCGTCAAGAAAGCATTCCAGGCCTTCCACCGCTCCGGCATCTACAGCGACGTCGCAAAAGACGTCATCCGCCCGAGCAAGGAAGAATGCTACCGCAATTCCCGCGCCCACTCGACAAAGCTCCGCTGGGCAGTCAAAGCATAACTTTTATCCAGCCCCCTTCCCGGAGGGGGGAGGGCCACGAAGTGGCAGGGGGATAAGCAGACTCTTAGTGCTTTAGCGCTTAGAGGTCGCTTATGCCGACGCAGTCGACAGTCCCTTGCATGGCATAACAATTTGTATGACGTATCTTCCGCGGGTGCGAAGTAAAGGAGCAAAGTTTTCATGCCATCAAACGAACGACGATTTTGGTATATTGCAATTACAGCTGTTCTGCTCCTTTTTTTCACGGGCGCGTCTGCCCTCGTCCACCACGACTTCTCCGCCCGCCAGGACGAGTCCCGCCGCAAGATCGGCGCCATCTACATGACGCGCTCGAACCCGTTCTACGAAATCATCGACGAGGAAATCCGCACGGCCGTCGAGAACCACGGCGACGTGCTGATTTCGCGCGACCCGGCGCTCTCCGTCGAGCGGCAGACCGAGGAAGTGAAAAACCTCATCGACGAGGGCGTCTCGCTGATTTTCCTCAATCCCGTCGACTGGCAGCGCATGGGCCCCGCACTCGAAATCGCGCACGCGGCGCACGTCCCCGTCATCACGATTGACACGAACGTGCAGGACAGCGAGCTCGTCGCGGCGACTGTCGAATCTGACAACTACGCGGCTGGCCGCAGCTGCGCCGAGCACCTGCTCGCGCATGCCGATCACGCGAACATCCTGCTTTTGAAACATTCCGAAGCCCGCTCGGCCGTCGACCGCATCCAGGGCTTCTGCGACGCCTTGGCCGGGCACGACGGCTTCACCATCGTCGGCGAAGCCGAGTGCCAGGGACAGCTCGAACTCGCCATGCCGGCTGCGCAGGCGCTCCTCGCCGAGCACCCCGAGACGACCGCCATCATGGCGCTCAATGACCCGACGGCCCTCGGCGTCATGGCAGCGCTCCAGTCCGCTGGCCGCATGGGCGACATCACGGTCTACGGCGTCGATGGCGTGCCGGAAATCAAAGAACTCATCGCGAGCGGCCATCACATCATCACCGCTGCCCAGTCCCCGCGCAGCATCGGCCGCGACGCCGCCACCGCCGCCTACGACATCCTCGGCGGCAACACCCTCGACCGTCACATCGTCCTCCCGACGCGTCTGCTCACGTCGGAAAACATCGGAGAGGTGGATGTCAATGCCTGGGAATGAATCCTTGATTGGGACGCCTCGCGCTGCGCGCACGCTGGCGCACCGCATTCTTTTGGTTTACAACGCGCTCGTCGTCTTTCTGCTCGCGGGCTTTATGAGCGTGACGCAGCAGAAGATCATCGCTTCGATGAATGCTCGTGCGTTCCTTGAAGACCTGCCCGCGATGCCGCTGTCACCGGAGCTCGGATTGGCGCTGCCGCTGGCGTCGCTGTTTGTGCTCTGGGCGGCGGGGCATCTTTACCGGCGCGATACGCTGCCGCGCGCGATGCACTGGACGTGCCTCGTCATCGAGATCGTGGCCTGCCTCGCCTGCATGCGCAGTCTGAATCTCGCCTATGACGGCGTCGTGCTGCTCGTTGTCGCCGATCTCATGCACCGCTATGAGGGGCGCAACCAGGGGTATCTGCTGATCGGCGCAATGCTCGTGCTCTATGCGATTGCCGACTATAGCCTCGCGGCGTTCGCCGTGCATGCCGTGCCGTTCGACGCCTACACGGCCTATTATGTGGAACCCGTGCGCGCCGTGCTCTCGGCGCTGCGCGGCGGGCTCGTCTCGCTGAACCTCGTGCTCTTCATCGGCTACCTCGTCGTCATCCTCAAAGGCAGCCATGCGGAAAAGCAGCGCATCGCCATGCTGAACGACCAGCTCGCCGACGCAAATCTGCGTCTGCGTGCCTACGCCATCGAGGCCGAGCGCACGGCCGAGACGCGCGAGCGCAACCGCCTCGCGCGTGAAATCCACGACACGCTCGGCCACGCGCTGACGGGCATTGCGGCGGGGCTTGACGCCTGCATCGTTATGGTCGATACCGCGCCCGATTTCACGAAGCAGCAGCTCGTGAAAATCCGCGAGACAGCGCTCAGAGGCATCAAGGACGTGCGCCGCAGCGTGAAGAAGCTCCGCCCCGACGATCTCGAAAAGATGCCGTTGCGCGAAGCGCTCGAACACATGACGATGGAATTCTGCGCCTCGACGGGCATGGACGTGCGGCTGAACATCCTCAAAATGCCCGCACACCTGCGCGAGGACGAGGAAGAAGTCGTTTACCGCGTCGTGCAGGAAGGCATCACGAATGCGAACCGCCATGGCCACGCGCAGCACCAGACCGTCACGATCACGGTCGAGCAGGGGCGCATCTATTTATTGCTCTACGATGACGGCGAGGGCGCGCCCGTCGATGCAGATGGCCGCGTCGAGGAAGGGTTCGGCCTCAAGCACATGAAGGAGCGCGTCGGCCTCCTGCACGGCACGGTCCGCTATGAAAGCGGGCAGGCATTCGGCGGGCACGGCTTCTCGCTCGAAGTCGTCATCCCCGAGCGGAAGGCGGCGCTTTCCGAAGGCGCGGAACAAACAAAAGATCTACAGCAGACAGAAGGGAACGACGTCAGATGATTCACGTCATGATTGCGGACGACCAGGAGCTCATCCGCGAAAGCCTTGGCATCGTGCTCGGGCAGAACAGCGACATGCAGGTCACGGGCCTCGCCAAAGACGGGCAGGAGCTCCTGAGCCTCGTGGAGGCGGACGTGCCCGACGTCATCCTCATGGACATCCGCATGCCCGTCATCGACGGCGTGCAGGCAACGAAGGCCGTGAAGGAGCGCCATCCCGAGGTCAAGGTCATCGTCCTGACGACGTTCGACGATGATGAATACGTTTACGGTGCCCTGCGAAACGGTGCGAGCGGCTACCTCTTGAAAGGCGTTTCGATGCAGGAGCTCGCAGCCGCGATCCGGAAAGTCACGTCGGGCGGCGCGATCATGACGCCGGAGGTCACGGCGAAAGTCGTGAAATTCTTCAGCCAGATGGCGCAGGGGAGCTTCTGCGCCGCGCCGGAGGCACCGGGGGCCGACGAGCTCACGCGCACGGAGCGCAACATCGCGAACCTCGTCGGCCACGGCCTCTCGAACAAGGAAATCGCTGACCGCCTCGCGCTTTCGGGCGGCACGGTGCGAAACGGCCTCTCGTCGGCGCTCGGCAAGCTCGGCCTCCGAGACCGTACGCAGCTCGCGCTCTGGGCCGTGCAGACGGGCCTCGTCCATGCGGAGATTGAAAAATGAGCGGGCATGGATACAGTCGCTGGCAGATCATCCTGACGCCGCTCGTCATTCTCTTTTGCGCGGCATGCCTCTGCTATGCCCTGCGGCCGACGCCGCACGTCCTGCGCGTCGGCATCTTCGTCGGCAGCCCGTGGGGCGTGCCGGGCGGCGACCTCTACGGCCTGTTCGACGAATCGATTGCCGCGTTTGAAGAAGCGCACCCGGGCGTCGAAGTGACGTACGTGAGCGGCATCTCGCGCGACGATTACGGCGAATGGCTCGCCAAGCGCTTCCTCGCGGGTGACGAACCCGACGTCTTTTTGTTGCTGCCCGAGGACTTCGAGCTCTACGCCGCGCAGGGGGCGCTGCTGCCGCTCGCGCCGCTTGAAAAAGACGATGCAGCTTTTGACGCCAGCGCCTTTTATCCTGCCGCCTTTGCCTACGGCCAGTACGACGGCGAAAGCATGGCGCTGCCGCTCGCCTGCATGACGCGGCTCATGTTCGTCAACAAGACGCTCCTCGCGCGCGAAGGCATCGCCATGCCCGAAAGCCATTGGACGTTCGACGACTTCTACCGCATCGCGGCCGCCGTCACGCGCGACACGGATGGCAATGGCACGCTCGACCAGTTTGGCGCCTATGACTATGGCTGGCAGCTCGCGGCCACAGCAACGGGCGCACAGCTCTTCCGCGACGACGGCCGCGCCTCGTATTTCGCCGCGCCCGAAGTCGAGCAGGCCGTGCGCTTCTGCATGAAGCTTTCGGCGCTCACGCGCGGCCACCAGGTCACGCCGCGCGACTTCGACCTTGGCCGCGTCGCGTTCCGCCCGTTTTCCTTCGCCGAATACCGCACGTACAAGCCCTATCCCTGGCGCATCAAGAAATACATGAATTTCGAATGGGACTGCATCCCGCTCCCCGAGCAGCCAGGCGGCACGCCGCATGCCCCGCTCGGCGTCCTGCTCGCGGGCATTTCCGCGCGCACGCATGAAAAAGCGCTCGCCTGGGCATTCCTGCGGGACATCACGACGAGCGACGAAGCGCAGAAGAGCGTCCTCGCGCACACGCAGGGCCTCCCCGCCAAGCGCGGCATCCTCGAAACCGCCGCGCCCGCCGACGTCTTCGGCGAAGGCGTCACGGCCTCGCTCACGCCCGCGCTCCTCGGCGAAACGCTTGACCACGCCGTTACGGCTCCGAAATTCAAGCGCTACGAAGGCGCCATGCTGCTCGCCGACACCGAGATTGCAAAACTCGTCCACGGCACCGTCTCGTTTGACAACGCCCTCAACCGATTGCAGAAAGAAGTTAATGCGTACCTGCAGAGATGACAAGAAGCTCCATGACATGCACATTTTGCGTGCTGTCGGATCCTTCTCTGACGGTGGCCTCGCATACGTTCACGACGCTTCTCGGGCCTTCGGGATGTGGCAAGACGAGGCCATCTCCATTTTATATGCGGCAGTAACAAGCTATCAGGGAAAAACTGTCTCAGAGGATGTTTCGCCTGATCTACAAGAGCGCCCTTCATCAGTGCATAGAGACAGCAGATGTTGTTTTTCAGCCAGAGAATTTCAAGCATCTAACGGGAATCCAGACAGACATCCGTCCATGGCGATTTTATGACGCCTGCCTTAAACGACGACTTTTCACGTTAAAGAAGCAGTCTATTCGCGAAGTCGTCAAAAAAGAATGCAAAGTGTATGCGATTGCCGCAAAGTCTTTGTATGATGACGAAGGAAACTGGGAATTGACCTATTGCGAACAAAATTTTGTCCCGACAGACTGGCTGTAGAATTGCGAAAGATTTGTCCATTACCCCTGATGCGGTTGCAATTCCTCAAAACGCATGGTAAGATACCAATATAGGTTTTGTATAGTTCATGGGGTGAGAGTATATGCATATCATCAATATGTTATATGAAATGGGGGGGGGGTAAGAGCGATCCTTTAAACCGCTCCTTTTCCACAGCTGGATTCTCACTCAAAATCGAATATCGGACACGCCGTTTCGGCTGCCTTCGTTCTTTTCATAGGAAGAGAACGGAGACGGCCGGGATGGCGTGTTTTTGTTTTCCTAAAAGACAAGGAAAGGTATGAAGCACGGAGATGAAACAACCGATTTCGAATGCATATCTGAAAGATCTTCTAGTCTGCCTGGCGGATGCCGTTTGCGATATCAACGGTAGGCAGATCGACTACACGTCGTTCCTGCAGCGTCTCGTTGATTGCTTCTATGCGCTGCATGGTGCAACACAGAAACTCTTCTTCATCGGCAATGGCGGCAGCGCTGGCATCTCCATGCACATGAACACGGACTTCCTGAAGAATGGCCGTCTCTCGACGCATAGCATGCATGATCCTGCCACGCTGACATGTCTCGCAAATGACTACGGCTACGATGAAGTCTTCTCCCGCCAGCTTGCAATGGCGGCAGGCGAGGGCGACGTGCTCGTCGCGATCTCGAGTTCTGGCCAGTCAGAAAACATCCTGCGTGCGGCGCACCTCATGAATGATCTCGGTGGCACGGTCATGACGT
>OMZR01000115.1 GCA_900315575.1 uncultured Veillonellaceae bacterium
GCAGGACGTTGCTGACTTCCTGCGTCTGCGCCTCAAGAACGTGCTCGAGGGCGAACATGTCCGTTACGACGTCATCGACAGCGTGCTCGGCGATGTCGACGACCTCTACAGTGTCGAACTTCGCGCACAGGCTGTGCAGAAATTCGTCGCTGAGGACAGCGCAGAGGCGAACATCCAGGCGTTCGTCCGCGTCGCGAATCTCGCGAAGAAAGCAGACGCTGACAAGATTGACGAATCCCTCTTCAAAGAGGATGTCGAGAAGAGCCTCTATCAGGCGTACACCTCGACGGAGAGCGCCGTCGAGAGCCTCGTCAAAGGCGAGGACTACACGGGCGCCATCGATGCGCTGACGGAGCTCTCGAAGCCCATCGACGCCTTCTTCGACGGCGTGCTCGTCATGGACAAGGATGAAGCGGTCAAGAATAACCGCCTCGGCCTGCTGAAATCCATTGACGAAACCGTCAATTGCGTCGCCGATTTCACGAAGATTGTCTTTTGAGCTAGCCCCCCTCTAGAGGGGCGTAAATCCTCCAGTGGAGGATTTACGGGGCCCAAAGGGCGGGGGGAGTCCCCTGTAGGTCATGTCAATTCGATAGAAAATGGCTTCCGCGGGTGCGAATTACGCACTTGCGGAAGCCATTTTTTCAGCTGTTTTTGAGCACCTGCCCGCTTTCCATATCATACACGAGCGTACCAGCGACCTGTTCGCGGCCGCCGTCAATGCAGATGACGTGGCCGTGGAATGTCGCCGTGCCGGATTTCCAGTCGCAGGTCACGCTTTCAGCGCGGATGACGAGGCCCGGGCGTTCGAGGTTGACGCGGCCGAAGAGCGTGGCGGATGGCGCGAAGCCTTCGAGGTAGACGGCGTCGGCCGTGAAGACGAGCTCGTCGCCCTTCTGGAGCGAGACGTTGCCCTGTCCCCAGATTTCGAGATTCGTTGCGCTGACCTGCGCGTCGTCCATGCGTGCCACGCGATCGCCTGACGTGACGGTGACGTTGCCCTGGAGGTGGTAGCAGCCCGTGTTTTCGTCATACGTTTTCGCGTCGGCTGTGACGACGGGCTTCACGGGATCGGCGGCAGCCATCTGCGGCGCGGTGAAGAGGACAGCGGCGGGGAGCAGCAGGGCGCAGGCAGCGGCAGCGAAGCGGCGCGCCCTTCGTTTGAAGGCTTTCAATTCCATAAAAAAGCTCCTTTCTTCTGGGATGGTTTTCGATGGGATGTGCGTTTTTCTTCTATTGTACTACATTTTCAAAAAAGATGGGAAAAAGAAGAAAAAATTGAAATAGAAGAAGGACTTTGTTTCCGAATGTAGAATCTTTTCAGTATAAGGATTGCAAGAGGTCAACAAAAGGTCAGGCCATCCGGAGCGGCAGGCGTGCAACTGCCGCGATGAATGGCGAAATTGACAGAAAAATCAAATGAGATATTTTTCTTTTCCTTTTGCGAACGAAATATGTTATAGCGTTGGTTGTCTTTTGGGACAGGGAGCGCGGGAGGAATAGGGGCCTTCCGGCTCGCCAGACATCCAGGGGGGTTATACTTATGAGAAAGACAGAATGCTTGGCCATGATCTTGGCGGGCGGCCAGGGAAGCCGCCTCGGTGCTCTCACGAAGAACATCGCGAAACCGGCGGTGCCGTTCGGCGGCAAATACCGCATCATCGATTTTCCGCTCAGCAATTGCGCGAATTCCGGCATCGAGAAGGTCGGCGTGCTGACGCAGTACCGTCCGCTCGAGCTCCACAACTACCTCGCATCGGGCAGCTCGTGGGATCTCGACACGAAGGACGGCGGCGTCTTCATCCTGCCTCCGTATGCACGCGAGAAGGGTGCGGACTGGTACCGCGGCACGGCGGATGCCATCTATCAGAATCTTAATTTCATCGACCTCGCAGATCCTGAGTATGTGCTGATTCTTTCGGGCGACCACATCTACACGATGGATTATTCGTGGATGCTCGAGGCGCACAAGAAGAACAAAGCGGATGCGACGATCGGTGTCATCCAGGTGCCTTGGGAAGAAGCTCCGCGCTTCGGCATCATGAACACCGACAAGACGGGCCGCATCGAGGAATTCGAGGAGAAACCGGCGAAGCCGAAATCCAATCTCGCTTCCATGGGCATCTACGTCTTCAACAAGAGCTTCCTCAAGAAGTACCTGGAAGACGATGCAAAGGATGAGACGTCGGCGCATGACTTCGGCAAGAACATCATTCCGAAGATGCTGGCGGACAAGGCGCGCCTGTTCTCGTATGCATTCGAAGGCTATTGGAAGGATGTCGGCACGATCGAGAGCCTCTGGCAGGCAAATATGGATCTCCTGCAGGACGAGCCTCCGTTCGAGCTGAATGGCGACTGGAAGATTTATTCGTCGAACCCGTCCATGCCGCCGCACTATGTCGGCCCGGATGCCAAGATCAAGAACTCCATGGTTTCGGAAGGTTCGATGGTGCTTGGCGAAGTCGAGAATTCCGTCATCTTCCCAGGCGTTCGTATCGGCAAGGGTGCAAAGGTCACGAATTCTGTCATCATGCCGTCGACGGTCATCGGTGACGGCGCGGTCGTCGATTATGCCATCGTCGCGCAGAACTGCGACATCGCTCCGGAGGCCCGCGTCGAAGGTGCAAAAGGTGCCATCACGGTCGTCGCCGAGGGTGAGAACGTTCTTCCGGCTGCTGGCTCCAAGCAGGCTGGCTGACAGTTCTTCCTTCCATTTAAAAATGTGATATTCAAACGGGGTGAATACATTGAAAACTGTCATGGGTATCGTCGACCTTCAGGAAAAGAAGAGCCTCATCCGCGAGCTCGCGGAGAAGCGCGCCGTCGAGTCGATCCCGTTCGCGGGGCGCTACCGCCTCATTGACTTCGCGCTTTCAAGCATGGTGAATTCCGGCATCCAGAATGTCGGCATCATGCTGCCGGATGAGCCGCGTTCCGTGCTCGACCATCTGCGTTCCGGCAAAGACTGGGATCTCGCGCGTCGCCACGACGGCCTGTTCTACCTGCCGTACTCGAAGGATGAGGAAGATCTCCGCAAGGGCGACCTCAAGAACTTCTATCACAACCTCGATTTCATCGAGCACAGCTCGCAGAAGTACGTGCTCCTCGCACGCGGCAGCTTCGTTTACAACATGGATTTCAACCCAATCCTGATGTTCCACCAGAACACGGGCGCCGACATCACGATGGTCTACCATACGGCAGACGAGGAGTCTGTCGGCAAGAACGTCGTGCTCGAGACGGCGGACAACGGCCTTGTCGAGGACATCTCGGAGAAGCCGGCCATCTACGACGGCTCGAAGGTCTCGATGAGCATCTACCTGATGGAGAAGAAAGTCTTCGTCGAGCTCGTGCGCTACACGTACGAGCATGGCGGACAGGACCTCCTGATGGACGGCATCATCCGCCGTGCGAACGAGTACACGATCTACGCGTACGAGCATGACGGCTATGTCGCACACATCGATTCGACGGCCGCCTACTACAAGGCGAACATGGACATCCTGCAGCCAGAAGTCTGGCAGGAGCTCTTCATGGGCGAGAACAGCATCTACACGAAGGTCAAGGATGCTGTTCCTGTGCAGTACAAGGAGACGGCGGATGTCAAGAACAGCTTGATCGCCAATGGCTGCATCATCCGCGGCCAGGTTGAGAACAGCATCCTGTTCCGCGGGGTCACGGTCGGCAAAGACGTCAAGATCAAGAACTCGATCATCATGCAGAAGAGCGATATCGAGGAAGGCTCTCTCGTCGAGAATGTCATCTGCGACAAGAATGTGACGATCTCCAAGGATAAGTGGCTCAAAGGAGCCCCAAATTATCCTTTGATTGTTGCCAAAAATGTGGTAATCTGAATACGAGGACCGCTTGGAATCGGGTTCCGGGCGGCCTTCTGTGTTTCAGTTATTGTTCAAGTGGGGAGTGTTACATTTGGCAAGGGAGAAAAAGGATATCAAAAGAGACCGGGAATATGAGGCGCTGAAGGAATCGTTGCGCCTGCGTTTCGTCAACACCGCCCATGTCATGTGGGGCCGCGAGATTCACGAGCTGACGAAGAATGAGGTCTACCAGACGGTCGCTGCGACGGCGAAGCAGTTCATCACGGAGAACTGGATCAAGACGAACAGCGCCTACATGCAGCGCCAGGAAAAGCAGATCTATTACTTCTCCATCGAGTTCTTGCTCGGACGCCTGCTGAAGTCGAACCTCATCAACCTCGGCATCGAGGATGCTGTGGAGGACGTCCTCGACGGCCTCGGCATCAATCTGTCGGATACGTATGAGGAAGAGCCGGATGCGGGCCTCGGCAACGGCGGCCTCGGCCGTCTCGCTGCCTGCTTCATCGACTCGATGGCAGCGCATCGTCTGCCGGGTCACGGCTGCAGCATCCGCTACCAGTACGGTCTGTTCGAGCAGAAGATTGTCGACGGCAACCAGGTCGAGATTCCGGACAACTGGCTCAAGAACGGTTTTGCCTGGGAGTACCGCAAGCCGGACAAGGCCATCGACGTCAAGTTCAACGGCAATGCCTACATGAAGAAGATGGAAGACGGCAGTCTCAAGCTCGTCTACGAAAATCCGATGACGGTCATGGCTGTGCCGTATGATGTGCCGATTGTCGGCTATCACAACAACACGGTCAACACGCTGCGCCTCTGGAACGCCGAGGTCAACCGCGACTTCTCGGATTACGGCCGCCTTTCGCAGGACGAAATGCGCCGCAAGAACGAGTACCGCCAGTTCGTCGAGAGCATCACGGAGTTCCTGTATCCTGATGACAGCACGTATGACGGCCGCCGCATGCGCCTGATTCAGGAGTACTTCCTCGTCTCGGCCGGTGTTCAGAGCATCGTCCGCCACTACAAGAAGACGGGCATGAACCTCCACGATTTCTCCAAGAAAATCGCCATCCATATCAACGATACGCATCCTGCTCTCTGCGTGGCCGAGCTCATGCGCATCCTCGTCGATGAAGAAGGCTTCGAATGGAATGAAGCCTGGGCCATCACGAAGAATACGATGGCATACACGAACCACACGATTATGCCGGAGGCGCTCGAGAAGTGGCCGATTGACATGTTCCAGCCGCTGCTGCCGCGCGTCTACATGATTATTGATGAAATCAACCGCCGCTGGGTCGAGGAAGTGCGCGACCGCTATCCGGGCGACGAAGGCCGCGTGCATGAGCTCTCAATCATCCAAGACGGCATGGTGCACATGGCGCGCCTCGCTATTGTCGGCAGCCACAGTGTCAACGGTGTCGCAAAGATTCATACGGGCATCCTGAAATCGACGACGCTGCACCCGTTCTACGAGTACAATCCGCGCCTCTTCAACAACAAGACGAACGGCATCACGCATCGCCGCTGGCTCATGGGCGCGAACCCGGAGCTCATGGAGCTCCTCGACAAGACGATCGGCAGCCGTCGCTGGCACCGTCATCCGGAGCAGCTCGACCTCTTCAATGACGCCATCAATGACAAGCCCGTCCTCGCCGAGCTCGACCGGGTCAAGAAGATTCGCAAGACGGCGCTCGCGGAATACGTCAAGAAGCACAACGGCATCGACGTCGATTCGGATACGATTTTCGATATCCAGGTCAAGCGCATCCATTCGTACAAGCGCCAGCTCATGAACATCCTGCACATCATGTACCAGTACAACCACTTGAAGGCGCATGACAAGGACTTTATGATGGAGCCGACGACGTACTTCTTCGGCGGCAAGGCAGCACCGGGCTACTACATCGCGAAAGAGACCATCCGCCTCATCAATGCGGTGGCCGAGAAAGTCAACAATGACCCTGAGACGAACAAGATGCTCAAGGTCGTCTATATCGAGAACTTCGGCGTGTCCATCGGCGAAATCGTCTATCCGGCGGCCGATGTCTCCGAGCAGATTTCGACGGCGTCGAAAGAGGCTTCCGGCACGGGCAACATGAAGTTCATGATGAACGGCGCCATCACGATCGGCACGCTCGACGGCGCGAACGTCGAGATGCGTGACGCGGTCGGCAGCGACGAGCACATCGTCATCTTCGGCCTCAAAGCAGAAGAAGTCCTCGACTACTATGCAAATGGCGGCTATTCGGCCTGGGACGAGTACAACAACAATGAAGACGTCCGCGCAGTCGTCAACCAGCTGACCGACGGCACGTATGGCGATTTCCATTCGCTCTTTGACTACCTCGTGCATCAGAACGACGAGTTCTTCATCCTGAAGGATTTCAACGCTTATGCTGAGGCACATCGGGAAATCTATCGCCGCTACAAAGACCACTTCCACTGGCTCCGCAGCTGTGCTGTCAATATTGCGAACTCCGGCATCTTCTCTTCGGATCGCACGATTGACGAGTACGCGAAGGAGATCTGGCAGGTCAAGCCGGTCATGATCGGGTGATCCAGCACACAACAGAAAATGGATTGATAGGAAGAAGAAGTTACCATCAGGGGAAAGCAGAACTTTGAGGGGGGTTCTCATGAAAACGTCGGATTTGAGTGAATTCGATTTGTATCTGTTCCACCAGGGAACGAACTATCATGCGTATGAGATGCTCGGTGCACACTTCGTCGAGCAGGATGGCAAAAAAGGGGTAAGGTTTGCCGTCTGGGCGCCGCATGCGAAGTCCGTCAGCGTCGTCGGCGATTTCAACAGCTGGGATACGCGCGTCGACCCGATGATCCGCATCCGCGACGGCGAGATCTGGGAGTGCTTCATCGAGGGCCTCAAGGAAGGCGACATCTACAAGTACGCCATCGAGCCGCAGTGGGGCGGCCCGCACATCATGAAGGCAGACCCGTATGGGTTCTATGCCGAAAAGAAGCCGAACACGGCTTCCCGGCTGTACGACCTCTCGCATTATGACTGGCAGGACAAAGCCTGGCAGGACAAGAAGGCGAAGGAGTCGAGCTACGAGCGCCCGATGCTGACGTATGAAGTGCACGCTGGTTCCTGGCGCCGCACGATGGATGGCGAGTACCTCTCGTACCGCGAGCTCGCCGATCAGCTCGTCGATTACTGCTCGAAGATGCATTACACGCACATCGAGTTCATGCCGCTCTGCGAGCATCCGTTCGATGGATCGTGGGGCTATCAGGCGACGGGCTACTATGCCGTCACGAGCCGCTATGGCGAACCAGACGATTTTCGTTATCTCGTTGACAAGGCGCATGCCGCCGGTCTCGGCGTCATCATGGACTGGGTGCCGGGCCATTTCTGCAAGGATGAGCAGGGCCTCCGTCATTTCGATGGCGGCACGCTCTACGAGTCGGACAATGAGCAGCGCGCCGAGAACTGGGAATGGGGCACGACGAACTTCGACTACGGCCGCACGGAAGTGCAGAGCTTCCTGATTTCGAACGCCCTGTTCTGGTTCGAGGAATACCATATCGACGGCCTGCGCATCGACGCGGTCGCGAATATGCTGTATCTCAACTATGGCCGCAAGGATGGCGAGTGGACGCCGAACAAGTACGGCGACACGGGCAACCTCGAAGCCATGGACTTCCTCAAAAAGCTCAACGAGACGATTTTCAAGTATCATCCGCAGGCGCTCATGATCGCCGAGGAATCGACGGCATGGCCGCTGATTTCGAAGCCGGTGTACATGGGCGGCATGGGCTTCAACTACAAGTGGAACATGGGCTGGATGAACGACATGCTCAAGTACATGAGCCTCGACCCCATCTACCGCAAATGGAACCACGACAAGGTCACGTTCTCGTTCATGTATGCGTTCAGCGAGAACTTCGTGCTGCCGCTGTCGCATGACGAGGTCGTGCATGGCAAGTGCTCGCTGATCAGCAAGATGCCAGGCGACTACTGGCAGAAGTTCGCAAATCTCCGTGCATTCTTCGGCTACTGGATCGCACATCCGGGCAAGAAACTCCTGTTCATGGGCGGCGAGTTCGGCCAGTTCATCGAATGGAAGTATGATGACAGCCTCGACTGGCACCTCGTGCAGAAGTATCCGATGCATACGAAGATGCTCGAGTACAGCCGCGCGCTCAACAAGTTCTACTGTGAGAACAAGGTCTTCTGGGAAGTCGATTTCGATTGGAACGGCTTCCAGTGGATTGATCCCGATGACAATGAGAACAGCGTCATCTCCTTCGTCCGCAAGGCGAAGGATGGCGAGGACTTCATCATCGCGCTCTGCAACTTCACGCCGGAGGTGCGTCATGACTACCGTATCGGTGTGCCGAAGAAAGGCGTCTATTATGAAGTCTTCAACAGCGATGATGAGGCCTTCGGCGGCAGCGGCGTCAAGAATGGCGACCTCCAGAGCGAGGATGTGCCGTGGCACAGCCGCGAGCAGTCCATCCGCCTGACGGTTCCGCCGCTCGCAACGGTCTACCTGCGCCTGCGCGGCACAGCGGCGTCGGGCCGCAAGGATGACGAGAAGGAAGAACCGCTCGACATCGAGAAGCCGGTACAGGAAGAAGCCTCTGCTGAGATAGAAGCTGCAGCTGCCAAGGCTCCAGCGAAAAAGACGACGGCTAAGAAAGCGGCGGAAAAGAAGCCTGCTGCGAAGAAGACGACGCGTACGCGCAAAACGGCTGCCAAGAAGGCAGACGCCGAGGCTGCGCCGAAAAAGCGCCGTACGACGGCGAAAAAGACGACCGCCCGCAAGAGCACGACGCGGACGACTCGGAAGAAAGCGGCGACGAAAGCCGCCAACGAATGATTGCAAAATGGAAATCGCAAGAATTTTTCTGAGGAGGATGTGCGGGTATGGGTATGAAAGTATTGTATGTAGCAGCTGAGGCAGTTCCCTTTGCCAAGACCGGCGGCCTCGCTGATGTGGCAGGGTCGCTGCCGAAAGCACTCAAAGAAGATGGCGTGGACGTCCGGGTCATCATGCCGAAGTTCGGCAAGATTCCCGCAGAGTACCGCGACAACATGGAGCACGTCTATGACGGCGAGCTCAATGTCTCCTGGCGTTCGAAGTACGTCGGCCTCGACAAATATGAGCTCGACGGCGTCACGTATTATTTCGTGGACAACGAGGAGTATTTTGGCCGCGAAGGCTTCTACGGCTATGACGACGATGCCGAGCGCTTCTCGTTCTTCTGCCGCGCCGTGCTGAATCTGCTGCCGGCCATGGATTTCTGGCCGGACGTCATCAACACGAACGACTGGCATGCCGGCCTCGTCAATGTGTTCTTGAAGCTCGAGCACATGGGCGACGAGCGCTATGAGAAGATCAAGACGGTCTATACGATTCACAATCTCAAGTATCAGGGCGTCTTCCCGAAGAACGTCATGAGCGACGTCCTCGGCCTCGACTGTATGTATTTCGACACGGGGGACCTCGAGATCTACGATGCCGTGAACTTCATGAAGG
>OMZR01000117.1 GCA_900315575.1 uncultured Veillonellaceae bacterium
CCTATGCGAGACGTTTATCGCAACAAAAAGCCGTCGATGCACGATACCGCGCTGCTTGAATATTATCCCATCCAAGTGCACTAACTTAATGACATTGCCCCTCCATGAGGGGGGACGGGCCCGAAGGGCGGGGGCCTGGAGATGTGCAGCCCCCCTCCATGAGGGGGGACGGGCCCGAAGGGCGGGGGGAGTAGTTGGAAGCAGAAGCCTGACAACATATAAACCGCAACTAAAGGACTTTAGTATCGCCGATATGCTCGTTCGGCTATCGCACCCTACTACTCCCACCACCGCTTCGCGGTCCCCCTCCCTCAAAGAGGGAGGCTGCCAAATTTGCATTCATCCCTTTCTTTATCAATAAAAAGGAGTGTACACACACAATGAGAATCACCGATCTCCTCAAGGCGGAGAGCATTGAGCTCGGGGCAAAGCCTGCCGACAAGGCAGCGGCCATCGACCTGCTCGCCGACCTCATGGAAAAGGGCGGCAACCTCGCGGACAAGGCGCAGTACAAGAAAGATGTGCTCGCGCGCGAAGCCGAGGGCACGACCGGCCTCGGGGACGGCCTCGCCACGCCGCACGCGAAATCCGCTGGCGTCAAGGCGGCCGGCCTCGCAGCCATGACGGTGCCGCAGGGCATGGACTACCAGTCCCTCGACGGCAAGCCGTCCCGCCTCTTCTTCATGATCGCCGCACCGGACGGCGCGAATGACGAGCACCTGACCATCCTTCAGAAGCTCGCCACGATGATCATGGACGACGACTTCAAAGAAGCGCTGATCGCCGCGAAGTCGAAGGACGAATTCCTCCACATCATCGACCAGAAGGAAGACGGCAAGTTCGTCGCGCAGTCGTCCGCCGCGCAGGCTGCCCCGACGGCCGACCACATCCAGATCCTCGCCGTCACGGCCTGCCCGACGGGCATCGCCCACACGTTCATGGCGGCCGAGAGCCTCGAGCAGCACGCGAAGAAGCGCGGCATCACGATCAAGGTCGAGACGAACGGCTCCGGCGGAGCCAAGAACATCCTGACGTCGGACGAAATCGCCAAGGCGGACGGCATCATCATCGCGGCCGACAAGAATGTCGCCATGAGCCGTTTCGATGGCAAGCATGTCGTCATCACGAAAGTCGCCGACGGCATCAACAAGGCCGACGAGCTCATCGACAAAGCCCTTTCGGGCAGCGCACCTGTCTATCGCGCGTCGGGCTCTGACGCAACGGAAGGTGCCGCAGACGTCGCAGGCGAGAGCATCGGCCGCCAGATCTACAAGCACCTCATGAACGGCGTCAGCCACATGCTGCCGTTCGTCGTCGGCGGCGGTATCCTGATCGCCCTCGCATTCCTGCTCGATGACTACTCCATCGACCCGAAGAACTTCGGCTCGAACACGCCGACCGCGAAATTCTTCAAAGACATCGGCGGCGCGGCCTTCGGCTTCATGCTGCCGGTCCTCGCAGGCTTCATCTCCATGTCCATCGCGGACCGTCCGGGCCTCGCGGTCGGCTTCGTCGGCGGCGCGCTCGCCGGCACGACGGGCTCCGGCTTCCTGGGGGCACTGCTTGCCGGCTTCGTCGGCGGCTGGATCGTCAACAAGCTCAAAGCCCTGACGAAGTGCCTGCCGGATTCCCTCGAAGGCATCAAGCCGATGCTGATTTATCCGTTCTTCGGCATCCTCTTCATGGGCCTCATCATGATGTTCATCATCGCGCCGCCGGTCTCCGCGCTGAACGGCTGGATGGTCGACACGCTGAAGAACATGGATCCGTCCGCGCGTATCTTCATGGGCATCATCGTCGGCGGCATGATGGCGGTCGACATGGGCGGCCCGATCAACAAGGCAGCGTATGTCACGGGCACGGGCCTTCTCGCGTCCGGCGAGTTCCACGTCATGGCAGCCGTCATGGCTGGCGGCATGGTTCCGCCGCTCGCCATCGCCCTCTCCACGACGTTCTTCAAGAACCGCTACACCGAGAGCGAGCGCAAAGCCGGTATCACGAACTACGTCATGGGCCTCTCCTTCATCACCGAGGGTGCTATCCCGTTCGCAGCGGCTGACCCGATCCGCGTCATCCCGTCGCTCGTCGTCGGCTCCGCTGTTGCCGGCGCCCTCTCGATGGCGTTCGACTGCACGCTCCGTGCTCCGCACGGCGGCATCTTCGTCGTCCCGACCATCGGCAACCCAGCGATGTACCTCCTCGCGATCATCATCGGTGCCATCGTCGGCTGCGCCATCCTCAGCGTGCTCAAGAAACCTTTGAAAGAGAACGCATAAACACGACAAAAAATTATTTTTGAAATGCAAAAGGCTGCACATCATTCGCGATGTGCAGCCTTTTTTTGATCCATCTCCTCACCACTTCTTCCGCACGCTCTCTCCCCCGATCGCGCCGAGCATGAGGAAGGAAAAAATCCCGGCCCGCCCGGCGAGCATCAGCAGGATGGCGACGGCTTTCGTCGCGGGGGCGAGGGCGGCGGTGCTTTCGAGGCCGAACAACAGCGCGACCTGGCCCGTGCTCGTGAGGCACCCTGCCGCGAGCCCCATGGCCGGCAGGCTGTCCACACCCGAAGCCGCGATGGCAATCGTGCCGAAAAAGAAAAACGCCGCCGCGAGGAAGAAGAACGCGAGCATGCGGCCGACGACCTTGTCCGGCACGGCGAGGCCGTCGAGGCGCACGCTGACGACCATGTGCGGGTGCAGCGTGCGGCGGAGCTCCTGCGCCGTCAGCTTCGCGAGCACGAGCAGGCGCACGACCTTCAGCCCGCCCGCCGGACTGCCGATACAGCCGCCGAGGAACGCGAGCAGGAACAGCACGTAGCGGTCAAAATCCGGCCATGCAGAGACATCGACCGACGAAAAGCCCGCCGTCGTAAAAAACGAGATGACGTGGAATGCGCCATGGCGCAGCGCCGTCAGCAGCGGATACGTGCCCATGAGCGCGAGGTGCAGCGCCACGACGAGCGAGCACGCCGCCGCGATCGCCAGCGCCGCACGCAGCTCCGCATCCGCCCACAAGAGGCGCAGGCTGCGGCGCGAAATGCATTTCCAGTACAGGAGGAAATTGCCGCCCGTCACGAGCATCATGCAGCAGCCCGCCGCCTCGAGCGCGGGCGACTGCCCGGCCGCGCCCATCGAAAACGCCGACGCCGCGCCGCTCCCGGCCGTCGAAATCGTCGTGAGCGCGAGGAGCAGCGCGCGCAGCGGCGTGAGGCCGAGCGCGAGGAACACGCCGATGAAAATGACCGTCAGTCCGCCATAGATCGCGAGCCCCTGCCAGATCGACTGGTGCATTTTCCGCCAGACGGGACTGAAATAGACGCTCTGCCGCGCCGTCAGCGTGATGCCGAAGCAGCCGCTGACCTGCGGCAGGACCGTCACGAGCATCACGACGAACGCGAGCCCGCCGAGCCAGTTCATGAGGCCGTGCCAGAGCACGAGCGACGGCGGCAGCGCCCCGGCCACATAGTCAAAATTCGACAGCCCCGTCGCCGTGAACGACGACATGCTCTCGAAAAACGCATCAAGCGGCGAAAGCCTGCCCGACAGCGCGAACGGCATCGCCCCGATCCAGGCGAGATACGGCCACGCCAGCACGGCAAACAGCGCTCCCTCCACGAGCGTCAGCGGCCGCTTGTGCTCCCGCCCGAGATGGCGGAACATCGCGCCCGTCACGAGCGCTACGAGCAGCGGCACGCCATAGATATAGAGCCCTGCGGACGTCCCCGAGACCGCCATCGCCTTTCCCGTCATCCACGTCCCCGAAGCCCCCGTCACCCGCGCGACCGCGCCCGTCACGACATCCTGCTGCGAAAGCGCAAGCGGCAGCAAGAGGAGCGCCGAAATCGCGACCGACAGCCGCGAGAGCAGATACCAGAAAATCGCATAGGCGTGGCGCATGGGGGAGGCCTCCTTTCGGGAAAAATTTTGCAAGAAGGTGGAAAAGTGCAGATGACGAGGTGAGAAGCGAAGATTTCGTGAAGAAGGGAACGAGGCTTTTGAGCGTCAGGCTCCCTCTCAGAGGGAGCTGTCAGCGAAGCTGACTGAGGGAGTCTCACAAGATGGGCGCATGCGATTTACGATTTTCATTTACGCGGGCGTCGAAGAGGCTGTGCAGCCCGCGTAAACTACAATCGTGCATTTCGTACGTCTAGCTTGTGAGACTCCCTCCGCCCTTCGGGCACCTCCCTCTGAGAGGGAGGCTTTAAGGTCAGTTACTTGTCAGCGCTTCGTAGCGTTTCATGAGTTCGGCGACGCAGTCGGGTTCGGTGATTTTCACGGGGAAGCCGTAGGCGCGGAGGGTGGCGCGGTCGTTGGCGCGATGGGCTTCGCGCAGGTCTTTCGGCATGAAGACGTCGTCGTAGAGGTCGGCGAGGGAGCTGTCGACAGATTTAATCGCAGAGTGTCTCGCGCACGAACTGGATGAATCCCTTGAGAGGAAAGATTCCCTGCTGATACTCCTGTGGATACGTCTTGATGTATTCCTGCGGAACGACGAGGACGACGTGCTCTGCCTGCATTTCATGGAGCTGCTGCGGGGAGATGCCTTGCTGGAGAGTGCAGAGATACTTCGTTTTGACGCGGTCGGCTTCCGTCACGACTTGCCGCCAGCGATCCTTGCATGTTGTCTTCGCGCCGAGAACGATGAGCTTATCCGCAGGATAGGACAAATCGTGATAAGCCTTGCCGCTCGGGAAGACAAAATCGGGCTTCTTGCGCTCCTCCGTGATGACTTGCGCCTCGTACGCAAGGTGGTTCCCATCGAAAATCGCGCTGAGGTGATACTCAAGCGACTTTCCCGCACGGCTCTTGCGGCGGTTCAGCACGGAGTTCGCCGCTTCTATGAACGCTTCCATGGACGAGAAGCCGTTCCGCACCTGATTGCCGTACTGCGCTTCTTCGATGGCGCGGAAAATCTGGTATTCCGTGTGATTCCATGCGAGCAGTTCCCTATCGGGATTACGCACGATGTTTTCGACGTGGTCGTAAACATCGTTATAAATTTTTCTTGCGGCGGCTGACATTTCGGCGGCTTTCGGGAAGCCGCCGAGCGTTCGGACGAATGTCTCGATTTCTTTCTGTTCTGCGGTCGCGAGAGCAGAAACATCCTGCTCGCCACCCTTGAGAATCTGCCCGACATCTGTCGGCGACATGCCGAAATGCGCGAGGAATGCGTCGATGTCATCTTCCGTTTCGAGCACCCACGCTTCGTAATCCTCGGCATCCATTTGCACGAGCACGAAAAGCGCTCCTGTATTCTCGGGACGCAGAAGATTGAAGCCCCTGCCAAAGCCTGTGATGCGGTATTCGTTCTTCGCGCGTCCGTAGTATTTGAAGTTGTTGTCAAGCACGCGGTCGCCTTGCCAGCGGACTTTCACCATGCGCGTCTCGTTCTCACCGCGCACGGCACGATGCCCAAAGAGCAAGCTCCATGCGGATTTCGGGATGTAGATGCCGCTCTGGTGCGTCCGCGCGAGACCGGTGTCGATGGCGGCGAGGAAACGGCAGAACGCCGCCGTGCCGCGCTCGACGGAATGGATGGCGCGTTCGCTCATGGAACGTTCTGCTGATTCATCCAATCTGCCGCACCTCCCGCCCTGCCGCCTGCTCATCGAACTGCTCGACCATATCGATGATGTTGCCCGCGATGGCAGTCACGAGCGGAACGACGACGGAATTGCCGAACTGCTTGTAAGCGCGCGTGTCAGACACCGTGATGCGGAAATCGTCGGGATAGCCTTGAAGACGCGCGCACTCGCGCGGCGTCAGGCGGCGCGGATTCCTGCCCGGCCCTTGGCTGATGAGGATTTCCGAACCGTCCTTGTAATACCTCGCGGAGAGCGTGCGGGACGAGCCGTCAAGGTCGGGCAGCCCATAGCCGAACCCATGCCCCATTGCCTTGTGCTTCGCGGCATAATTCTGGAGATACGTCCAGAGCTTGTCCGAGAGCGTGTATTTCGGATCGACCGCAGGGAGCAGGATGTCGCGGAGTGTCGGCTTCTTCTGCGGCTTCGCGCTTTCCACATCGAAATGAAAGTCCATGAGAGCGCCGTAGCGGCGGCGGTCAAAGCCCGCGATGAAGATGCGCTCGCGGTGCTGCGGGACGAACCCGTCCCCGTCGATGACGGCGGGAAAAATCTCATAGTCGAGCTGGTCGAGCGATTCGCGGATGACGCGCCATGTCTTCCCTTTGTCGTGGCTCTTGAGATTCTTGACGTTTTCGAGCAGGAACGCTTTCGGGCGCTTGGCATCAAGGATGCGGCAGACATCGAAGAAGAGTGTTCCCTGCGTCTTGTCTGCAAAGCCCGTCGCACGACCGAGGCTGTTCTTTTTCGATACGCCAGCGATGCTGAACGGCTGACAGGGAAACCCCGCGACGAGGATGTCATGGTCTGGGATGTCCGCCGCCTCAATCTTCGTGATGTCGCCTTGAGGCAGCACGCCGAAATTGTCGAAATACGTCTTCTGTGCGTACGTGTCCCACTCACTCGAAAAGAGACACTGCCCGCCCTGCCGCGTGAACGCGATGCGCATGCCGCCGATGCCGGCAAAGAGGTCAATGAAGGTGAAACGGCTGGCTTCGAGCGCAGGTTTCGGCTGCCGTCTTTCCAGAGTCTTGATGACGGCTTCTGTCAGCGCATACTGCATCGTCTTGTGCTCTTCGCGGACGCAGGAAGCAAAGGCGTCGTAGAGTTTGGAGTCTATCTTGAAATTCACCTGCTTCATCTCTTCGTATTTCATAAAGGCTGCTCCTTTCTCTGGGAAATATCAGCTATTTATTCTTTCCCATTATTATATCACAAGAAGCAACATGCTTCCATGCATGAGTCTCAGAAGCTTGTCTGTATCAGAAGATTTTCGCGGGGGTCTTCGACGCCGTAGACTTTCTGCAGGAGCTCGAACCAGAACCGCTGGCTGTCCTGCTTCTCGTCGCCGAGGTTCGCCCATTTTTTGGCGAAGGTCGCGGCGGCAGTGGTGGAAGGGGTGGTGGGCATGGAAGAGGGGCCTCCTTTTTCGGGGGATGGTTTGCATGGAAGAAGTAGCTTATTCAGGAGCCTCCCTCGTTGAGGGAGGGGGACCGCGAAGCGGTGGTGGGAGTAGTAGGATACGATAGCCGAACGAGTTTGAAAGGAGTGTCTAAAGTCCTTTAGAAGCAGTTTCGTATATTTGTCCGGCCACAGCACCTAACTACTCCCCCCGCCGCTCACGCGGCCCGTCCCCCCTCATTGAGGGGGGCTACTGGGGGAGGCATGTTCGGCAATCATAGAGATTTTCATTGTATCGAGAAAATGCCGAGCGCAGCTTATACGGGAGGCTCCCTCTCAGAGGGAGCTGTCAGCCGAATGGCTGACTGAGGGAGTCTCACAAGATGGGCGTATGAGATGTACGATGGTATCTTACGCGGGCAGTGAAGAGACTACGTAGCCCGCGTAAGCCACAATCATGCATTTCATATGACGTGCTT
This sequence comes from uncultured Veillonellaceae bacterium, assembly GCA_900315575.1. Lineage (GTDB taxonomy): Bacteria > Bacillota > Negativicutes > Selenomonadales > Selenomonadaceae > Selenomonas_C. The sequence continues at coordinate 7,465 of OMZR01000117.1, forward strand.
GTGAGACTCCCTCCGCCCTTCGGGCACCTCCCTCTGAGAGGGAGGCTTCCGTATGAGGCACGTCCGGCGGCTGGCCCGCACGTCAGATGGGCGGGGATAGTTGTTTCTGGGGTGGTGGTGGGCGTAGATTCCTGCGGGCGGGCTATTCTTTCCCTTTGAAATACTTCATGACCTTCTGTGCGAACTGGGTCTGGATGAAGAGGATGATACGGTCGCCGGGGAGCAGGACGGTGGTGCCGTTCGGGATTTCGGCTTCGCCGGCGCGGACGTAGGCGCAGACGAGGCATTCTTTCGGGAGCTTGGCGTCCATGAGGGGCTTGCCGGCGGCCGGAGCGCCTTCCTGCATGATGACTTCGACGGCTTCGGCTTTCGCGCCTTCGAGGAGCGAGACGGAGACGACGCCGCCGCGGCGGGCAAACGCGAGGACTTCGCTTGCTGACAGCAGGCGGGCCGAGAGGACGACGTCGACGCCGACTTTTTCCATGAGGTCGACGTATTCGTTGCGGGCGACGCGGACGACGGTCTTGTCGGCGCCGAGGTGCTTCGCGAGCAGCGCGAGCATGAGGTTGAGCTTGTCGTCTTCCGTCAGGCAGACGACGACGTCGGCTTCGGCGACGCCTTCTTCGAGCAGGAGGTCGATGTCGGTGCCGTCGCCGCAGATGGCGATGCCGTGTTCGAGCTTTTCGGCCATGAGCTGGCAGCGTTCGTGGTCTTTTTCGACGACTTTGACGTCGACGTCCTGGCCGTCGAGGAGGCTCGCGAGGGCGCGGCCCGTGCGCCCGGCACCGATGACCATGACGCGGTGGATGCGCTTGGCGTCGCGCTGGACGAAGTTCTGGCTGAACTGCTCGATGGCGGACGGGATGCCGATGAAGTAGGCGTTGTCGTGCGGCAGCAGCGAGTCGTTGCCGTGCGGGATGATCATGCGGTGGTCGCGGAAGATCATGCCAGCGAGGACGCCGCGCGGGAGCTCGATGTCCTTGAGCTGCTTGCGCGCAAATGGAGAGCTGCGACGCACGCGCGTCTCGAACAGGCGGACTTTGCCGTGGGCGAAGTCTTCGACGTTGAGCGCAGCGGGCGTCATGAGGATGCGGTTGATTTCGTGCGCCGTGATGAGCTCGGGGTTGAGCATGAGGTCGATGTCGAAATTTTCCTTCAGGTATTCTTTTGCCTCGCCCATGAACTGCATGTCGCGGATGCGGGCGATGGTGTGGGCGATGCCGTGCTTTTTGGCGAGGATGCAGCTGACCATGTTGACTTCGTCGCTGGCGGTGACGGCGATGAGGATGTCGGCGCCGCGGATGTCGGGCTCGTTCATGGTGATGGGGCTCGCGCCGTTGGCGTGGATGGTGAGGACGTCGAGGGTGTTCTTCGGCCCTTCGAGCTGGGCGGCGTTATGGTCGACGATGACGACGTCGAAGGATTCTTTGGACAGGAGCTCGGCGATGCTGTACCCGAGCTTGCCCGCGCCGATGACGATGACGCGCATATGGGGGGCCTCCTTTTTTGGGGTTCGTGGTCGCACCCGCGGAAGTCTGGTCGTACTGCTCGTTTGTTCTTGCAAGGGACTCCCCCCGCCCTTCGGGCCCTCCCCCCTCTGGAAGGGGGCTATGTATTCGTAAGGCCGAGCAGTTACGAGATGACTACGTACTAGTTGCTTGCTATTTTGCATGACGTTTCGAGCCCACACAACCTAAAGCCCCCCCCTCTAGAAGGGGGCTATGTATTCGGAGGGCCGAGCAGTTACGAGATGACTACGTACTAGTTGCTTGCTATTTTGCATGACGTTTCGAGCCCACACAACCTAAAGCCCCCCCTCTAGAAGGGG
>OMZR01000209.1 GCA_900315575.1 uncultured Veillonellaceae bacterium
GCGCCCGATTTTGTCCGCCACCTGACGCTCACGCTCGATGTAACCCCGGTACTTGATGGAAATCTCCGCAGACTCGATGACGGCTTTTCGGTGGAGTTTTTCGAGCCGTTCCTCACCGCCATCGGCAGGGGGAAGCGGGTAACGCGTATTGAATGAAAGGATTGTTTTCGCATCCTCAAGTGCGCCAGAGCCCGATTTCGACAACGAGCTGCCCAAGTCAACACCGCCATTCTCAAATGTTCCACGTGGAACAAAATGCAGCAATTCTTCTAACTTTAATTCTGGGCGCGATGCGAGTTCTGTGATTTTTCGGGAGTCTGTAAGCGGCGTGGATTCGTGTTCCACGAGGAACATATTGATCGTGTCGGCCCGCAAATTCTCGCGTTCGCAGAGGCCACGGAGGGCATCGACCTGTTCGTATTTGTGCATCATCGTCGCATAACGCAATTCGTCAGCGAGTCCGATTTCGTGCGAGAGGCCCGTCAGGCGCAGGTCGGCATTGTCCTGGCGCAGCAGGATGCGGTACTCAGCGCGGGAGGTAAACATGCGGTACGGCTCATCCACTCCTTTGGTCAGCAGGTCGTCAATCAGGACACCGATGTAGGATTGGTCGCGACGCAAGACCAGCGGACCTCGTCCTACAAGTTTAAGATGCGCATTGATCCCGGCTACAAGCCCTTGTGCGGCCGCTTCTTCGTAGCCCGTGGTTCCATTGACCTGACCTGCCAGGAAGAGGTTCTCTACCAAGCGCGACTCCAGCGACGCATGCAGTTGCGTGGGGTCGAAATAGTCGTACTCCACCGCATAGGCCGGTCGGTAGATCACGGCGTTTTCCAAGCCCTCAATGGCGTGCAGGGCATCCAGCTGCACCTGCAGCGGCAGCGATGAGGAAAAGCCCTGCAGATAATACTCATGGGTATAACGCCCCTCCGGTTCGAGAAACAGCTGGTGGGAGTCACGCCCGGCAAAGGTGCGGATTTTATCCTCTATGCTCGGACAGTAGCGCGGCCCCTTGCCGTGAATCAGGCCGGTGAACATGGGCGAATCTTCGAAGCCGCTGCGGAGAATCTCATGCACCCGCTCGTTGGTATGCACGATGAAGCATGGCATCTGCGGCGTTCCGTTCTGCACGGGCGAAAGATAGGGTAAATAAGAAAACTTCTCCGGCGCGTCGTCTCCCTCCTGTCGCAGCAGTCGCGACGAATCCACGGAAGAAATATCGATGCGCGGCGGAGTCCCGGTCTTCATCCGGTCCACCCGCAAGCCGCGCTCGACGAGTTGCTCCGTCAGTCCATACGAAGCCATCTCCCCCATCCGCCCGCCATCCATCGCCGTGCGCCCAATGAAAAGACGGCCCGCCAAAAAGGTTCCGGCGGTCAAAATAACCGCCTGAGATTTGAATTTTGCCCCGGTCTGCGTACAGACCCCGGCAATTTTTCGATTCTCAAAGAGGAAAGATGTCGCGACATCCGCGTAAATGCTTAATTTACAATTACTTTCGAGAATTCTTCGCCAGTACGCGGAAAACTCATTTTTGTCGCATTGGGCCCTCGGACTCCACATGGCCGGTCCCTTGGAGCGGTTCAGCATACGGAACTGGAGGGTGGCTGCGTCGGTGACGATACCCGTATATCCGCCGAGCGCATCGATCTCCCGGACGATCTGTCCTTTCGCTATACCGCCTATCGCCGGATTGCAGGACATGCGGGCAAAGCCGTTCATATCCATAGTAATCAGCAGCACCGACGATCCGAGCTTCGCGGCAGCCATCGCCGCCTCGCATCCGGCATGTCCCCCACCGACGACAATGATATCGAAACGCCGCTCCATCGTCAGACAAGCTCCCGAAGCGACAGGTAATAATCCTCCTTGCTGCGCATCACTTTCCGATCAGCCTCGCTGTGGTCGTCATAGCCGATGAGATGCAGCAGCCCGTGCACGATGACGCGATGCAGCTCCTCCTCAAAAGAAGTCCCGTATTCACCGGCATTCTCCCGCACGGTGTCGACGCTGACAAACAGGTCACCCGACAACTTATCTCCCTCGCAATAGTCGAAGCTGATAATGTCCGTAAAATAGTCGTGCTGCAAATAGCGCAGGTTGATGTCCAGGATGTATGGGTCGGAACAGAAAATGATATTCACGTCGCCCAGGCGGCGGATTTCGCTTTCCGCGACGAGCTTGAGCCAACGGTTGTTCCGGGCCCTCCCTTTGTAGATGAACGACGTGTCTTCGAAGAAATAAGATATCATTGCGCGGACGGAATTATGTGCAAATCCAC
>OMZR01000128.1 GCA_900315575.1 uncultured Veillonellaceae bacterium
TTTCGTCTCAACCCATCGGGTGAAGGACGGAAAGAAGCATTTCGTTAGTTATGGCAAGGGCTCGACAGTGTTGATCCTTTGCCGGTTGAATAATTCAGGGTACAAGTGAGGACAACGGTATGCATATCGTCTTGCTTTCTGGCGGCTCTGGAAAGCGGCTCTGGCCGCTTTCAAATGACATCCGGTCGAAACAGTTTTTGAAGCTTTTTCCGCAGATCGACGGGGAGCATTTGTCGATGATCCAGCGCGTGTATCGGCAGATCCGTCAGGCGCTGCCGGAGGCCGGGGTCACGATTGCGACGTCGCGGACACAGGTCTCGACGCTGCAGCACCAGCTCGGCATGGACGTTGATATTTCCGTCGAGCCGTGCCGCCGTGATACATTCCCGGCCATTGTGCTCGTGAGTGCCTATCTGCATGACGTGAAGCATGTCCCGCCAGAGGCTGCCATTGCGGTCTGCCCGGTCGATCCTTATGTCGAAGAAGCGTATTTCTCGGCTGTCGGCGAACTGGCGCATCTCTCGGAAACGGGGACGGCAAACCTCATGCTCATGGGCATCGAGCCGACATATCCAAGTGAAAAATATGGCTACATCCTGCCAGAGTCCTCGGATCGCGCGAGTCGTGTGTCTGCGTTCCGGGAAAAGCCGGATGCAAAGACGGCAGAATCTTACATCGCTCAGGGTGCACTCTGGAACAGCGGCGTCTTTGCCTACCGTCTCGGCTATGTTCTCGAAAAGGCGCATCACCTGCTTGATTTTTCGGGATATGATGACCTCTATGCACATTATGCTGACTTGAAGAAAATCAGCTTTGACTATGCCGTGGCCGAGCAGGAGCGTTCGATCGGCGTTCTGCGCTATAAAGGCGAGTGGCGCGACCTCGGGACGTGGAACACGCTGACTGAGGTCATGCCGGAACAGGCCATCGGCGATGTCACGCTCGACGAGACATGCCACAATGTCCACGTCATCAATGAGATGGATGTTCCAGTTCTCTGCATGGGCATCAACAATGCCGTTGTTGCAGCAAGTCCGGAAGGCATCCTCGTTGCTGATAAGCATCAGTCAAGCTACATCAAGCCGTATGTTGAGCAGTTTCACCAGCAGATTCATTTCGCCGAGAAATCGTGGGGCTATTTCCAGGTCATCGACATCGAGCGCGAGAGCATGACGATCAAGGTGACGCTCAACGCGGGTCATGCGATGCACTACCATCGTCATGAACATCGCGACGAGGTTTGGACGATCGTCGAGGGGACGGGCCGGGCGCTTGTCGACGGGATCGAACGCGACGTCCGCGTTGGTGACATCATCGAATTGCCACGCGGCTGCTGCCACAAGCTGGCGGCCACGACGAAGCTCGTCGCCATCGAGGTGCAGATGGGCGAGGACATCACGGTCGAGGACAAGGTCGTAGAAGCTGAATGATGCAGAACAAAAGGGAAGGCTGCGCTCGCGGATTGGAGTGCAGCCTTCCCTTTTGCAGGTGGCATGGAGATTTTCCATGCAGCGTTATTTCACGATGACGGAGACGCCGTCGGGGATGACAGTGACTTTCGGCTGGTCGATGCCTTTTGCTTTTAGGACATCGCGTGCCATGGTGAACGCCTCATCGATGTCTTTGGCGTATTTGATATGCATGTCCTCGATCATCTGTTTCGGGGCTTTCGTGACCATGATGATGGTGTACTTGAGCAGCATGCGCAGGAGGATCTGGGATTCCCATTGGTCAAAGACGGTCTCATTTCTCTTGCGGGCGAGGATTTCATCCATGGCCTGCTGGAGGTTCGCAGCATTCTTGAGCGTCTGGTAGAAATCTTCGCCGCCGTGGCCGTCCGTGCAGGCCGAGACGTCGATGATGACGCCGCCGTCCTTGCAGGTCGCTTCGGCGGCTGTCATGCCCTTGACGGACTGGTAGATGTTCTGGTCGAGCGGGTAGCCGCCGTTCGTCGTGACGACGATGTCAGCGGGGACGGGCTTCACGCCCGCGAGCTTCATCTCGAATTCGCAGCCAGCGTAGTGCGCCTGCTCGCGGTCGCCGGCGAAGGCCGCGATGACTTTCTTGTCCGCGTCGATGACGACGTTGCAGATAAAGGCGAGCTTCGCAGCTTTCGCGGCGTAGAGCATGTCGCGGTGGATCGGGTTGCCTTCGAGGATACCCGTGCGCGCATGGGGACTGTTGATGAATTCCGAGCAGTGGTTCGCAAGTACCGTGACCTTGCTTGCGATTCCGGGCAGCACGGACTTGCGGCCGCCGGACATGCCCGCGAAGAAATGCGGCTCGATGAAGCCTTCGGCGACGAGCAGGTCGGTTTCGACAGCATGACGGTTGACGCGGCATTCGCCGCCCGAGGGCAGCGTGCCGATGCTGACCATATCCTCGTCCTTGCGGCTGTTGTGGATGACGAAATGCTCATGGTCGGCGATTTCTGCGCCATACTTCGCAACAAGTTCGTCATGTGTTGTCGGGCGGTGCATGCCTGTCGCGATGAGAATCGTGATGGCGATGTCCGGGCTGCCTTTGCGGAGCTCGGCGAGGAGCTGCGGCATGATGACGTGGCTCGGCACAGGGCGCGTGTGGTCGCTGGAGATGATTGTGCAGGTCTTCTTGCCTTTTGCGAGTTCGCTGAGGCGCAGGCTGCCGATCGGGTGGGCGAGTGCTTCGGCGACGAGATCTTCCTCGGACGCTTTCGCGGTGTACTCGTGCGCATGGGAGACGAGGACGCCAGCGACGTCTTCCTCAGGCAGCGAGAATGTGACCTTTTCCTTGCCGAACGGGACGGAGAATGACTTCATCACAGTTTCCCTCCATCCGTCTCAGCGGTAACAGCCATGATGATGCCCGCGGCCGCCATCATAGTAGCAGTTGCCATCGCAGTCGCCAGCGTACGGGCAGTCGTTCTGGTAGCGGCAGACAGGGGCATATTCCTCGACGGGCTTCTGCTGGGCAGCGAGCACGGGTACGGCCAGCAGCATGCAGAGAATCACGAGCGTTGAAATTTTAATGAACATGATAGGCACCTCGTTTCAAATTGTTTTTCTTTATTATACCAGAAGTTCTAGGAAAAAGCGAGGAAAATCAGGATGAAAAGGAATCTTTCTTGACGAATGGAGACGGCCCTGCTAAATTGAATGCAGAAAGAAGGAGATGAGGGCGTGAAATTCGGAGAATTCATGGTGCAGCTCAAAAAAGGCGTGCCGCATGTGTTGCTGCTTGCGGGTGAGGAGCGCTATTACATTGATCGTGCCCTTGAGGCCGTGCTTGCGCAGCTCTTTCCGGACGGCGGACAGCAGGACAGCTTGACGAAGCTCACGGGCGATGTCGATAGCGACCAGCTGGTTGGATTGCTTGAAACGGTGCCGTTCCTGATTCCGAAGAATGTCGTCATTGTCGAGGATACGACGCTGTTTCGTGCGGCGAAAAAGAGCACGGAGAAGGAAGAAGCAGAGGAAGCGGAAATAGCGGACAGCACAAAGCACGGCAAGGGCGCAAAGGCGAAATCATCTGCTGACAAGAAGCTTGAACGTTTGCAGAAAGAGCTCCTCGCGATGCCAGATTTTTCCTATGCCATCTTCATCATGGGAGAGAAACCGGACAAGCGAAAGAAGCTCACGAAGACAGTCGAGAAAGCGGGGCTCGTGCTTGAGGCCGAGCCCGTGCGCGCCTGGAACATCAACGATTGGCTGCAGGGGAAGCTCCAGTCGCTCAACAAGGACCTCGATCGTGACGCCTATGAGTATTTCCTGAACGCCGTCTCGATGATGCAGCAGATCTCGCTGTCGTATCTCGATTCGGAGTTCGACAAGATTGCGTTGTTCTCGAAAGCACGGCGCATTACCAAGAAGGAGCTCATTGAAGTCTTTGCGGGATTGCCGGAAGTCTCAGTCTTTGCGCTCATGGACGCCATCAGCGCAAAGGACGCAAAGAAGGCGCTGGTACTCCTTACGCGGCAGCTGGCGGATGGCACGTATTTTACAGTGCTCCTCGTTCTGCTGGCGCGCCATGTGCGCCAGCTCTGGCAGGTGCGCCTCCTGATGGCGGACGGAGTGCGCGGCAAGGCGCTCGCAAAACCGCTCGGCCTCCATCCGTTCATCGCGGAAAAGCTCGGGCGTTCGGCGGCACGCTTTTCGGACGCGCAGCTGCGGCAGTCGTTCCTTGACATCGCGGATGCCGATTATATGATGAAGACGGGAGGCGGCGGCAACGAGCTTCTGGAGCATATCGTCATCGAGCTTTGCGCGTGATTTTATCAAAACGTTACTTCGAGGTGCTAGGATATACCTCGTTCTATATTATGAGAAAAGGGGAATTCAATATGAAGGTCTTGGTGACAGGCGGAGCAGGTTTCATCGGCTCGCATCTCGTGCGGCTTTTGCAGGCAGAGGGCGAGCAGGTCGCTGTCGTAGACAATTTCACGACAGGGCTGCGCGAAAACCTTCCGTCAGGCACGGAGGTTCATGAATGCGATGTGACGGGCGAGGCGCTCGGGGACATCTTTGCAGAGGGGCATTTCGACGCTGTCGTACACCTCGCAGGCCAGACGACCGTCCATGTCTCGATGGCCGATCCTGAGCTCGACGGCACGCAGAATGTCGTCGGATCCATCCATGTGCTCGAGCAGGCACGCAGATATGGCGTGCAGCGCGTGATTTTCGCCTCGACGGCCGCGAGCTATGGCGACGTAGCAGAAGACCACCTGCCGATTGATGAATTCGAGCCTTTGGCACCCCTGTCATTTTACGGCCTTTCGAAAGTGACGGTCGAACACTATCTCGATCTCTACCATAAAGCTTACGGCCTCGACTATGTCGTGCTGCGCTTTGCGAATGTCTATGGCGAACGGCAGGGCAATGGCGGCGAGGGCGGCGTCATCAGCATTTTTGCGCGGCGCATCGCCGAAGGGAAAGACATCACGATCTATGGCGACGGCGGGCAGACGCGTGATTTCATCTACGCAGGCGACATCGCGCGCGGCATTGACGCAGCGCTTCGCACAGAGCATACGAACCGCGCCTACAATCTTTCAACGCAGACAGAGACGAGCCTCAAAGAGCTCGTGGCAGTGTTCGGCAAAGTTGCGGGGAAGAAAATTGCTCCGAAGTTTGAAGAGGCACGCAAAGGCGACATCTACCAGTCGCTCCTTGCAAACGGCCGTGCGCGCCGGTCACTTGGCTGGGGGCCGCAGACGAGCCTTGAAGAAGGACTGCGTCGTACGTATGAATATTTCTGCGCGGCACCACGCGGTTGACATCGAAAAAAGCGCACAAAAAAACGGGCATCGAATGATGTCCGTTTTTGATTTCAAATGGTCGGGATGACAGGATTCGAACCTGCGGCCTCTTCGTCCCGAACGAAGCGCGCTACCAAACTGTGCCACATCCCGTAAACACAAGTGATATTATAACCATGCTTGAGCACATTGTCAAGCATTATTTTTTCACTATTGCATTCTATATGACCTGATGATACAATATATAGTAACGAAATGAACGGACGGTCAATATTTTTGTTCCTTGGATCGCATATACCGGACGGAATTGTATATGCTGTGATGAGGAAAGAGGGCGGAGAGCCCCTTTTTGTGCATGCAGCATATTTGTGTCTTCGTGTCTTTTTGTGCCTCGTGATGGCACTTGAATATGGAATCAAAATAAATTTTATCGGAAGAGGTGTCATTTTTTGTCGAAAGGAAATCAAAAACTACAGATCATCCCGCTCGGCGGACTTGGCGAGATCGGAAAGAATATGACGGTCATCCGCTACGAGGATGAGATCCTGCTCATCGATGCAGGATTGATGTTCCCGGAAGAGGATATGCTCGGCATCGACCTCGTCATCCCGGACATCACGTATCTGCTGGAAAATCGTGACAAAATCAAGGCCATCGTGCTGACGCATGGCCATGAGGATCATATCGGCGGCCTGCCGTATGTCCTGAAGCAGATCAATGTTCCGGTCTACGGCACGCGCCTGACGCTCGGCATCCTCGAAGGACGTCTCAAAGAGAACGGCGTCGATTCGAGCATGCTGCACCCCGTCATGCAGGGCGACATCATCAACATCGGCTGCTTCAGCGTCGGTTTCATCCGCGTGAATCACTCGATTCCAGATGCGGTCGGCCTCTCCATCAAGACGCCGCTTGGCATGATCGTGCACACGGGCGACTTCAAGCTTGACTATACGCCGATTGACGGCAAGATGACGGATTTCCGCCGTTTCTCGGAGCTCGGCAACAAGGGCGTGCTCGTGATGATGGCCGACTCGACGAACTCGGAACGCGAGGGCCATACGCCGAGCGAGCGCACGGTCGGCGCGGCATTTGACAAGGCGTTTCACAACTGCCGCAGCCGCATCATCGTCGCGACGTTCTCGTCGAACGTCCATCGCATCCAGCAGGTCGTCGACACGGCTGTGCGCTACAAGCGCAAAGTCGCCGTGCTCGGCCGCAGCATGGTCAACGTCGTCAACATTTCGCTCGAGCTCGGCTATCTCACGGCACCGGAAGGCACGATCGTCGATATCGACGAAATTGGCAACTATCCGATGAGCAAGGTCGTCATCATCACGACGGGCAGCCAGGGCGAGCCGATGTCGGCGCTCACGCGCATGTCGATGTCCGATCATCGCAAGGTCGGCATCGTGCCGGGCGATACGATCATCATCTCGGCAACGCCGATTCCGGGCAACGAAAAGCTTGTCGTGAAGACGATCGACAATCTGCTGAAGCTCGGAGCCAACGTCATTTATGGCCGCAACAAGGGCATCCACGTCTCGGGCCATGCGAGCCAGGAAGAGCTCAAGCTCATGCACAACCTCGTTCGCCCGAAGTTCTTCATTCCGGTGCATGGCGAGTACCACCATCTCGTGCAGCATGCGAAGATCGCGCGCGAGCTCGGCATGCCGAAAGACCACATCTTCATCGCTGAGAACGGCAGCGTGCTCGAGTTCACGAAGGACAAGGGCGCCATTGTCGGCAAGGTGCAGGCAGGCATGGTCATGGTCGATGGCCTCGGCGTCGGCGACGTCGGCAACATTGTGCTGCGTGACCGCCGCCAGCTCTCGCAGGATGGCATTCTCATCGTTGTCGTGACGATGGATCGCAAGACCTGCCGCGTCGTCTCGGGTCCGGACATCGTCTCGCGCGGCTTCGTCTACGTGCGCGAATCGGAAGCACTCATGGACGAGGCAAAAGCCCGCGTCGAGCAGGCGCTCGAGAAATGCCAGGACGAGAAGATCACGGAGTGGTCGACGATCAAGTCGAACGTCCGCGACGCCCTCGGCCGCTACCTCTTCGACAAGACGCGCCGCCGCCCGATGATCCTGCCAATCATCATGGAACTCTGAGGCACATTCAACAAAAGATTATGAAGCCTGTCGTCAATTGCGTTGACGATGGGCTTTTTCAATGGATATAATAGAGAAAATCATCAACTCAACTTTCCCACCCGCCAATAGCGGCTGGAATCGCGTACCATACGGCTCCATTGGTCGATAGATTGTTTTCTTGACAACACAAAGGCACCTTGCC
>OMZR01000035.1 GCA_900315575.1 uncultured Veillonellaceae bacterium
GTGATATTTTGTTAAAATATGCGGATATTATTGCTATGATTCCGTTTCTCTTGCTTTATAATGATACCAGAAAACGAAAGCAAACACCAGAAAAACCAGAAAGGGCGTGGCAATATGAACCGTTTCGATTCACGGATTTATCTTTTCACCATCGGCCATTTCGCGATTGACTGGGCGCAGGGCGCACTTCCGGCACTCCTGCCGTACTTCATCGCGACGTGCCACATGAATTACCAGGATGCGGGCACGCTGATTTTCGCGAACCTCGTATTCTCTTCCATCTTGCAGCCGGTGCTCGGCTACTATGCCGACCGCGTCGCGCGGCCGTGGTTCGCGCCACTCGGGATCGTCCTCAGTGGTGCGAGCATCGCCGTGCTGCCGTTTGTAACGGAATACTGGGTGCTCTTCCTCTGCGCGATGGTCGGCGGCCTCGGCTCGGCGCTCTATCATCCAGAGGGCGCGCGCATGGTGAACGGCCTTGCGGGCGAGCGCAAGGGCAAGGCGCTTGGCACGTTCTCTGTCGGCGGCAATGGCGGTTTCGCTGCCGGCCCGCTGTTCGCAGGCTTCTGCGCGTATGTCGCGGATATTCACGGCTTGCTGTTTTACGCCGTCTTCAATACCATCGTCGCTCTCGTGCTGTTCCGCCTGATCCCTGGCATCCAGCGCGACATCGCCGCAAACGCGCATCGCGCGGAAGCAACTGGGCAGGCCGGTGCGGCAAAGAATGACTGGACGTCGTTTGGAAAGCTCACGGTCTTGATTTTTGCGCGCTCCATCGGCTTCGATGTTTGCAATGCGTTCCTCCCGCTCTATCTCATCAGCGTCCTCGGGGCGACGGCCGCGACGGGCAGCTTCGCACTCACGATTCTCTTCGGGCTCGGCGCGGTCATCACGTATTTCGGCGGCATCCTCGCCGACCGTCTCGGCTACGTGCGCATCCTGCGCATCGCGTTCCTCGTCATGGCACCGGCGATGTTTCTGCTCGTGAACAGCGGTTCTCTGAATCTCGCGCTGTTGTTCCTGCCGCTCGTGGCCTTCGCGCTCTTCTCGCCGTACAGTTCGGCTGTCGTGCTCGGGCAGACGTATCTCGGCAAAAATATCGGCTTCGCGTCGGGCGTGACGCTCGGCCTCACGACGACGTTCGGCGGCCTCGTCACGCCGCTCATCGGCCGCGCCGCCGATCAGGTCGGCATCGGCGAAGCGCTCCAAGTCCTCTGGATTGTTGCCATCATCGGCGCACTCGCATCGTTCGCCCTGCGCACGCCAGAGGCACTGAAACATCCAGAGACGGCACGGGAAGGTGCATAAGATGCGTTGCATGGACTTCGGCCTCGTGCCGACGCCACTTCAGGAGTTGCCGCGCCTTTCTGCGCTGCTCGGCGAAGGACGGCGGTTGTTCATCAAGCGTGACGACCTGCTCGGCGTCGGGCTTGGCGGCAACAAGATCCGGCGGTTTGCGTATTACCTCGGCGAGGCGCTCGACACGGGGTGCGACATCGTTGTCGCGGGGGGCGGGGCGCGGTCGAACCAGACCATCGCGGCGGCCGCTTGCGCAGCGAAAGCCGGTCTGCCTGTGCATCTCGTCGTGCCGGAAAGTGTCGGGCCTGTCGTGCGGAAGCTGGCAGAACTCCTGCAAGCAGAGCTGCATTTCGCGGAGAGCAGCGATGCGTCATCTTTGAATCGCACAATCCGCGCCGTCTGCCAGATGCTCAAAGCACAAGGCCATCGCCCCTATATCGTAAGGCCCGGCGCGGCAGGGCCGCTCGGCATGCTCGGCTATGTCGATGCCATGCGCGAGCTGTACGAACAAGCGGCCGCACGCCGCATCGAAATCGATCACGTCCTCGGCTGTGGCGGCACGGGCACGACGTACGGCGGCGTCCTGCTCGGGACGAAACTTTTCCATCCGCAGACGACCGCGACGGCGGTCGCCATCGGCCGCCGTTTCCGCCATGCAGAGACGCTCTGCCGCGACATTGCAAAGGCGGCGAAGCTCGGCGGCTATCCTTGCTCCGTCGAACCTGCCGATGTGCATGTACACTTTTCCTGCGGCCGGGGCGCGAACTGTCCGACCGTCAAAGGCAAAGACGCCATGCGCCAGATGGCCGCGCTCGAAGGCATCTTCCTCGATCCATTGTTCACGGGAAAGGCATTTGCAGGATTGCTGGAAATGGCGAAAGCGGATGTTTTTCCGCCCCAGTCGAATATTGTATTTCTTCATACAGGCGGTGCGATGACTCTGTTGGACAGCTTTTATTAAAAACAGGTGCCAGGCCACAATATGCGTGGTCAGACACCTGTTTTTTATCGGTTTGCGGAGCGCATTCAGATGGTCTGCTTGCAGGATTCCGGCGTGAAGATCAGGACGCGGCTGGCCCAGGTGCATTGTGCGTGCATCTATATAGATACCCTAAAAGCATTTCAAAAGCAGAAAGACTAAGTATTTTACATAACTCTTTCGCTCCGCTATCATAAGGACTGTAAGAAATCGAAAGCAGCTTTCAAAACGATTTGAGAAATCCAGCCAGCGAAAGGAAGAGATCAAAATGAAGAAGTCCATGAAACGCAAGATGCTCGGTCTGCTCGGCGGCGTGCTCGCGATGGCGGGGGCACTCGGTTTCAGCACGGCGGAAGCGGCACCGGTCGCCCTCCAGAGCGACGAGACGGTGACGGTCGAGAAGGTCACATTTGACAACGATGGCGTCAAGATGGTCGGCAATCTCTACAAGCCGCGCAATCTGGAGAAGGGAAAAACATATGCGGCCATTTCTGTCGCACATCCGTGGGGCGGCGTGAAGGAGCAGACGTCCGGCCTCTACGCGAAGAAGCTTGCGGCGAAAGGCTTCATCACGCTGGCATACGACGCTTCGCATTATGGCGAGAGTGGCGGAACGCCGCGCTTTGCCGAGGTGCCTGCTGACCGCGTCAAAGACATTTCGAGCGTCATTGACTACCTCGCGAATCGTCCCGAAGTGGATAAGGACGCCATCGGCGCACTCGGCATCTGCGCGGGCGGCGGCTATACGATTGCGGCGGCGGAAACCGACCTGCGCATCAAAGCCGTCGCGGGCGTCTCGTCGTATGATGTCGGCGACGCGGCGCGCAATGGCCTCAGGAATGTCTGGGACATCACGCCTGCAGAGCGCGCGCAGCAGCTCAAAGATGCCGCCGAGCAGCGCACGAAGGAAGCGGCTGGCGAGAAGCCGCTGATCACGAAGCTCCTGCCGACCGAGAAGCCGGGCGCGGATGCGCCGCAGTTCGTGCAGAACGCCTTTGACTACTACAATACGGAGCGCGGCCACGCGAAGAACGCGACGGGCAACTTCCGCTTCACGAGCACGATCCAGCTCATGCAGTTCTATCCGTTCCTTGCCGTCGATACAATCTCCCCGCGCCCGCTGCTGATGTTTGCAGGCGAAAACGCGCAGTCGCGCTATTTCAGCGAAGAAGCCTACGCGGCAGCCAGCGAGCCGAAAGAACTCGTCATCGTCCCGGGCGCAACGCACTTCGACCTCTATGACAAAGCGCAGTTCGTCGACCCGATTGTCGACAAGCTCGCAGAGTTCTATCATCGGTATTTGAAGTAACGATAAGTCTGGAGGATACGGCCATGGAACAGAAGAAAAATCTGCTGATCTTCATCCTCGCCATGGGGACGTTCAGCATCCTCAATACGGAGGTCGGCATCCTCGGCATCCTGCCGAACATCGCGGCGCGTTTTGCCGTTGACATCCCGACGGCGGGGCTGCTCGTCAGCGGGTTCGCGCTCGCAATCTTCTTTGCGGGCACGACGATGCCGCTCCTGCTGTCGAAAATGGAGCGCAAGCGGCTCATGCTGTTCGTGCTCGGCTTCTTCATCGTCTGCAATGCAGTCTCGCTTGTCGCGCCGACATTCGAGGTCGCATTGGCTGCGCGCATCGCGCCCGCGTTCGTCCATCCCGTCTATTGCTCGCTGGCATATGTCATCGCCGCCGAACTCGTCGGGCCGGAACGCGCGCCGCAGGCCGCTGCGAAGATCATGATCGGCGTCTCGTCGGGCATCGTCATCGGCATTCCCGTGACGGCGTTTCTTGCGAATACATTCAGTTATGAGGCGGCGATGGGCTTTTTCATCCTCATGAATGTGCTGGCCTTTCTCGGCACGCTGCGCTTCTTCCCAGCCATGCCCGTCACGCAGGCTGCGTCCATCGGCTCGCAGCTCGGCGTGCTGAAGAAAGCGAAGACCTGGGTCTCCCTCTTCGTCGTTTCGAGTGTGGGGGCGGCGCTCTTCACAGTCTACGCCTATATTTCTTCGTTCCTTCTGGATGTCACGAAGCTCACGAGCAGCGAGCTCAGCATCGCGCTCTTCGTCTTCGGCATTTCGAGCATCGCGGGCAACTACGTCGGCGGCCGCCTGCTCACGGCGGATGCAAAGAAGACGGCGCTCGTCTATCCGTTTGTCTTTTCCGCGGTTTATCTGGCGGTTTCCCTGCTGGGCGCGAGCGCACCGGCGATGTTTTTGCTGTTCGTCGGCTGGGGGATGATGAATGGCATCGGTAACAACATCCAGCAGCACTGGATCGTTTCGGCCATCCCCGAGGCGGTCGGCTTTGCGAACGGGCTCTTCATCTCGTTCGGCAATCTGGGCACGACGCTCGGCACGACGGTCGGCGGCCTGCTCCTTGGGAGCTTCGGTTTTGCTGCCATCTTCTTTGGCGGTATCGGCTTTCTTGCGCTGACGTTCGCGGCCGTCGTATTGCGCGTCGTGCGCTATGAACGGAGAGATGCTGCTCCTGCCGAGGCTGTTGAAGCATGAGGTTTTCAGGAAGGGGAGGGTTCATCATGAAGAAATATCTGGCGGTTCTTGTCGTCTTGGTTGCCATCTTTGGCTGGCTGGGCCATGAACTTTCGGAGATGATTTACGCGCAGCCGCCGGTGCAGGCTGCGGCTGATGCTGCGGGCACGAAAGAAAATGCTGCTGCCGACATGCAGGCGGCAACGGCGGCAAAGACAACGCTGACCGTCAGCGTGCAGGGTACGGACACCATGCTCCATGGCACTTGGGACGCAACGCCGCTCGCGCAGGAAATCAAGGGGCACCTGCCGTTTGAAGTGCATCTCGTCAATTGGCATGGCCGCGAGTTTTACGGCTCCTTGGGATGGCAGCCGAAAGGGACGGGCGAGAGCCATCGGACGTTCGAGGAAGGCGACGTCACGTATTGCCCGCAGAACAACAGCATCGCGATTTTCTACGACAAGTCGCGCGAACCGAATCTCACGATGGATGTCATCGTCATCGGCCATATCGATGCGGCTGACCTGCCGAAGCTCCATGGGCTTGGCGAAGATGTGACGATGTTGCTCGACTGAAAGACTAACAAGAAGAAAACAAACGCCAACGGCAGCACCAGAAAAGGATGCTGCCGTTGGCGTTTTGCGCAGATAGAGGTTTTCAGAACCACCACGCCATGAGCGGGATGGTCAAGAGACTGCCGAGCGTCGTGAGGGAGACGGCCCGTGTCGAGAGCTCGGCCTGATAGCCGCGTTCGTTCGCGAACATGACGATCATCGAGCCGACCGGCATGCCGAACGTGACGGTCGCGATGCCGACGAGCGTCGGCGAGAAGCGGCCGAGCGCGGTCAGCAGCACGTAGATGACAGAAGGCACGACGGCGAGCCGCACCGCAGCCATGGCGTAGAGCCGGCCGTCCGTGAAGATGCGCCGCCAGGCGATTTCCGCAAGATTGCCGCCGAGAATCAGCATGGAAATCGGCGTCGTGATGTTGCCGATGAGGTAGCAGGTGTCCGAGAGCACCGACGGCACCTGGATGCCGCTGAAATAGAGGACGATGGCGAGCACGGTCAGCAGGAACCCCGGATTCCAGAGCGTCCGCAGCTTGAATGACTGCTTTTCGCCGCTCATGAGCCGCAGACCATAGGAATAGGCGAGCAGGTCGAACGGCATGTGGATGATGGCCGTGTAGAAAATGGCCTCGTCGCCGAAGAGCGCCTGCACGATGGGGAAGCCCAGGAGCTCCGTGTTCGCGAAGATGAACATGAAATCATAGGCGCCGCGTTCGTTCGGCGCGACATGCAGCAGCATGGTGCAGGCATGCGCAAAGAACGGCAGCAGAAGATAAATCGTGGCGCCGAGCCAGAAGAACAGCAGCACCGTAGCGGAATCGGCCGACTCCATGCGGCAGACCGAGGCGATGACGAGCAGCGGGCACGTGATGTTGACGGCAAGAGACGAGAGCTCGCGGATGCCCTGATGGCTGAGCATCGCGCGATTTCGAAGCACGCAGCCGAGCAGGATCAGCAGCCCGAGCTGTGCCATCGTGCCATAGACATGGTTCAAGGATGATCACTCCAGAATGAAATGGGCGGCGAGCACGAGGAGCGGCAGAGCCAGCACCGTGCGCTCGAGGAAGATGAGGAACAGGCGTTTCATGTCGATGCCGACATTCGCTTTGACGATGATGCTGCCGACTTCCGTCAGATAGATGATCTGGACGAGCGACAGGCCGCCGATGACAAAGCGCGTGAACTCCGACGGCAGGTTCGTGCTGATGAGCGCAGGGATGAACATGTCGATGAAGCCGACGAGCGTCGCGGGCGCCGCTGTGAACGCATCCGGCACGCCGAGCAGGCTCATGTAGATGCCCATCGGATACGAGAGATACTGGAAGATTGGCGTCTCATTGACGAGCAGGGAACCGACCGTGCCCCAGGCGATAACAATCGGGATGAGGTCGCAGAGGATGCCGACCGTCATCTTTGCGCCGCCGTCGAGCACCTGCTTCGGCTGGAATGTTGCGGCGCGGTCGAGCGCAGATTGCACAGCCCAGCCAAAGAGCGAGACATTTTCCGGCACGTCTTCGGCGATGTTCTTTTTGCCGCGATAGGCCTCGGGGATGCTGCTGAGCGGCGGCATGCGCACGCCGACGATGGCGAGCAGCAGGCCGATGGCCGTGACAACGGCATAGAGCGCGAGGAAATGCGAGCTGATGTCGAGCGTTTCAGCGACGACCATGCAGAACGGGATCGAGACGAGCGAGAAGTTCGTCATGATGGCAGCGGCCTCGCGGCGGCTGTAGCAGCCGGCCTCGTATTCCTGCTGCGTGATCAGCACGGCCGTGTTCGACGAAGCGAGCCACGACGCGACGAGGTCGACAGACGCGCGGCCCGGCACATGAAAGAGAGGGCGCGTCAGCGGTTTCAGCAGAATGCCCGCGAATTCCATGATACCACTATCCGTCAAAAATGGCATCACGAAACTCAGCGCGAACGCAATCGCAATCAGCGTGCTTGCGAGACCGACCATGTTGCCGCCAGCATCTTCGCCGATGACAGCCTCGGGGCCGACGCCGAACGTCACGCCGAGCGTCACAGCCATCGCGACGAGGCGCGTCACGAGGTACGGTTTCGAGATGCAGACGAGTTCCGAGAGCCACGCGCGGCGGCGCAGCCAAGCCGGTTGCACGAACTGGCCAAGGAGACCGCTGACGGCCGACAGAACGACGAGCGCTGTCAGGAACCATGGCAGGTTCGTGCTGATGAACTTGTCAATCGCGTCTGTCAGCAGGCTCAGCGGCGTATTGAAGCTATCGCCGCCGAGTGGGCAGAGGAACATGAAGATGCCGAAGCCGGCACAGAGCAGGAATTTCGCTTTCAAGAAGATCTGGCTGTTCGTCGTACTGCCGCTCAGCGGCGTGCCTGGCAGGGCGGCGGGCGTTTCGCCCAGGGTCGTCAGTGGTTTCATGGTGCTCCCCTCATTTCTTTTTGTCGTCAGGACATGAAAAACGGCGCCAGCCCGCAGAGGTGTTCTGCGAGCCAGCGCCGTTGCTGTCCCGATGGGATATGGCATTGATTTCTTTTGATGGATTCAGTATAACCGAACCGTCCTTCCAATGCAATCGACAATTTTACGAAAAACGGCTGTGATTTTCGTGAATCGTACAAGAGGGGATGGTATTCAGAACGTCCAGCCCTTGATGGCAGAGAAATCAATGTTGCTTTCTGCGCCGGGATGTTTCTGATAGTAGTGCTGCGCTTCTTCGGGCGCGGCGGTGAAGCCTTGGAGGGGGAGCGCTTTTGCGTAAACCCTCCGGATGGCCTTCGGGTGCTCGAGCGGATCGTTAAGCGTGAGGCCGGCGCCCGTGGCTGCCGGAGGCTTGCCGCGGTTCTGAAGGAAATGCATGTAGAACTCGAGGTGCGGCTCGTCTTCGTCTTCTTCGTACCAGACGCCTGCGCGGTATTCCCGTCCGCGTGCGCGCCCCTGCCCGTCCGGGCTGTGGGGACTGACGATGGCGAACAGGATGTCCATGAGCATGGAGAGATCCATCTTCTTCGGATTGTAGCCGAGGCGCACGGCTGCGACTTCGTCACCATCCGGCGTCAGCACGCTACCGAGCGTCGTTTCCATGACGCCGAGGACGTGGTCGAAGACTTCCTGCAGCTCACGCGGGTCTCCGCCCGAAAAGGCGATGTGCTTGAGATACATGGGGGGCGCTCCTCCTTTCAGTCGTCGCGACTCCCCCCGCCGCTTGCGCGGCCCTCCCCCCTCAGAGAGGAGGGCTGGGGAGAGGAGGGGTGGAATAAATCATTCTGGCGCTTCGCGGCGCGCTGGACGTCGAAGATGCCGAGGAGCTCGGCAACGGCCTGCGTCGGGGAGACGTTGCCAGAGAGCACGGCTTCTTTGACCTCGGGCATGCGCCCCTGGATGACGGGGTCTTCGAAGAACAGGTTGTGCAGGTGCTCGTCAATCATGCTGTGCATCCAGTCGAGCAGCTGGCCTTCGCGACGTTTCTGAAACACGCCGCTCTTCTTCGTCATCTGCTCGAACGCCTGGATGACTTCCCAGAGCTCCTTGAGTCCTGTTTTCTTGACGGCGGACGCGAGGTAGGCGTGCGTGGGCCAGCCGGGCGTGGCCGGGCGGATGAATTCGATCATGCGCTCGAACTCGCCGCGCGCGACTTTCGCCTTGACGAGGTTGTCGCCGTCGGCCTTGTTGACGACGATGGCGTCGGCGAGCTCCATGATGCCTTTCTTGATACCCTGCAGCTCGTCGCCTGCGCCCGTCAGCACGACGAGCAGGAAGAAGTCGACCATGCTGCGCACGGTGACTTCGGACTGGCCGACGCCGACGGTCTCGATCAGGATGATGTCGTAGCCAGCCGCCTCGCAGAGCAGCATGGTTTCGCGGCTCTTGCGCGCGACGCCGCCGAGTGTGCCGCCCGCAGGCGACGGACGGATGAACGCTTCCGGCCTGCGGGAAAGGGTCCCCATCCGGGTCTTGTCACCCAGTATCGAGCCCTTCGTGACGGAGCTGGTCGGATCGACGGTCAGAATCGCGACACGGTGGCCTTCGTCGCAGAGCATGTTGCCGAGCGCCTCGATCATCGTGCTCTTGCCAGCGCCGGGGACGCCCGTGATGCCGATGCGAAGCGCCTTGCCCGTGCGCGGCAGCAGCCTCTGGAGGACGCGCTGCGCCTTCGGGAAATGGCGCGGGCTGTTGCTCTCGATGAGCGTGATGGCGCGCGAGAGCGTCATGCGGTCGCCACGGGCCACGCCTTCGACGTAGTCGTCCTCCGTGAGCACCATGCGGCGCGGCGGCTTCATCTTGCCCGATTTGAGTGCCGGGTTCAGATTGCCGACCGTCGTGTCCTTGATGCCTTCGATGCCGCTCATGACGCCGCAGGCGAATTTCTCATCGCCAGTCTCCGGCCGCCAGCTCGGACGCGAGACGGTGTAGCCTTTTTCGCCAGGCAGTTCCGATGCCTTTGCGGCTGCTGCGTGATGCGCCGCGATGGCGGCTTCGTCTTCGCGTTTCTGTTCCTCGTTCTGTTCGGCCAGTTTCTTCAGCAGCTCTGCGCCTTCGCGGGCGCTCATGATGCCTCTTCCTTTGCGCGGTCCATCAGGAGCTTCAGCAATTTCATGCCGGCCTCCGGGATGTTCGTGCCAGGTGCGAAGATCGCGACGGCGCCGTGCTCATAGAGGAAGTCATAGTCCTGCACGGGGATGACGCCGCCGATGGCGACCATGATGTCCTCGCGGCCAAGCTTCTTGAGGTCTTCGACGAGCTGCGGCAGCAGCGTCTTGTGGCCGGCAGCGAGCGAGCTGAAGCCGACCATGTGGACGTCGTTGTCGACGGCATCCTGCGCGGTCTCTTCCGGCGTCTGGAAGAGAGGCCCGACATCGACGTCCCAGCCCATGTCAGCGAACGACGAGGCGATGACCTTCTGGCCGCGGTCGTGGCCGTCCTGGCCCATCTTCGCGACGAAGATACGCGGGCGGCGGCCGGTGAGCTCTTCAAATTCGTCCGCCATGTGGCGCGCTTTTTCAAGCTCCGTCTTGTCCGTGAATTCGGAGGAATAGACGCCAGAAATCGTATGGATGACGGCCTGATAGCGGCCCGAGACCTTCTCGACGGCGTCGGAGATTTCGCCGAGCGAGCAGCGGACGCGCGCGGCCTCGACGGCGCAGGCGAGCAGGTTGCCGTTCTCGCGGCTCTCGGCGGCTTTCGTGATGGCTTCGAGCGCACGGCGCACATCGTCGTCGTTGCGCTCGGCGCGCAGTTTTTCGAGGCGTTTGATCTGCGCGTTGCGGACAGCCGTGTTGTCAATCGAGAGGATTTCGAGCGGGTCTTCCTTTTCGAGGCGGTACTTGTTCAGGCCAACGATGGTCTCGTTGCCGGAGTCGATTTTCGCCTGACGGCGCGCGGCCGCTTCCTCGATGCGCATCTTTGGCAGGCCGGTCGGGATGGCCTTTGCCATGCCGCCGAGCTGCTCGACTTCCTGGATGTGCGCCCAGGCGCGGCGGATGATTTCGTTCGTGAGGGCTTCGACGTAGTACGAGCCGCCCCACGGGTCGATGATTTTGCAGACGCGCGTTTCGTCCTGGATGTAGAGCTGCGTGTTGCGCGCGATGCGGGCCGAGAAATCCGTCGGCAGCGCGATGGCCTCGTCGAGCGCGTTCGTATGGAGTGACTGCGTGTGGCCGAGGGCGGCGCCCATGGCCTCCATGCAGGTGCGCGAAATGTTGTTGAACGGGTCTTGCGCCGTGAGAGACCAGCCGGACGTCTGGCAGTGCGTGCGGAGCGCCATCGACTTCGGATTTTCCGCGCCGAACGACTTGACGATCTTCGCCCAGAGCACGCGGGCGGCGCGCATCTTCGCGACTTCCATGAAATAGTTTTTGCCGATGGCCCAGAAGAATGAAAGGCGCTTCGCGAATGCGTCAATCGGCAGGCCTGCCTTGACGCCCGTGCGGATGTATTCGAGGCCGTCGGCGAGCGTGTAGCCGAGCTCGATGTCGGCCGTTGCGCCAGCTTCCTGCATGTGGTAGCCGGAAATGGAGATGCTGTTGAACTTCGGCATGTTCTTCGTCGTGTATTCGAAGATGTCGCCGATGATGCGCATGGACATGTCCGGCGGGTAGATGTACGTGTTGCGCACCATGAACTCTTTGAGGATGTCGTTCTGGATCGTGCCGGACATGATCTTCGGATCGACGCCCTGCTCGATGCCGGATTGGATGTAGAACGCGAGAATCGGCAGCACGGCGCCGTTCATCGTCATCGAGACGGACATCTGGTCGAGCGGGATGCCCGAAAACAGGATGTTCATGTCGAGCATGGAGCAGACGGAGACGCCTGCCTTGCCGACATCGCCGAGCACGCGCGGGTTGTCGGCGTCATAGCCGCGATGCGTCGGCAGGTCAAACGCGATGGAAAGGCCTTTCTGGCCGGCGGCGAGGTTGCGGCGGTAGAAGGCGTTCGATTCCTCGGCCGTCGAGAAGCCGGCGTACTGGCGCACGGTCCAGGGGCGGAAGACGTACATCGTCGAGTACGGCCCGCGCAGGCAGGGCGGGATGCCGCTCGCGAAGTCGAGGTGGTTCATGTGGTCATATTCTTCATGGTTGTAAAACGGCTTGACGGGGATGTGCTCCATCGTGCGGCGCGTGAGCTCGTCGAAGCTCTTGCCGGCCTCTTTCTCGAACAGCGCCTTCCATTCGGCTTCCGTGTGCTCGGGCGCCGTCTTCAGCCCCATCTGCGTGAAATCAGGGTTCGCCATCAGTCCA
Organism: uncultured Veillonellaceae bacterium; assembly: GCA_900315575.1. GTDB lineage: Bacteria > Bacillota > Negativicutes > Selenomonadales > Selenomonadaceae > Selenomonas_C. The sequence continues at coordinate 12,061 of OMZR01000035.1, forward strand.
TCATTCCTTTCTTCTTCTGCAAGGCTTCGAGAATCTCGTAGCAGTTCGCGCGGACGGAGATATAGTCGTCAATGCCCGCAGCTTTGTACGTTTCGAGCAGGTCTTTCGGTGCGGCGCCTGCGAGGTAGACCCCGATTCTTTCGCGGCGGCAGCAGCTTCTTCGACAGTTTGGAAACCATCGTTCATGAGCACGTCGAACGCGCCGACTTGCAGGAAGCCGCGCGTGAAATCGGCGCGCGCCTTGTGCTGCGGAATCGGGCCCATGTTCGCGAGGAAGATGCGGACATTGTCGCCGTCGTGTGCTTTGACGTAGCTTTCCGTGCGCTTGCGGAGCGCTTCGAAACGCTCACTCCAGCGGTGCGGCGCGATGGCGTCGACCGTTGTGGTTTCGTCCGTGGCACCTTTGGCAAGCGCCGTCATGAGCTCGGGCAGTGTCGCGCCAGCTTCGGCCGCTGCGATGGCTGCCGTCACGAGGCTGTCGTCTTTCGCTGCATCAGGGAGCGCGCCAAGCAGTGCGTCCTTGTGCACGTCGTCGATGTCCTTGAGATAGCCCTCGATGACAGCCGTGCGCGCCGTGCGGTTGTCGTCCATGTTCTCGGGACGCGGATCGAGCGGCTTTTCCGTCATGTTCGGATACATGTTGTTGCCGACGATGCGGTCGCGGCGCAGTTCGGAGTTCTTGAAGCGCTGTGCGAGGATGTCCGCGATGGCCTGCTGCGGGCGCTTCGTCTGGAGGTCGGCGACGATGCTGCCAGCTTTCTCGACTTCCTGGAACTCGGCCCAGATCTTTTCCTTGATCTGCTTCGTCAGGCGCTCGACGGCCCACGAGCCGCCAGCCGGATCGATCGGGGAGAGCATGCCGAACTCTTCCTGCAGGATGATCTGCACGTTGCGCGCGATGCGGCGCGAGAATTCGTCGCCCTTGCGGATGGGCTCGTCAAATGGCTCGTTCTCATACGACTCGATGCCGCCGACGACGCCCGAGAAGATTTCCGTCGTGTTGCGGAGCATGTTGACATAGGGATCGTAGACCGTCTTGAAGAACAGTGCCGGGCGGGCATGGACGTGCATGCGCTGTGCTTCCGCGCCGCCGCCGAATGCCTCGACAATCTGTGCCCAGATCGGGCGGATGGCGCGGAGCTTTGCAATCTGCATGAAGAAGTTCGCGCCCATCGAGAACTGGAACATGATCTGGCTGGCAGCCTCGTCAATCGAGAGGCCGCGCGCCATGAGCTCGCGCAGGTACGTCACGGCCGTGCTAATCGTGTAAGCTGTCTCCTGCACGTCATTTGCGCCGCCGCGGCTGTAGACGTCGCTGCGCGCGAGCACCGTGCGCAGGTCCGGCGCGTTCTTGAGCGCCCATTTTGCGGCAGCTGCCATCTCGTCATAGAGCGTAGCGAGCGGCTCCTGGCTCGTACCATTGGCCGCGAGCTCGCCAATCGGGTCGGCCGCGATAAAGCCGCGCAGGTTTTTGGTACCTTTACCAGAGGCTTTGAGTACGGCCGCGACCTGTGCGAGCATCGGCAGTGCCGTGCGGCCTGCATAGATGTAGAGTGGATATTTTTCGAAATCAAGACCATCGAGCAGCGTATGCACGTCGTCGAGCGTCGTGAGGCTCACGCCGCCCTTGCCGGGCTCTTTCGCCTTGCGCGCATCGATGCCGGCCTTTGTCGCGTCATCGAGCACGACGTTGTAGATCGTCGAGCCTTTGGCTGTCTCGTGCTTCAGAAGTTCGTTCGTGTCCTCCGGCAGCGTCTCGTCGCAGGCCTGTGCGATGCCCCACGGCGTCTTGATGTAGCCCGTCGGTGACGAGCCGCGCAGGAAATCATCCATGCCGGGGAAAGACGTGCGTGGAAGGATTTCCTCGGTGGTATTGCGGAAGTACATCGGGTCGAATGTGATGCCCTCGTACGTCTTCGTGTACATCTTCTTGTCGAAGGGTGCGCCTTTGAGGAGCGCGATGCAGTTCTCCTTCCATTCCTCATAGGTTGGCGGTGTGAACTCGTCGAGAGGCACATCAGGGAAGTCCTGCTGTGCTTCTGCTTTCTTCAGGATGGCCTGAAGATCCAGCTCTTTTTCCATTACAGTTCCTCCTTTTGGAATCAGGATAGAAAAAAGCCGCCCGAAAGGTCAAACCTTTCGAGCGACTGATTTTCATATGTGAAAGTAGAGGCATGGCGCACAGACGCCTTGCCAGAATCCCCATCCCTATCGCTCGCAGGTCAAACGGTGATTGTCGATCAGGCAGTTCTCCTGGCTCCAGGTCATCGTGCTGCTGCGCCTTCCCAGGGATGCTTGTCCATCCTCAGTGACATTTGTTGCAACAGCACTCGCTGATACAGTGGCGGGACCGCGCCGGACTGGGGGCGGAGCAATGATAAAAGTCGTCCGCCCATCTTACCGCATCTTTTCCGTCCTCTCGTCGTCGTCAAACCCTTGACGTAGCTCTGCTACGCCTGCGGATTTGACTCCTAGATAGGACGAAAAATCTGCGGCAATCTGTGCGACCGCCTCTTATCATCGCTCCGCCTACCGGCTTCTCTATTGAGTCTTGCGACACCTGATCCGATTGTTATGAAGTTGTTGCCGATGCTTGTTTTCGGTTTCGTCCGATTTCCATCGACACGTTTATTGTATCATTCCCAATAGTTATTGTCAACGACAAGATGATAGATGCATCATCTTGTCTGCATCAACAGTTTCTGCAATACTTGAAAAGCATCGCAGACTACACGTCGGAGCTCACGGACATCTACGACCCCGTGCCGCGCACGGGCAGCTACTGGTGACGCGTGCGCGCGCTCGAAGCCTTCACGGTCGGCGTCTTCGGCGACAGCATCAGTCATGACGGCGGCTGACTGGCAGGCGAAATTCAAGCAGGTCAACGAGTTCATCCGCACCCAGCCGCACATTGACACGGCCGCGCCGTTCGCGGGCTACGACGAAATGCCGGAAACGCTTGCAATGGACGGCCTTCACGGCGACGTCCGAGCCAAGCAGATGATGGCAGCAGCCATCAACGCATCGGCAATCAACGCATCGGCAATCTGGAAAGACTGATGCGTCAATTCCCTCGCACCAAATTTCACGAAATGTACCAAATTGCGCACTCTGCGCACCTGTGCCCAAAGGCCGCGAAACTATTGATTTCGCGGCTCTTTTTTTGTATTCTTTAGTCATAAGATATCTTAGTCGAGCGGTCCGAGGCAGGATGCCGGAGGCCATCGCGAAACATCCTGGGAAACAGGTAATGCAATCTATTCGAATCAATCAAAACATTCTCAAAAGCGCCAATGTGCTTCACTGAGAAATGGAGGGGAAAGAAAATGTCAAAAGACCGCGTTATGCAGGAACTGCAACGGTTTGGCGGCGCGATGTACACGCCGGTCATCCTGTTCGCGTTCTTTGGTCTCACAGTCGCCATCTCCATCATCTGCAAGAACACCATGCTCTTAGGTTCCATTGCAGAGAAGGGGACGGTCTGGTACGATTTCTGGTATGTCGTCGAGCAGGGCGGCTGGACGGTGTTCGCCCAGATGCCGATCCTGTTCGCCATCGCCGTTCCGATCGGCTTCGCGAAGAAGGAGCCGGGCCGTGCGGCCATGGAGTCGTTCGTCATCTACATGTGCTTCAACTATTTCATCTCGGGCTTCCTTTCGCTGCACGGTGACTTCTTCGGAGTGGATTATTCCCAGAACGCCGGCGCCGGCACGGGCCTCGCGATGATCGCGAACATCAAGACGCTGGACATGGGCATGCTCGGTGCGATCTTTATCGCATGCGTCACGGCTTACATCCACAACCATTACTATGATACCGAGATTCCTGAGTGGCTCGGCATCTTCACGGGCCCGGCATTCGTCGTGGCCGTCGGCTTCGCCGTCATGATTCCGATGGCGCTCGTCTTCTGCGTTGTCTGGCCTGCCATCCAGCATGTCATTGAAAACTTCCAGTTCTTCCTCAAAACTTCCGGCATTGTCGGTGTCTGGTGCTACACGTTCGCAGAACGCATCCTGCTCCCGGCCGGCCTGCATCACTTCATCTACCTCCCGTTCATCTTCGGCCCGGCTGTCTGCGACGGCGGCATCCAGGCTTACTGGCTCCAGCATCTCCAGGATTTCGCAACGAGCGCGCAGAGCCTGAAAGACATGTTCCCGCAGGGCGGCTTCGCCCTCCACGGCTCGTCGAAAGTCTTCGGCCTGCCGGGCGCAGCACTCGCCATGTATATGTGCGCACGTCCTGAGAAGAAGAAAAAGACGGCAGCTCTCTTGATCCCGGCAACGCTGACGGCAATGCTCTGCGGCATCACGGAGCCGATCGAGTTCACGTTCCTCTTCGTCGCACCTCTTCTCTATGCTGTCCATGCAGTTCTCGCTGCAACGCTTTCCGCAACGCTCTACTTCTTCGGCCTGTCCGGCAACTTCGGCGGCGGCCTCATCGACTGCTTCGTGCAGAACTGGATCCCGCTCTTCAAATATCATGCTGGCACGTACGTCATGCAGATTGCGATCGGCGCGGTGTTCTTCGTCATCTACTTCTTCGTGTTCCGTTATCTGATCCTCAAGAACGATTACCCGACGCCGGGCCGCACGGCTGACGACGTCGAAGACAAGCTCTTCTCGAAAGCCGAGTATAAGGCGAAGAAAGAGATGGAGCAGATGGGCCTCGCGGACAACAAGCTCGCTATCCAGGCGCGCGTCTATCTCGACAGCCTCGGCGGCCCGTCCAACATCAAGGAAGTCACGAACTGCGCAACGCGCCTCCGCGTCACGGTTGCGGATCCGGACAAAGTTGCATCGGCCAGCAAGTTCACGAAGGCTGGCGCGTATGGCCTCGTCAAGAACGGCCATGCCATCCAGGTTATCGTCGGCATGAACGTCCCGCAGGTGCGCGGCTACTTCGACGCACTCCTCAAGGGCGGCGACATGTCCGATCTCTCCGCACCGGCAGCTCCGACGGCAGCCGCACCGGAAAGTGTCGACAAAGGTCTCGCGATGGGCATCAAGGCTTGCATCAGCGGCCAGCTCCTCGACATGACGGAAGTCAAAGACGAGATGTTCTCCAAGAAAATGATGGGTGATGGCGTTGCCATCGAGCCGTCCGGCGATACGGTCGTCGCACCGGCTGACGCTGAAGTCACGATGGTCATGGCAGACAGCAACCATGCGGTCGGCCTGCGCTTCGAGAATGGCGCCGAGCTCCTGATCCACATCGGCATCGACACGGTCAACCTCCAGGGCAAAGGCTTCACGTGCTTTGTCAAGCAGGGCGACAAGGTCAAAGCGGGCGACAAGCTCATCCAGTTCGACAAGAAGGTCATCGCGGACGCTGGCTATGCCAACACCGTCATCATGGCTGTCACGAACTCCGCTGAGTATCCGCAGCTCAAGAAGGCGAAAGACCAGAAGGTCACGAGCGCTGAGACGAATGTCATCTCGTTCTGAGCTGATTTCCCAAAATCCTGAAAATCCTAGAATCCCAATTCCTAATTTCTGTAAACCTCTATGTCAGTTGGAAGGAACCTATTTATGAACAGAACGCTGAAATGGTGGCAGTCCTGCCAGGTCTATCAGGTCTACCCGAAAAGCTTCCTCGACACGACGGGATCTGGCACGGGCGACCTCAATGGCATCACGGCAAAACTCGACTATCTGAAGACGCTCGGCACAGGTGCCGTCTGGCTGACGCCGGTCTATCCGTCGCCCATGGTCGACAATGGCTATGACATCGCCGACTACGAAGGCATCGACCCGTCGTATGGCACGATGGCGGACATGGAACGCCTGATCGCGGAAGCGAAGAAGCGCGGCATCCGCATCGTCATGGACCTCGTGTTCAACCACTCGTCCGATCAGCATCCGTGGTTCCTGCAGTCGAAAAAAGACCGCACGAACCCGAAGGCTGACTGGTACATCTGGCGCGACGCGAAGCCCGACGGCTCGGCGCCGACGAACTGGCGCTCGATCTTCGGCGGTTCGGCCTGGACGTGGTGCGAGGAGCGGCAGCAGTACTACCTGCATACGTTCGCTCCGCAGCAGCCAGACCTCAACTGGGCGAACCCCGATGTGCGCCAGGCGCTCTACCACGCCGCGAACTTCTGGCTCGACAAGGGCGTCGGCGGCTTCCGCATTGACGCGATTGTCTACATCAAGAAGCCGGCGTTTGTCGATGGCCAGCCGGACAGCAACGACGGCATGGTCGACATCCACGCGATGACGGCGAATACGACGGGCATCCTCGATTATCTCCATGAGTTCAAGAAAAATGTCTTTGACGGCCATGACATCTTCACGGTCGGCGAGGCGAACGGCGTTCCGCCGGAAGACCTCGACAAATGGGTCGGCGACAAGGGCGTGTTCTCGATGCTGTTCGAGTTCAGCCACATGGACCTGCAGTTCCCCGGTGGCGTAGAAGTCTGGTGTCACGCAAAGCCCTGGCCGCTGACGGCGCTCAAGAAAGCGCTGTCGGCAAGCCAGGCCGCGACGGCAGAGAACGGCTGGTACCCGATTTTCTTCGAGAACCACGACCAGCCGCGCTGCATCAACCATTTCCTGCCGGAGGGTGCCGACCGCACGCTCGCTGCGAAAGCGATGGCGACCGTGCTGCTGACGCTCCGCGGCACGCCCTTCATCTACGAAGGGCAGGAAATCGGCATGGCGAATGTCAAGTGGGGCTCCATCGAGTGCTACAACGACATCTCATCGCACGGCCAGTACAAACGGGCGCTGGCCGAAGGCCACACTGAGGCCATGGCGCTCGATGCCGTGCATAAATTCTCGCGCGACAATGCGCGCACGCCGATGCAGTGGTCGCGCAGCACGCACGCCGGTTTCACGACAGGCCTGCCGTGGCTGCCGGTCGAGCACGATCGCAGCTGGACGGTCGAAGTCGAGGCGGAAGACGAGAACTCCGTGCTCTCGTACTACCGCCACCTGGCAAAGCTGCGCCATGGCATCGAAGCGCTCACGGCTGGCGACTACATGGAACTCCTGCCGAGCGACGAAAGCATCTATGCCTTCCGCCGCACGATCGGCGCCGAGGCGACGGTCACGCTCGTGAATTTCACGGGCGAGGAAGCCGCGTATGATGCCGACATCGTCAAAGGTATGAAGCTTCTGACAGACAGCTACCCGGCCGCCGCGCAGGAAGATAAAGAACCTGGCAGGCTGCGCCCGTATGAAGCCGTCGTCTACGTGACGCCGGAAGCAGAAAAAACATTCAGCAAGGAGGCGGAACGCGCATGAACTTCAAGCTCGCAGCCAGCGACTATGACGGGACGCTCTTCCGCAATGAAACGATTTCAAGTGATGATGTCAAAGGCGTTCATGCATGGCGCAAGGCCGGACACAAGTTCGGCGTCGTCAGCGGCCGCGACCTCGGCATGCTCACGCCGCAGCTCGAGCACTACGGCATCGGGTTTGATTACGCCGTCTGCAACAACGGCGCGATCATCTGCGACGCGGACGGCAAGGTCCTCTTCGAGGGCCGGATCGAGCCGCGCATCCTCAAGGCCGTGAGCGAAGAGCCATGCGTGCAATCGTCGTTCCACTTCGCGTTCTCCGCGAAAGACCGCACGTATCTCTGCCATGAAAGCGAAGGTTCGTGGATCATGCGCGAAGGCAAGCAGTGGGATTTCCCGGTGCTCTACATCGAGGAGAAAGACATCCTCACGCTGCCGCAGATCCATCAGTTCTCGCTCGGATTCGCCGACCCGGCGGATTCGACGGCCGCGGCGGAAGCGCTCAACGCGAAGTATGGCGATTATCTTCACGCCTATCCGAACCGCTGCAGCCTCGACATCACGCCGCCGGGCATCAGCAAGTCGAGCGGCATCGAGCATCTCAAGCAGCTGATGGGCTGGCAGGATGCCGAAGTCTTCGCCATCGGCGACGAGGTCAACGACCTGCCGATGATCGAAGCCTATGACGGATTCACGGTCGATACTGCACGCGACGCCATCAAGGCAAAAGCCCGCGCGTCGTATGCAGGCGTCGGCGCGATGCTCGAAGCAAATCTCTGAATAATGGATTTGCGGACAATAAAACTTTTGACTAGCTTTCCCAACAATTTTTGTTTCCCCATAATTGGATAGAAGAGAGCGGGCTCCAGCATGATCTCATCCCCCTATAGAGATCGGAGCTTCTCTCCTGCTATCTCTTTTTCAGAATATATGTTCACATCAATATATTTACATGGAAGGAAAGGAAGAAACTTCATGAAACTCAACAAGAAAGCTCTTGCCATCCTGACGGGCCTGACGCTCAGCGTTTCGGGCACGGCATTTGCAGCCGAGGCAGGCGCGGACAGCTTCAGTGATGTCCCGCAGGGCCATTGGGCGTATGACGCTCTCGACTTCCTCGCGAAGGACGGCGTCATCGAGGGCATGGGCGACGGCACGTTCCAGGGCAACCGCACCATGACGCGCTACGAGATGGCATCGATTGTCGCGAAGGCCATGCAGAAACAGGGCCTCGGCATCGGCGATCAGGCCGTCCTCGACAAACTCGCGGGCGAGTATGGCGCCGAGCTCGCAACGCTGAAGAAGCAGACGGATCAGAATACGAAGGACATCAACGACCTGAAGAAGGGCATCGCGGGCAAATTAGACGTGGATGGCTTTGTGCGTGTGCAGTATGATTACGACAAGCATGACAACGACGGCGTCAAGACGCGCGATGCTGGCCGTGACCGCTTCTACTACAACATCGTTGGTTCTTACAAGGTCAACGACAACTGGAAAGCGAAGTACCAGATCGAGAAAAACTCCATCTACCAGCACAATGGCAACAATTACAACGGCAATGAATCTGCCGTGTCGGTCGCTGCAACGGCAAAGGGCAGCCTCGAAACGCGCAAGGGCTGGTCGGGCCATGACGGCAACATCCAGCGCTTCTGGGTCGAGGGCAACGACCCGGTGTCCGGCGGCTGGATCAGCATTGGCCGTGCATGGCGTGGCCTCGGCCAGCAGAACCAGCTGCTCGGCATCGAGACGGACGGCGTGCAGGCCGGCATTCCGATCAAAGGCACGGGCCTCACGGCTTCTGCTTTCTGGCTCACGTCCGGCACGGGTGATGATTCCAACCCGGCTTGGTACGGCATTGGCACCTGGGGCAAGCTCGGCCACAGCGTCGGCATCAACCTCGACTATGCACATCGCGAGAAGAGCAAGAGCGACGATGGCGCAGCGATGGACAAGGCATACGTGCTGTCCGGCTGGTGGAACATCGCGAAGAACCTCCAGTTCCAGTATGACTACACGCACACGAATGCCGACTACCAGAACCATGGTTCGTTCTATCGCTTGAACTACCGCAACACCGACCTCAAGAAACCGGGTTCGTACCAGCTGTATGCGCGCTACATCTACAGCGGGCAGAATGGCAACTTCGGCGGTGATGATGAGTGGGAATCCCTGCGCATCTCCGGCCCGGGCAACGCGGACGGCACGAAGGGCTGGATCCTTGGCTTCAAGTACGTTCCGTACAAGAACATCGAGTGGGAGACGCTCTATGCGCATGAGAAACACCTCAACGACAACGATGAGACGCGCAAGCTCGCTCGCACGCAGGTCGACTTCCACTTCTGATGTCTCTTTGGATCCCCTCGAAAATTTCATCGGGCTCCCCCTCGGGGGAGCCTTTTTTGAAAGGAGCAAGATTTCGCATGACTCGCAAAAAAATGCTGGCTCTTTCCCTGTCTCTCGGCCTTTTCGGCGCTCCATTTGCAGCACCGCTTCCATTTGCAGCTCCGGTCTGCGCAGCCGCCGCACAGGCGTCGCAAACGGCAGAGCGCTCCATCGTTCTCGTCGGCGACCTGCAGCAGCTCGGCGGCGCATCGTCGAAGTGGTCGCCGTCCGACACGGCGACGCGCATGCATGACGATGGAAATGGATTTTATTCGTATACCATCAAAAATATGCCCGCTGGTACCTATAATTACAAGATTGCCATCAATGGCAGCTGGGCGGAGAACTACGGCCTCGGCGGCATGGCCGACGGCGCGAATGTTTCGCTGACGCTTGACCATCCCGAAGACGTTACCTTCTATTATAATGACAAAACGCATCACATTGCCGACAGCCACAGCTACCAGATGAAATCCGACGCCGACCTGCCAAAGCTTTCAGGCGTGCCGGGCGTCGATGGTGCGACGATGCGCGACTACATGCTGTCGGATTTCTATGAGGCCGACGCTGAAGTGCCTACTGGCACGTACACGGCGACGATTGCGCAGAGCGGGCAGGCGCCCGTCACGCAGTCCGTCAAGATTGCAAAGGCGGGCACGGTCGCGTTCTATTACGATGCGGCGAAGCGCCATATCATCGCCGACGATGGCAGTATCCATGCCGAGAGCGTCACGCACGACAGCTGGGACGAAGAGCAGCGCACGCCTTGGGGCGCCGTCGCCGAGGGCACGCCTGTCACGCTGAAGCTCGCGACGGGCGCGGGCGATGTCACGAATGCAAAGCTCCTGCTGACGAAAGCCGCCATGACGACGAAGGGCGGCGACGAGTACAATCCCGATTACGACGCAGGCCAGACGACGGCCTACGCCATGACGAAGACGGGCACGCAGGACGGCCGCGACCTCTGGACGGTCACGTTCACGCCGAAGACGTATGGCATCTATGGCTACAAGTTCCTTTTGAATGACACGAAAGAATACGGCGACGACACGAAGACGGGCGGCACGGGCGAACTCAAGCTGCGCGGCACGAAGAACTTCCAGCTGACGGTTTACGAGAAAGGCTACGAGACGCCGGACTGGGCGAAGGAAGCTGTCTGCTACCAGATTTTCCCCGACCGCTTCTTCAATGGCGACAAGACGAACGATACGGCGCGCGACACGGCGCGCGGCAGCCAGCCCGTGCAGCATCGTGCCTGGACGGATTTGCCCGCGAATGGCGGTGCGACGGATGGCGACGAATGGGTCTGCAATGATTTCTTTGGCGGCGACCTCGCAGGCATCACGCAGAAGCTCGACCACCTGCAGAAGCTCGGCATCACGGCGATCTATCTGAATCCCGCGTACAGCGCCTCGTCGAACCATCGCTACGATGCGCGCGACTACGGCAGCATCGACCCGTTCCTCGGCGATTTCAAGGATCTTGAGAAGCTGGCCGCCGAGATGAAGAAGCGCGGCATGCACCTCATCATGGACGGCGTTTACAACCACGTCGGCGACGATTCCGTCTATTTCGACCGCTACGGCAAATATCCGACGGTCGGTGCCTATGAATTCTGGAGTCGTATCTATGACCTCGAAAACACGAAGGGCCTGACGGAAGCGCAGGCGAAAGCCGAGGCGAAGAAAGAGCTCGAAGCCGAAGGGCAGACGTTCAGCCCGTGGCACTGGGAGAACTGGTTCGACATCTACAACCGCAAGGCGAGTGACGAGATGGGCGAGAAGTACGACTACCATGACTGGCAGGGCTACTCGAGCCTCGCGCCGTTCCGCGACAAGGATTTCCCAGGCTATGACGCGAAGACGACGCATACCGACCTCGGCGACTACCTGCTCTATGGCCGCGATGGCGAAAAGGGCATCCTGCCGAAATGGTTTGACTACGGCCTCTCGGGCTGGCGTCTCGACGTTGCGAAGGAAGTGCCGCCGGGATTCTGGGCGAACGTGAGGAAAGAAGTCAAGCGCACCAGGACGCCGGACGGCGCGACGCCGCTGCTGCTCGGCGAAATCTGGCAGGATGGCTCGCAGTTCCTGACGGGCGACACGTTCGACTCCGTCATGAACTACAAGCTCTCTGATGCCATCAAGAACTTCGTCATGGGCGGCAAGGCCGAGGACGCGGACGACACGCTGACGCAGCTCCGGCAGAATTATCCGGAGCAGGCGCTCTACGATCTCATGAACATCGTCGACAGCCACGACACCGCGCGCGCCATCTACACGTATGGCGGTGGCAAGGATGACGTCCTCCAGCCGACGAAAGCCGACTTCGATTACGACCTCGGCAAGGCCCGCCTCAAGATGGCCGCTGTCTTCGAGCTCGGCTACCCCGGCATGCCGACGATCTACTACGGCGACGAAGCCGGAGAGTTTGGCAGCAAAGACCCCGACTGCCGCCGCACGTTCCCGTGGGGGCATGAGGACAAAGAGCTCCAGAGCTTCTACAAGAAAGCCATCGCCGTGCGCAACGATCATAAAGACGTCTTCGCCCGCGGCAGCCTCAAGACTCTCAAGGCTGAAGGCAGCATCTACGCCTACGAGCGTAAATCAAAAGACGGAAAGACCGGCATCGTCGCACTGAACAACGGCAAGGACGCAACCATCACCATCCCCGTCACGGCTCCAAATGGTACGGTCTTCAAAGACCAGCTGAGCGGCAAGAAAGCCACCGTAAAGAACAATCAGCTCACGCTCACCCTTGCTGAACATCAATCCCTGATGATGTTAGACTAAATCGGCTCACGCGAAGCAAGGCTGATCTTTGGGCGGAGGCGGGAATGCATAAGGAATCCGTTAAGGAATCGTCCGTGGATTCCGTTGTATTCCCGCCTCCGCCCGCGACCACGCAAAAATCTTCGCGTGCCACGATGTGCGCACCGTCTCATGGGAAATCGTTCTTGCAAGCTCATCTGCCTCGTGATATAATCAAAACAAGGCAAGAAAGAAGCAGGTCCATTACACGACAGAAAAGCCACGAGTGGCAGCTCGTGGCTTTTCTATTCCCATGGTGCAGGCAGGGCTTAACGCCTAGGCTCATTGCCGAATACTCTTCTGTCGAGCCATTTGCAAATGTAGTAGGCGACTACGCTTGCCATAACAGAGAGAAAAAACAGAGAAGCGGTTTCCATTACACTACCCCCCTTCCGTGCTTGTCTGGGGGTGGCAACACGAAAATTATAGCATAACTGGCAGTGCTTGCCAATTCTTGACACCCTTTCCCCTCGTTGCTATGATAGGATTAGCAACAGGGGGAGAGGGGATTTTTTATGAGTGAAGAATACGTCCCGACCGGCCACCGCATCTTTCGCGGCGGCAAGCATATCGAGATGGAAGTCATATCGACGGAGATGAAGCCATTCGTCATTCATCAGCCCGGCGACATGGAGGCGGAAGTCACAGCGTCGTCGAGCACGCCGCATGATGACACGGCTGAAGATATCGCGTCGCGCATCGCAGGCGACCGCAAGCAGTTCCAGGCCGACATCCTCGCGCTCGCGAAAGCGAAAAAGGCGGAGGAAGACGCCGGGGACGACGAGGCTGCCGAAGCTGCGGATGGGGAAGAAGCCGGTGCGGCAGATGCGCTGGCGGATGCAGCGGACGCAGGGGATGACGCCGATGACCTCGGCGATCTCGGAGACCTCGGGGATTTGGGTGACTTGGGCGACCTTGATGACCTTGGCGATCTCAGCGACCTCGGCGACGCCGAAGCTGCGGAGGCCGCTGATGATGCCGCTGGCACAGATGCCGTACCTGAGCCCGATGGAAAGGGAGATACAGAATGAGCAACATGAACATCCAGCTTTTCGTGACCGATCTCGACGGCACGCTGCTGCCGACGGGACGCGACGTCCCCGCAAAGAACATCGAAGCTGTGAAGCGTGCCGTGGCCGCCGGCGTCACCGTGACGATCGCGACCGGCCGCATGTACCGCGCGGCGCTCCCCGTCGCGCAGGCGCTCGGCGTCGATGTGCCGATCATCACGTACAATGGCGCGCTCATCAAATCCGTCTCGGGCGAAGTCTACGATGAGAACTACGTGCCGGCTGATGCCGTGCGCGATGTCGTTGATTTCTGCCATGAGCGGAACTGGCATGTGCAGACATATTCCGATGACGAGCTCTATTTCGCCGAGCACGATGAAAAGGCGAAGGGCTACGAGGCTGCGCAGGTGCTCGCAGGCCATACGGTCGGCTGGGACGGCCTCAAGCAGCACACGGAGCATGTCGCGAAGCTCCTCGTCATCTCCGATTCGGCGGAAGAGACGGCCGAGCGCATCGAGCTCCTGCAAAAGGCTTTCGGTGGCCGCGTGCAGGCTGTGCGCTCGAATCCCGAATACGCCGAAGTCGTCTTGCCGGGCGTCTCAAAAGCGTCAGGGCTCAAGAAACTCGCCGCGAAGCTCGGTATTTCGATTGAAAACGTCATGGCCATCGGTGATTCGAACAACGACCTGCCGATGCTCGAAGCGGCCGGCCACAGCGTCGCCATGGGCAACGCCCTGCCCGAAGTGAAGGCGGCCTGCGATTACACGGTCGGCACATGCGAGGCGCACGGCTTTGCCGAAGCCATCGAGAGGTTCGTGCTGCATGACAACTGATCGGAAAGACATCCGCCTCATTGCGCTCGACCTCGACGGCACGCTCTTGAATTCGGAAAAGCGCATCTCCCCGCGCACGATGGCGGCGCTCCAGGCTGCCATGCAAAAAGGCGTCCGCGTCACGATTGCGACGGGGCGCATGATGGCGGGCGCGGCCATGTTCGGGCGGCAGTTCGGCGCGAATGCGCCGCTGATCTGCTGCAATGGCGGCGTCGTGCAGGGCATGGATGACGAAACGTCCATGTTTGAGCGCCATATGGCACCCGAGACCGTACGCGGCATCCTTTCGTTCTGCCATGAGCATGGCTGGTATGTGAACTGGTGCATCGGCCGCGAAATCTGTGCCGAATATTATGCACCGGAATGGTATTTTGCTTATCGTACGGTGAAAGATTTTTCCATTAAAGAAGTCGGCGACCGCTACCTCGATTATACGGAAAATGTCATCCAGTGCGTCGTCCGCGATCTCGACGGCAAGGTTGAGCCGATGGTCAAGGCGCTCAAAGCGGCGTTCCCAGGAGAGTTCCATGCCCAGCAGAACACGGGCACGAGCTCCGACCTCACGCCCGTCGGTGTTACGAAAGCTCTCGGCCTCGAATTCCTCATGAAGCACTATGGCCTCACCCCTGAAAATGTCATGGCCTGCGGCGATGGCGACAACGACCTGCCAATGCTGGAATTCGCCGGCACTGCCGTCGTCCCCCAAAACGCCCTCCCCGCCGCCCAGTCCCTCGCGACGTACCACGCCGACAGCAACGACAACGACGGCATCGCCAAAGCCATAGAAGAACTCGTACTCTAATTCCACTTGAACAAATCGCTCCTTTCGAAGATGTTATTTCAATAGGAACGGACGTTTCTTATACTGCAGCCCCCCTCGTTGAGGGGGGACGGGCCGCGTGAGCGGCGGGGGGAGTAGTAAGGTGCGATAGCCTGACAAGACATATCCGATTTTTCTAAAGTCCTTTTTCGTTATCCCGCATTTTTCATCTTTCATTGTTACCATCAACCTCATCCGGGAGGTGTCCATATATGATTGAAGAAAAGAACATCCAGGAACTTGATTCCCCAAACCATAAATCCGACAAGGAATCCCCACGTCTCGTCATCGTCACGGGCATGTCGGGCGGCGGCAAGACGCAGGCCTGCCGCTACCTCGAAGACCTCGGCTATTTCTGCGTCGACAACCTGCCGCCAATCTTCATCCCAAAGTTCGTCGAGCTCTGCGCCCATGCGGGCGGCCATGTCGGCAAGGTCGTGCTCGTCGTTGATACACGCAGCCGCGAGTTCTTCGACACATTCGTGCAGGTTCTCGACCACATGGACCACGATGACAAGAACTACGAGATGCTCTTCATGGATGCCTCCGATGCGGCCATCATCCGCCGCTACAAGGAGACGCGCCGCCGCCATCCGATGGCACCGGCTTCGCGCATCACGGAGGGCATCGCGAAGGAGCGCGAGCGCCTCGCGCCCGTGCGCGCGAAAGCGACGTACATCATCGACACCTCCGAGCTCAAGAAAGTCGAATTGCGCGACAAGATTCACCGCCTGTTCGGTGCGGGCGAAGGCGAGCAGATGAACATCAACGTGCTTTCGTTCGGCTTCAAGTTCGGCATGCCGCTCGACGCCGACATGGTGCTCGACGTGCGCTTCCTGCCGAATCCGTTCTACATCGAATCCATGCGCCACAAGAGCGGCGCGGTCAAGGATGTTGCCGACTACATCGCCGGGTTCCCCGTCACGCAGGAATTCCTTGCGAAGCTTGACGACATGATTGATTTCCTCGTGCCCCAGTACGTCAAGGAGGGCAAGAGCCAGTTTGTCATCGCCGTCGGCTGTACGGGCGGCATGCATCGCAGCGTCTTTGTGGCAAAACACATTTTCGACCGGCTCGGCAAGAAAGGGTATCCGGTCAAGCTCGAACATCGCGACCTCATGAAGAACGATGTCTGGGAGCACGTCAGGGAGGAATGCTGAAACCATGCATCTTTTGAAATGGCTCTATCCGGGCATGCGCTTCAAGCGGTGGCTGTTCGTCTTCGCGGTCGGCGTCATGTTCGTGAGCCTGGGGCTCGGCCTCGTCTTCAACTACAAATATCTCGATGCCATCGAGGAAGCCATCTTCCGCACGGTCTACCTCTGGCAGGGCAGCTATGACTACACGGCGCCGGCGCTCGCCGGCATCGCCTTCGTGGCCATCGGCGCTGCGCTCATGCTGCTCGCGACGCGCTTCGTCATCCGCTCCGTCATCACAGTCTTGCTGCCGGACAAGAACGAGCGCCTCGTCGACATTATCTATGAAAAGCGAAAGCTCGGCAAGGGCCCGACTGTCACCGTCATCGGCGGCGGTCACGGCCTCTCCGTGCTGCTCAGGGGCATCAAGTCGGCGACATCGAATGTCACGGCCGTCGTGACCGTCGCAGACGATGGCGGCTCGTCCGGCCGCCTGCGCGAAGAGCTCGGCATCATCCCGCCGGGCGATCTCCGCAACTGCCTTGTCGCGCTCGCCGACACCGAGCCTTTGATGGAAAAGCTCTTCCAGTATCGTTTCAAAGGCTCGAGCGAGCTCGCGGGCCACAGCTTCGGCAACCTCTTCATCGCCGCCATGACCGAGGTCACAGGTGACGTCGAGACGGCGCTGAAGGAATCGTCGAAAGTCCTCGCGGTCAAAGGCCGCGTGCTGCCAGCCTCGACGGCCCATGTCCGCCTCGATGCCATCATGGACGATGGCACCGTGGTGCAGGGCGAGTCGCAGATTCCGGAAGTCCACAAGCACATCCACCGCGTCAAGCTCTACCCGGAGCATGCGCAGCCCGTCGATGCCGCGCTCGAAGCACTCGAGACGGCCGATGCCATCATACTCGGCCCAGGCTCCCTCTACACGAGTATCATGCCGAACCTCCTCGTCGACGGCGTTGCCGATGCTGTGAAAAAGAGCCATGCGCTCAAGATCTACATCTGCAACGTCATGACGCAGCCCGGCGAGACGGACGGCTACACGGCCTCCATGCACGCGAAAGCCATCCTCGACCATGCGGGCAAGGGTGCCATTGACTTCATGCTCGTCAACTCCCATCCCATCAGCGAAGAAATGAAGCGCTACTATGCCGAAAAAGGCGCTTTCCCCGTCAAGATTGACGAAGAAGAAGTCAATAAGCTCGGCATCGGCCTCATGAAAGCCGACATTATCAACGAATCCGATGTCATAAGACACGATCCCGATAAATTGTGTCGGGCAGTTATGAAAATGATCTATGATTTTCAGCCGAACAACTGAAAACGGAGCCTTTCAAACCTGCAGCCCCCCTCTAGAGGGGGGACGGGCCGCGAGAGCGGCGGGGGGAGTCCCTTGTATGCCTTATCAATTTACAAGGAGTGTCTTCCGCGGGTGCGAAGCAAAAAGTTATACTATGCCATCCTTTGCCACTGAAGTAAAAAACGAAATTGCGAGATTGATGTATGATCAAGCCTGCGACCGCACGGCCGAGATGGCGGCGCTCCTGCGCATGGGCGGCACCATCACGTTTGGCCCGCACCGCACGTTCGGCGTCAATTTCACGACCGAGAACGCCGCCGTCGCGCGCAAGATGCTGAACCTCCTGAAGCTCGAAGGCGAGGGCGTCCGCACGGAGATTTCCGCGCGCCGCGCCCGCCGCCTCAACAAGCACAACAACTACCTCGTGCGCATTGTGCCATCGCCAGGCGTCGAAGGACTGCTCGAACACCTCGGCCTCATGCAGGGCGGCAGCCTCAACCTCGGCCAGGAGCAGAAAGGCCTTGCCATCCTCCGAAAGAACTGCTGCCGCGCGGCCTACCTGCGCGGCGCGTTCCTCGGCGGCGGCAGCGTCAACCGGCCCGAAGCACACTACCACCTCGAGCTCGTCGCGCCGAACTATGCCTTCGCGCATCTGCTGCATACGCTCATGCGCCGTCTCGAATTTCCGGCCGGCATCGCCGAGCGCCGCGACGTCTACGTCGTTTACCTCAAAGAGGGCGACGCCGTCGTTGATTTTCTCGGCATGATGCAGGCGGGCGCCGCCGTCGAGCGCTTCGAAGTCGCGCGCAACGTCAAGGAAGTCCGCGAGCAGGTCAACCGTCTCGTCAACTGCGAGACGGCGAACCTCCAGAAAGCCGTCGACGCCGCCGGCCGCCAGATCGAAGACATCCTCGTCCTTGAAAAAGCCGGCGCCATCCAAAGCCTTCCCGACCAGCTCCGCGAGACCGCTGAAGCCCGCAAAGTTCACCCCGACCTCACGATGGCCGAGCTCGCTGCCCTCCTCTGCGTCAGCAAGCCCGGCGTCAACCACCGCCTCCGCAAACTCCACGCCCTGGCAGAAAAGTATCGGTTTCATCAGCCCCCCTCTCAGAGGGGGGACGGGCCCGAAGGGCGGGGGGAGTCCCCTGTACACAAAGACAAATAGCTGGATGTTTCTTCCGCGGGTGCGAATCCAACCACAAACGAAAAGGAACGATAACCTTGCAATCCACTCGTCAGCGTATTTTCAAATATATAGCCTCAGCGGCCGCCATTCTCTTCCTCGCGGCCGCCCTTTTCTGCGCCTATGTCGCTTGCAACCCGCCGAAGGGCGTCCCCATCCTCGAGTACCACATGGTCGACACGCATGAAGACGCCGACAGCCATCCCTACAACGTCCCGCCAGATGAGTTTGCGGCCCAGCTCGACTACCTCCAGCAGCAGGGCTACACGACCATCACGATCATGGACTTCCTGCGCGCGAAGAAAGGCAAGCAGGAGCTCCCCGAAAAGCCCGTCATCCTGACATTTGATGATGGCTATGAAGACAACTATACCGTCCTGCTGCCCATGCTCGAAGAGCGCGGCATGACGGCTGTCATCTTCATGCCGACGAATCTTATCGGCCGTCCTGACTATCTCACGTGGGAAGAACTGCGCGACATGAGCCGCCGTGGTCTCGAGATCGGCAGCCACACCGCCGACCATGAACCGCTCACGACATTTTCGCCTGAAGGCCAGCAGGACCAGGTGCATCTTTCGAAACTCCTGATGGAATGGAACGGCCTGCCGACCGTTTTCAGCTTTTCTTACCCGAACGGCATGTATGATGACACCATGCCCGCGCTGCTCCAGCAGAACGAATACCTCGCGGCCGTCACCGGCGACGCCGGCCTCAACACGTTTGATACGGATCCCTACCTGCTCCAGCGCATCAACATCCCGCATCCGCGCTTCGGCCTCGTAGAATTCCGCCTCCGCCTCCTCAAAGCCGAAGTCTTCACGAAGCTCGGCATCCGCCAGCACATCGCAAAGTAAAAGGAATGTCTCTATGTATCTTGCCAAGAAACTGAAATCTCATCTTTCCGCATTTTTTGCGAGCACCGCAGCGTGCTCGCTTCTTTTCACCGCTCCGACCGCTTCTGCTGACACTCCGCAGGAAGCATCTCTTGTCGCGGGCATGGACTCCATCGCATCTTCTGGAACCGCGCTCCATGCCCATACGCCGGACACGCGCCTTGTCACGCAGGCTGCGACGACGACAGCTGAGTCGCGCCTTGTCCCTCGTCGCGAGACGAAAAGCGACAGCAATGCGCAACCCGTGCATCGTCGCCAGCTCTCCCGTATCATGCACCGCCTGGAAACAACACAGACGGACGGTGGCGGCACGCTGCTCTTTTCCGACAGCCCCGAGTACGCGACCGAGGATGGCATCCTCTATCGCGATACCGTGCAGGGGGCAGCGCGTGTGCTCTATTATCATGTAAACAGCATGGATGCGCCGAAAAAAGTCGCCATCGTGCTTGAAAATCGCAGCAATGGCACGTCCATGGTGACAGTCTCGCGTGGTGGTACGAGCCAGCCGAGCCCGCATTATCTCGATGTCGGCAAGGCGACGCAGGCACTTTATTTCAATGACCAGCAGCCACAGCGTTTTTTCCTCAAAAAGGGAGAGAGCCGCGTTCTTGTTCCGGAAATGAACACAACTGTGCTCCAGCCCGAGGATCTTGTCTATGGCTGCTACGACTTTACGACGACGCAGGCCATTCGTACGTCTGTCGTCATCTGCCCCGCTGATGTCGATCCCGCTGTCTTCGTGCGCCATGCGCGCGTCCTTCCGGCTGATGACCTCCGCCTGCGTGGCACGTTTGCCAAAGCGGACCGCACAATTCGCGCCACGCACGCCTATGATTCCGACAACGACGAGATTTTTTATTTCCTGCTTGCTGACAACGAGAGCGACCTCTATCGCAAAGGCATTGACGCAACGGATGGCAGCGAAACGCTGAACTATGGAAATTACGGTATTCTCTACCATCTCGACATTCCTGTATCCGGGAAAGAAAAGACGCAGTTTTACCTGAGCCCTTTTGGCGGCACGTATGCTGGTGCCATGCGCGTTACAGCGGGAGGACACAGCCAGCTCCTGCTGACGCCATCAGATACGACATATTTCGGCGAAGGGACCGACCATATGACCGAGTATGCCGGCATCGAGCGCGCCAAAGACTCAGGCCTCGCCATCCTGACAGATGGCATGGAGCTCGCCGACCTCGGCCGTTACAATGCCCGTACCGCCCCGACATTTGAATTCTCTCCACCAGGGGCATCCAACCTCCCCATCGCGATCATCCTGATGCCAGAAAAATAATTGAAAAAAGTGTTGACATCGCAGTCGAAACCGTGTAATATAATGCAAGTCGGCGGCAGACAGCGAGAGCACAGCACCGCAGACAACAATGATCTGATGAAGCCGCAAGCTTCGAAAAACATGCAACACATGATAAAGCCAGATGTTAGCTGATGCGAAAGCATCACAAAAACATCGATTGGTATGAACGACAAATCGTACGAACATATACAATCGGCAATTTCTTTACGGAACTTCAGTAATGAAGCAACGTACCAAAAGATAATTGAGAGCCATATCGGCTTTTCAGAAAAGAATGGAGGCTATTTGCCTGACGGCAAGTGGCTAAAATATCCGTAAGCGCTAAAGCGCTAACGGCTCTTTTATGGAGAGTTTGATCCTGGCTCAGGACGAACGCTGGCGGCGTGCTTAACACATGCA
>OMZR01000081.1 GCA_900315575.1 uncultured Veillonellaceae bacterium
GACGAGGCGCAGGACACGAGCACGCTCGAATACGGCATCCTCGAGCGCATTTTCGGCAAGAGCAGGATTTTGCTCGCAGGCGACCTCTTCCAGACCATTTACGGCTGGCGCGGCTCGCATCCCGAGGTCGTCGTGCGCCGCTTCGAGGAGACACATCACCCGGAAAAAATCGTGCTGTCCGAAAACTATCGTTCGACGCGCACGCTGCTCAAAGCGTCGTTCGGCGCGCTCGAGCGCTTGTTCCCGAAGCGTGTCGCCGAGGTCTACCCCGATGGCTTCGAGGCGGAAAGCATGGAGGAAGGCGCGCCCGTCGAGGTCAAGGGTGCGGCGGATTTTGCCGAGGAGGCGCAGTGGATTTACTACCGTATCCTCGAGCTCCCCGTGACGGATTACTCGCGCGTCGCCATCCTCGTGCGCAGCAACCGCTATGCCAAGGAGCTCTCGGCACAGTTCCGCGCCATCGGCCAGCATGTGGGCGGCGAGGCGCTGCCGTTTTTGCTGATTGACGATACGCGCTTCTTCCAGCGGCAGGAGGTCAAGGACGCGCTGGCCTTTTTGCGCCTCGCGGTCAACCGTCACGATGTCGCGAGCCTCATGCGCGTGCTCGGCCGCTATGTGCGCGGCGTGGGCCCTGCCGCCATCCGCACGCTTTCCTCGCAGGAGTATCGCCGCGCCGGCGTGCGCATGACAGATTATCTCGATCCGGCCGCGCGCGAAATGGGTGACCCGTTTGCACCGCTGCTCGATGCATTGGCCGCGGGCAACGTCGTCGTCTTCGATGTCGAATCGACAGGCCTCGACACGGCGCATGATGAAATCGTGCAGATTGCGGGCGTGCGCCTCGCGCCGGACGGCAGCATCGCGGAAAAATTCATGCGCTATCTGTGCCCGACGCAGCCGATCAGCAAAGGTGCAGAGGATACGCACCACCTGACGATGGCGTTCCTGCGCGAGCATGGCGAAGACCCCGCTGCCGTCCTGCGCGATTTCTGCGCGTTCGCGGCGGGCAGCGTGATTGTCGGGCACAACGTTACATACGACCTGCGCATCCTCGGTAGCCAGCTCGCGCGTCTCGGCCTGCCGCCGCTTGCGTATCCCGTGTATTTCGACACGCTCGACATCTTCCGCCGCTTTCATCCAAACCTGCCGAACCACCGTCTCGAATACCTCGGCCAGGTCTGCGAGGTTACGCATGCCTCATCGCATGATGCCTTCGACGACATTTGCGCGACGGCCGAGATCCTGCTCTACGCTATGGAGCATGACATCCGGCCGACGGCCGCAGCGCGCCGCATTTGCATGGAGAAATATCTCGACGTCTTTGCGCCGCTCGCGGAAAAGCTCGCGCTCCTGCGTGCGCAGGCAACGGAGCTCCGCCCATGGCAGACGCTCGGCCAGATCGTGCTCGAGACGGGCATGGCGGACTACTACAAGAAGCGCCACGAGGAAAACCGCATCGAGAACCTGCGCGACCTCTTCCGCCGCGCGAAGGAGCTCGATGACAAGGAGCTTCCGCCCGTCGATGCCGTTTACCAGTTCCTGCGCTATACGACGCTCTCGACAACCGATCTCGATGCGCTGACGAAGAAAAAGAAGATTCCCATCATCACGATCCATCAGGCCAAGGGTGCGGAGTTCGACGACGTCTTTCTTGCAGGCCTCCAGCAGGGCACGTTCCCCGGACTGCCCGCGCTCAAAAAGAAAGATACCAGCGAGGAAAAACGCCTCTTCTACGTCGCCATCACGCGCGCGAAGCAGCAGCTTTTCCTCTCGTGGTGCCAGTTCCGCTACGGCCATTACCAGCAGGAAAGCGAATTCATCCGCGCCCTGCCGAGCGATTGCGTGCGGCGGGTGTGAACAGATAGAGATACACGAAGGGCGCTTGCCAAATGCGGCAGGCGCCCTTTGTGCATCGTGGATGTTTATGGATTGCAGACCTTGCATGGCACATAGCCGGCATCGATAGCCTCATCCCGCGTCTGGAACGGTACGAAGTTTTCCGGGTGCTTGATCGTGCGGCAGTCCGAGTAATGGAACTTCATCGACCGAGGATTGCCGAGATAGTCCGAGGCCAGTGCCGGCGAGGCCATCGACACGACCATCGCCGCAAGCAGGGCAAGTGCGCATTTCTTGAGCATAGGGATTCCTTCTTTCTTCAAGCTTCGATACCGCATTCGCGGCGGATGGCGTTCTGGAGGAGCTGGGAGAAGTTGATGTTGTGTTCTTTTGCAAGAGCATCCATCCAACTGGGAAGCGTGATGCTTTTTCGGATGGATTTTGTATCATTCATCTTGCGGACGGCAATGGTGTCCGCTTTTACGAGTGCGATGCTGGCACCGTCCAGCGGATCAAGAGAGGAAGGAACAGATGGAGGCGCGATAGTTTCGCCGTGTTCTTCCATATACCAGAGTTTGAGAGCGAGTGCATCTTCGGCGTTTTCAAAAGCTTCTTCGAGGGTGTCGCCATCTGTAAAGCAGTTTGGGAGATCGGGAAAATCAACGAGGAAGCCGCCGTCTGCTTCCGGTGTAAAGACGGCCGGATAAATGTATTTCATGGAAAATCATCCTTTCTTTACTTGATGCCTGCGGCTTTGAGGATTGCCCGGACGGTGCCAGAACGCACTTCTTCTTTTGCGTGCCGGCCTACCATGAATGTATTGCCTGTGATAGGGCTCCAATACATGTCGTGCTTCTTGTTGTGCCCGACGAGCTTGCAGCTGTTTTTCTTCAGGAGCCGCAGGAGTTCTGCTGTCGTCATTTCCTCACCTCTTGCCTGTTATTATACATATTTATACATATTAATTCAAGCATGGGAAAAATCAATTTGCAGTCTTTCTTCCTGGTATAGCAGGAATCTTTGCCGAAAAAAGAGAAATACAGAGAAATATATTCACATGAGTTCATTGGCGGAGGGAGGCAGCAATATGGGACGCGACAAAGAAAGCAAGCCGCAGCTTGAAAATGTGCTGAACAATCAAAAATATCGGAAGCAGCAGGAGGTCGGCGCAGCGTATCAAGGTTCGATTGAAACGGGTGCACATATCGAACGGATGACACGCTTTCAAGCGAGGCAGGGGCACGGCTATGCTGCCGAGCAGGCAAATCATCTTTTGGATCGCATGCAGGGGAAATCATCTCAGATTCTCGGCGATGACAATGCGAAGAACGGACCGGATCGCATGGTGGACGGCCAGTGGGTTCAGAGCAAATATTGTCAGACAGCGGCGGAATCCGTCAATGCGGCGTTCCAGAATGGCACGTATCGTTATCTCGATGGAAATGGTCATGCCATGCAGCTTGAAGTGCCGAAAGACCAATATAAAGACGCTGTCGAGCTGATGAAAACGCGCATCGAAAACGGGCAGGTGCCGGGCGTTACCGACAAGAATATGGCAGAGAAGCTCGTGCGGCAGGGAAATATCGACTACAAGACGGCACGGCGCATCGCGAAAGCGGGCAACATCGATTCGCTGATGTTTGATGCGGCACATGCGACTGTTGTCGCGACGACAGCCATGGGCATTTCGGGTGCCATCACGTTTGCCCGTGAAATCTGGAATGGAAAAGATGTCAGAGAAGCAGTAGACTTGGCGGCGTACCAGGGCCTTCAAATGGGCGGAGCGGTATTTGCGAGCTCCGTTCTTGCTGCGCAGCTGACACGTACGGGCGTCAATCGTCTCATGATGGCACCGTCTATCAAGCTTGTGAAGCTTCTTCCAAGCAGCGTGCGAAAGGCGATGGTGCAATCTTTGCGCAAGGGTCCCATGATTTATGGAAATGCTGCGACAAAGAATCTCGCAAAACTCATGCGCAGCAATATCATTTCGGCAGGCGCGATGATTCTCGTACTGTCGGCAGGCGACATCACGAACTTCTTTCGCGGGCGCATGTCAGCAAAGCAGCTGCTTAAGAACGTCACGACGCTTGCGGCAGGTATGGGCGGAGGCGCGGTCGCAGGTGCAACGGCAGGTGCTGTGCTTGGTCCGGCAGGCGTGGTGATTGGCGGCATTGTCGGTGGCACGTTGGCGGGGGAAGCCGCCCATGCAGTACTCGACCGCCTCATTGAAGATGACGTGAAGGAGATGCTTCGTATCCTGAACGACACGCTCGTACCGCTCGCGCAGGAATACCTGCTTAGCGAGGACGAGCTTGCGATTGTCGTCGATGACTTGCAGCGCGAACTCGTCCAAGACAAGCTCTTGGAGATGTACGCAAGCAAGAACCGCGCGGCATTTGCCGAGGAGCTGCTTCGCGCCATTATCGAGCGGACGGTGGGATTCCGTGCGCATGTTCATCTGCCGTCTTCCGAGGATTTTATTCGGGGCATGGGGCATATTCTTGAACTCAGCCAGACGGACGGTGCCCTTGCGGCGTACCTGCAAGGCTTGCAGGTGGACGCGCAGAAGGTCGGAAAACAGCTGCTCGGTCGCGAGGTTCCTGCGAATGCCGCGCGAAAGGCGTGGTATGTGACGAAGCAGAGGAACACGGTGGCGGTCCAACAGGAACAAGACCTGTATCGTATGAAGCAGACTGAGAAAACGGCTCGCGAGCAGCGTGCGCAGGATGAGGCTTCGCTTGCGGACGCACGCAAAGAATTTACGGATTTGTTGGGGGAGTGACAAGCGTGGCAAAGGAATTGGCAGTCATCCAAACGAATGTTTTGTCCGTCGAGGAAAAGACGGAACTACAATCGACCATCGACCATATCATCGAGCAGCACAAGGGAAATCGGCAGGACATCAACCGCCTTGTGTTTGAGAGTGTCGAAGCGCTGACGGAAGCCGAAAATGCACAAGCCGAACTTGCGAACAAGAACTTTTTCCGCCGTTAGATCGGCGACCTCACGGGCAGCAATCAGCGGCTTCAGGACAAGATCAACAAGAACCATGCTATTGCGCAATACGCCGCCCAGCAAATGCTCCAGCGTATCGCCGAGCAGAATCTCATGACGTTTGATCTCATCGCGGCAATCAACAACAAGCTCAATGCTTCCCTGCATGATGTGAATGCAGAGTTCCAGAAGATTTATCAAGGCCTCTCAAAATTTCTGCGCAGCAACCGCAACGAACTCGTGCGCATGGAAACGCGCTTGGACAAGATCGAACAGGATGTGAAATTGCTGAACTGGCAGAGCTCGATCGAATATCAGGACTTCGACGGCGAGGAATATGTGGATCTTGACGACAATGCGAAAATCACCTGCCTTGTGAGTGATTTTTATGACATCACAAAGGGCGATTGGTCAACATCCGATCTGCTGCTTCTGAAACGAGCGATGTCCGATATTGATCTCGAGCCAAAACAGCCAGTCAATTACTACGGTACGCTCAAAGCCATTGCGTTAAATCCGACGTTGCGCGAAAAACTTCTCGGCGACGCCGCTCTCCAGCCCATTGAAACCCCATCGTATCTGATTTCTATGAGCGTCATCGGAAAGCTCGAAGCCTTGGAGACAGGGGAACGCTATCTCGTGGATTCCGTTCTGGAGCTCACAGGACAGTCTGGCGCAGAAGCAGAAGACAACGCCCGTGACGTCATGGTGAACAACTATCTCAAACGCGCTGCCGGCGTGCAGATGGATGTGATGGTTGAGAGCTACGATCTGGTGCTGGATCTACTGTACAATCTGCGCGAGGCGAAAATGGAAAAACTCTTGTCGCTTCCAGAGGAAACAGATGTACAGCAAGAACAAGAAGAGCAAGAGCAAATGCAAGCGCGAGAACAGATGGATCAGGTCATCGAGGCAATCCGGCATTCGGAAAACTTGGAGGAAGCTTTTATCGTATGCAAGAAACTGGCAGAAGATGGATATGCGGAGGCGTTCGGTTGTCTCGGCCGCATGTATTATGAGGGATATGGAACGGAGAAAGATTTTGAGGCGGCGTTCACTTGGTCTCGAAGGGGAGCAGAAAACGGAGACGTAGATGCGATGTATCGGCTTGGCAACTGCTACTGGGATGGCGAAGGTATCGCCTGTAATCATCTTGAGGCATTGAGATGGTATCGGGAGGCGGCAAGGGCAGGAAATGGAGATGCGATGGACGATGTTGGAGACTGCTATTACTATGGAGAGGTTGTGGCTAAGGATTATGAACAAGCAGCGGAATGGTATCAAAAGGGGGCAATCGCTGGAAGCGAGCAAGCGATGGATGATTTAGGGGCGTGCTATTATAATGGGCGAGGTGTATCCAGAGATTATGAAAAAGCAGCGGAATGGTGGCGAAAGGCAGCAGAAGCGGGGTATGGACCGGCAATGAACCATCTTGCCCATTGCTATTACAACGGAAAAGGCGTGTCGGAGGATTATGAAGAAGCATTCAGATGGTATCAGAGAGGCGCAGAAGTCGGTATTGGTGACGGTCAAACGTTGAATGCTCTTGCGAACTGTTACTATTGGGGGAATGGCGTTGCCCAAGATAAAGAGAAAGCATATGAGTTATTTGTGATGGCTGCAAAATTAGGGGATGAAAAAGCGAAGAGAACATTGCATAGTTACGAGGTAGCCAGAGCCGTGCATGGTTTGGCGAATGCATTTAGAAAGTAAAGGTTCCGTCTGATATGTCAAAATGGTTGCTCATCCGCAGCAGCCATTCTTTTTACGCGTTTTTCGCGATTTTGCTTGCCAAACGCGCCGCAGTTCCCTATAATAGAGGTATCTAAAGGTCAAATAGTCAATGAAACGTTCACGAAGGTGATAATATGAGCAACATTGCAGATTTGATTGAAGCGTACATCCGCCAACAGCTCGCACAGCAGCAGGATGGCAAGGTGGAGCTCCGGAGGACGGACATCGCGGACAAGATTTCGTGCGCGCCGTCGCAGATCAGCTACGTGCTGTCGACGCGCTTCACGCAGGACAAGGGGTTTGTCGTCGAATCGCGGCGCGGGCTCGGAGGGTTCATCCGCATCGTGCAGATTCCTGACCAGCAGCAGGTCAAGAATATGATTTTTTCCGATATGCGCGGGAAAATCACGGGCGCGACGACGTATGGCGAGGTCGAGTCGATGTTCCACTATCTCCAGCAGCACGAGCTCATCACGCAGCGCGAGGCAGCGCTCGCGATGCAGGTTGTGACGGGGCTGTTCCATTCGCAGACGATGGATGTGGATGAGAAAGTCCAGATGATCCAGGGCATGCTGACAACGCTTGAGAAATTTTCGTAGACAGGCAGGATTTCGTAGTATAATGGAGAGGCACGGAAGGAGGCTTTCGTGTCTCATGTTTTCGAACAAAACCCTGTGAGGGAGGGCATATTTATGCTTTGTGATGATTGCGGGAAGAAGGAGGCCGTCGTCCATATCGTGCAGATCGGACCAAACGGCCGCGTGGAGAAGAATCTCTGCGAGGATTGCGCGCAGAAGTATGGCAGCACGATGTTCGACCACCAACAGGAAAGCCCGATGTCGGTGAACGACTTCCTCAAGGGCGTTTTCAGCAATCCGCCGCAGAAGGCGCGTGAGGAGGCGCCGCAGGGCGCGGAGCTCGTCTGCCCGAACTGCGGCATGAGCTATCGTGATTTCCAGCAGACGGGAAAAATCGGTTGCAGCGTCTGCTATGATACGTTCCGGGCGCAGCTCGAGCCGCTCCTGCGGCGCGTGCATGGTTCGAGCGTCCACAGCGGCAAGATTCCGCACCGGACAGGCGGCCGTCTCGAGACGAAGCACGAGATTGAGGTGCTGCGCGCGGCGCTGAAGGAGTCGGTCGAAAAGGAAGCCTATGAGCAGGCGGCCGAGTACCGCGACCAGATTCGCGCACTCGAACGCAAGCTTTTGCAGCAGGAAGGGGAGGAACGTCATGCAGCAGAGTGAGACGCAGGAAAAAGACGTGTTCCGCGTGAACGGCCTGCCGTGGCTCACAAGCCATGCGCCGGAGAGCGATGTCGTGATTTCGAGCCGCATCCGCCTCGCGCGCAATTACCGCAAGGTGCCGTTCCCGAATCGCGCGGATTTCGAGCAGCTCGCGGCAGTGCTGCAGCTGACGGACGGCGTGATTCCGCTTGTCGAGCAGGTGACGCAGCAGCACCTCGCGCGCTATGCGATGGATCATCTGACGAAGCTCCAGCGCGACGTGCTCGTCGACAAGCGCCTCGTGACGAACAATCTCGTGGCGAATCCGCAGGATCGCGTGGCGTACATTTCCGATGACACGAGTATCAGCCTGCTCGTCAATGAGGAAGACCATCTGCGCATCGCGAGCCGCACGCCGGGCCTCGCGCTCGAACAGGCGTATGAAATGGCGTCCACCATTGACGATGCGTTCGAGTCGCGGCTCGACATCGCGTTTGATGAAAAGATGGGGTATCTGACGAGCTGCCCGACGAATCTTGGCACGGGCCTGCGCGCGAGCGTCGTGCTGCACCTGCCGGGCCTCGTCTTCACGCGGAACATCGCGAACATCATCAATATCTCGCAGCAGCTCGGCCTTTCCGTCCGTGGCCTCTACGGTGATGACAAGGAGGTCGTCGGCAACCTGTTCCGCGTGTCGAACCAGCTCACGCTCGGTTTCAGCGAACAGGAAATCATCGACAACCTCAAGAGCGCCGTGACGGAAATCATCGCGCACGAACGCCGCGCACGCAAGGCGCTCGCGCTCTATATGAAGGAACATCTCGAAGATGACATCTGGCGCGCCTATGGCACGCTCCGATATGCGCGTCTCCTGACGGAAAAGGAAGTGCTCGCGCTCTTTTCGAAGGTGCGGCTCGGCATCGACATGCGGCTCGTCGAGGAAGTCTCGGCGGACTGCTTCCCAGATGTGCTGATCGGCAGCCGCGCGAGCTGGCTGCAAAACCTCGCAGGCACGGAAAACATGTCGAAGAATGAGCTCGACAAGCTGCGCGCCGAAACGGTGCGCTCGGCACTCGCCGCCCATCCGGGGCGAGCGGCGCGGGCAGGTGCATAAAAGGAGGACATCATGAAACAAGGCAGATTCACGAACCGTGCCGTCAAGGCCATCGAGTTCGCGCAATATGAGGCGCAGGAGCTCGAACAGGACTACATCGGCACGGAGCACATCCTCCTCGGGCTCTTGCACGAGCGCGAAGGCATCGCGGCCAAGGCGCTCGGCTCGGTCGGGCTCGACTTCCAAGCCGTGCGCCAGCAGGTCGAGAACGTGCTCGAGCAGGAGGAGCAGTATCCGTCGGACAACCCGTACTATACGCCGATGGCGAAGCATGCCATGGAGATGAGCGTGCGCGAGGCGCAGCGGCTCGGCCACAGCTATGTCGGCACGGAGCACATCCTGCTCGGCCTGCTGCATGATGAGGACAGCGCGGGCGCGCGCGTCATCGAGTCGATGGGCGTCGACCTCGAAGCGCTCAAGACGACGGTCTACAACCTGCTCGATGCGAAGAATCCCGACAGCGCCGATACGCAGGGCGTCGCGGACGGCAAGAAGAATGCGACGCCGCTCCTCGCACGTTACGGCCGCAGCCTCAACGATATGGCGCGGCAGGAAAAGATGGATCCCGTCATCGGCCGCACGAAGGAAATCGAGCGCGTCATCCAGATTCTCTCGCGCCGCACGAAGAACAATCCGATTCTGATCGGCGAGCCGGGCGTCGGCAAGACGGCCATCGCCGAGGGCCTCGCGCAGCGCATCGTCGAGGGCTCCGTGCCGTACATGCTGCAGGACAAGAAAGTCTATTCGCTCTCGATGGCATCGCTCGTCGCGGGCGCGAAATATCGTGGCGAGTTCGAGGAGCGCCTCAAAGGCATCATCGAGGAAATCCGCCGCACGGGCGACATCATCCTGTTCATCGATGAGATGCACACGCTTGTCGGCGCAGGTGCGGCCGAAGGCGCGCTCGATGCAGCGAACATCCTGAAACCAGCGCTTTCGCGCGGCGAAATCCAGATCATCGGCGCGACGACGCTCGACGAGTACAAGAAGCACCTCGAAAAGGATGCCGCTCTTTCGCGCCGCTTCCAGACCATCATGGTCGAGGAACCGACGGCGGATGATGCCATCGAGATTCTGCGCGGCCTGCGCGACAAATATGAGGCATTCCACCGCGCGAAAATCACGGACGAGGCCGTGAAGGCCGCAGTCAAGCTCAGCCAGCGCTACATCACGGACCGCTTTTTGCCAGACAAGGCCATCGACGTCATGGACGAGGCCGCTTCGAAAGTCCGCATGAAGATGGTCGCGCCGCCCGAAGAGGTCAAGGCCATCGAGGAGAAGCTGCGCGGTTTCACGAACGACAAGGAAGCCGCCATCACGGCGCAGGACTACGAGCGCGCCGCGAGCCTGCGCGACCGCGAGCAGCAGGTGAAGGAAGAACTCGTCGCGGCGAAGAACCGCTGGGAGAAGCGCGAAGAGGCGCCTATCACGGTCACGGAAAACGACATCGCCGATGTCGTCGCGCTCTGGACGGGCATCCCCGTGCGCCGCATCGCAGCGAAGGAATCCGACCGCCTGCTTCACATGGAAAAAGTGCTCACGCGCCGCGTCGTCGGGCAGGAAGAGGCGGTCAAGGCGGTCTCGAAAGCCATCCGCCGCGCGCGTGCCGGTCTCAAAGACCCGAAGCGCCCAATCGGCTCGTTCCTGTTCCTCGGCCCGACGGGCGTCGGCAAGACGGAACTCGCACGCGCGCTTGCCGAAGCATTATTCGGCAGCGAGGACAACATCCTGCGCTTCGACATGTCGGAGTACATGGAGAAATATTCTGTCTCGCGCATGGTCGGTGCGCCTCCGGGCTATGTCGGCTATGAAGAGGGCGGCCAGCTCACGGACGCCGTGCGCCGCAAGCCGTACAGCATCATCCTGCTCGATGAAATCGAGAAAGCGCATCCCGATGTCTTCAACCTGCTGCTGCAGGTACTCGAAGACGGCCGCCTGACGGACGGGCAGGGCCGCACGGTCGATTTCCGCAACACGGTCATCATCATGACGTCAAATGCCGGTGCGAGCTTCCTGCGGCAGGCGCCGCCGACGATGGGCTTCGCGACGAAGGAAGAGACGGCCGAGGACAAGCACGAGGACGCGAAGAAGCGCGTGCTCGAAGAGGTCAAGCGCATCTTCAAGCCCGAATTCCTCAACCGCATCGACGAGCTCATCGTGTTCCATCCGCTCGGCCGCGCCGAGCTCGCGAAGATTGTCGACATCCTCATGCGCGGCGTCAAGAGCCGCCTTGAGGAGAAGCATCTCGCGCTTGAAATCAGCCCGGCCGCGAAGCAGCGCCTTGTCGAGCAGGGCACGGACTTCAAGTACGGCGCGCGCCCGCTCAAGCGCGCGATCCAGCGCCTGATCGAAGACCCGCTCGCCGAGCAGTTGCTCGGCCGCAAGTTCAAGGCGGGCGACACGATTTATGTCAAGAAGACAGGCGAAGGACTTGATTTCGCCGTGAAGGCGAAGAAGCCTGCCGCCAAAGCAACGCCGCGCAAGAAAGCCGAGCCGAAAGGGCCGGAACCGACAGATACAAACGAATCGAAAGCAACAAAAGCTGCCGAGGTGCCCCGTGCAGGGGCGTAACCAGCTGGCACCCAAAGGATTTGCCGCAAAGCTCAAAAACTTTGCGGCAAATCTTTTATGGGCGCTCGTCTGGCTCGCGAAGTGGTGCGTGCGGCTCGTGCGGCGGTGGGGTTATCAGAAACATCAGGAGGAATGACATTGGCGAAGAAGAAGACGCGGTATGTCTGCCAGCAGTGCGGGTATGATACGGTGCAGTGGCTCGGGAAGTGTCCAGGGTGCGGCGCGTGGAATACGATGGTCGAGGAAGTTGTCGCCGAGACGCCGAAGGGGCTCGGTGCGTGCGGCGTGCGGCTCGGGCTGGGCGATGCGGAGGCGCCGAAGCCGATCGGCGATGTCGTGACAGAGGATTTGCCGCGCTTTTCGACGGGGTCGCCGGAGCTCGACCGTGTGCTGGGCGGCGGCGTCATCCCAGGCTCGATGGTTCTGATCGTCGGCGACCCGGGCGTCGGAAAGTCGAGCCTGACGCTCGCGGCCTGTGCGGCTGTCGCGCGGCAGAAAAAGCGCGTGCTCTATGTGACGGGCGAGGAGAGCACGCGGCAGGTGCGCATGCGCGCCGACCGCCTCGATGCGATAGCTGACACGCTCTATGTCGTCAGCGAGACGAACCTCGACACCATCAAGACGCACATCGAGAACGTGAAACCGGAGCTCCTCGTCATCGACTCGATCCAGACGATGCTGCGGCCGGAGATCGCGAGCGCGCCGGGCTCGGTGTCGCAGGTGCGCGAGTGCGCGGCAGAGCTCTTGCGCATCGCGAAGACGGACGGCATCGCGGCGTTCGTCATCGGCCATGTCACGAAGGAAGGCAACCTCGCGGGCCCGCGCGTCCTCGAACATATCGTCGACACCGTGCTGTATTTCGAGGGCGAGCGCAACGCCGAGTACCGCGTGCTGCGTGCCGTCAAGAACCGTTTTGGCAGTACGAACGAGCTCGGCCTGTTCGAGATGCGCGAGAGCGGCCTCGTCGATGTGCCCGATGCCTCGAAGCTCTTCCTCTCCGACCGCTCAGACGAGAGCGGCACGGTCATCGTGCCGACGGTCGAGGGCACGCGGCCGCTGCTTGTCGAGGTGCAGGCGCTCGTCGCGCCGACACCGTTCGTGCCGCCGCGCCGCACGTCGGATGCTGTGGACATCAAGCGCATTCAGCTGCTGCTCGCCGTGCTCGAGAAGCGCGTCCACCTGCAGATCGGTGCCTGCGATGTCTATGTGAAGGTCGCGGGCGGCATTCACATCGACGAGCCCGCTGCCGACCTCGCGCTCTGCGTCGCGATGGCGTCGAGCTTTGCGAACCGGCAGCTGCGCGAGAAGATCATCGTCTTCGGCGAGGTCGGTCTCGGCGGCGAGGTGCGCGCCGTCTCGCAGGCCGAGCTGCGCGTGCATGAGGCGAAGCGTCTCGGCTTCACGGGCGTCGTTTTGCCGAAGAAGAATTACGAGCAGATTGCGCAGGAAATGCAGGGCATCGCGCTCTATGGCGCGGCGACGCTTGGCGAGGCGTTGCGCTTCGCGATGCCGAGAGGGTGACATGACAAACACTAGGCCTTTTTACCCGTATATCCTTCCTTGAGACCTAGCTTTCCATTCTAGGGAAAAGATGATAAAATAAGGTACTCAAACTTCGCACACGGAAAACATCCCGTATGCCCTGAAAATCCAGCATGAGCTGGATGTAAAAATCCACTCATGCACACCTTTGCCCATTCAGAT
>OMZR01000036.1:0-20849 GCA_900315575.1 uncultured Veillonellaceae bacterium
CAGATAGCAGACTTTCTCACGGCATGGCTCGACCGTATGAGATCAGCACTTCGCAACTACGCGCCACTCCCAGCCGAGGAGGCAGAACACATCAAGGAAATCCACACGCTTCATGCTATTTTCAACGATTCTCGCTTCCATCTCGAGGAGAAATCAGGGATGTCGTGGGATACGTTGCTTGAGAAATACCTTTACAAGGCGGTCGCGCCTGTCGAGGTGCGTGCAGTCAACATGACGACGGGCACAGCAAGTCTTGACTATTCACAGCACAAGAAAGACGGTCTGCGCGTCATTGCCATCGGTGGCGATGCCTTGTCGCGCGGCTTGACGCTCGAGGGACTTTGCGTCACGTATTTCTGTCGTACGACAGCGATGTATGACACGTTGCTCCAGATGGGACGCTGGTTCGGCTATCGGCCGCATTACGATGACCTCGTGAAAGTCTGGATGACGGAGGAGGAGATGGACTGGTACGGCGAAATCACGCGTGCGACGACAGAGCTCCGCGATGAGATTCGTGAGATGCGTGATACACATCAGACGCCGCGTGATTTCGGCCTGCGCGTGAAGCAGGCACCGGGCTCGCTCATCGTGACAGCGCGCAACAAGATGCGCACGGCAAAGACGGTCACGCAGCCGATTTCCGTATCAGGTCGACTGCTTGAAACGCCGCGTCTCATCGCCGACCATGCCGTTCTTGATGAGAACGAAAGAATCTTCAAGGCATTCATCGCGCAGCTGCCAGAGCGTGGTACACGCTTGATGGACGAGGAAAGGACGCACGGTCATGCATACTGGCAGAATGTTCCGGGCGATTGCGTTGCCGGGCTCTTGCGCGCATTCAAGACGAATCCGTGGCATCTGAGCTTCAATGGCGAGGGGCTTGCGGACTATATCGGACAACACAAAGAACTTTCTCTCTGGGATGTTGTCGTGCTCGGAAAAGGTGAAGGCAGTGCCTATCCAGACGGCCTTGTCTGTGGCAACAAGCATCTCACAATCGCGAACACGGAAGTTCGAAAAGTCGCGCTGAATGGGCGGATGCTCAGCATCAGCGGAACAAAAGTGCGCGTCGGCTCTGTTGGATGCACGCGCATCGGCCTGACGCGGCAGGAGGCAAAAGCCGCAGAGGCTGCATTCCGTGCCGAAACGGGAATCTCCGCAGAAAGGAGTGTCCCAGACCGCGCGTTCCTCACGCGGATGCGGCATCCGATCCTCTTTTTGCACATCATCCAAGCAAAATATGATCCGGCCATTGAAAAAAATTGGCCAAAATTTCTTTTTGCGCTAGGTGTGGGCTTTCCGAAAACGGAAGATGGCGAGACACAAACAGCCATGTATGTCGTAAACCTTGTGCAGTTACGGAATGCCTCGAATGACATTGATATGGATACCGATGATTGACAGCTGGAACTTTCAAAGAAAGATGAGATGATACAGCATGAACGACATGGCGACTTATGAAGATGAGATTCGCAGGCAGTGGAAGAAGATCGCGGCCATCGAGGACGGCGCAATCCAGCTCGACATCGAACACCCGCTCGATTGGCATGTACGTTGCGCCGGACTTGTGGAACAGGTGCCAGCAAAATCGCTCGTCATCATCAGCAACACCCCTCTTGAAGATTTGCGTTCGTCAAAGTGCATCACGACGGCTTGCAAAGAACGGCGCGATGGACGGTATGCAATTTCGTTCACTTTGACAGATGCAGAGCAGGAAGACATCTTTTTCACAATGGCGGCGGATATCATCGCTTTTTCTCAGGCGGCATCGGCAGAGAAGAGGGCGCTCGCCCTCGTGCGCAAACGCTATGCTGCCTGGCAACGTTTGCTCGACCACGGTCACATGGCACTTATGAGCAGGGAGGCGCAAAAGGGCCTCTTTGCAGAACTTGCTTTTCTCAAAGAGACAATTGAGCATGGTCGTGCCCCCGGTGAAGCTGTCGAAGGCTGGGTTGGCCCCGAAGCTGCCGACCAAGATTTCATTTATGCGGACGGCTGGCACGAAGTCAAGGCGACCGGCCTCGCGTCCGTGAGTGTCACGATCTCCTCTTTTGAGCAACTCGACTGCGATGAGGAAGGCGAGCTCATCGTCTATCGCATCGACCATTGCGCACCGGCACGAGCAGGGGCGATATCACTCTCTGGCATGGTGCATGCCATCTATGACATGCTCATGGATAACACGGAGGCGCGCCTCTCCTATGAAGGGAAGCTTGCAGATGCTGGCTACATAGATTTCAGAGACTACGATGCAGCGTACTTTTACCTTGCGCATGTAGATCGCTACCGCGTAGACAGCACATTCCCACGTTTGCGCCGCCATTCAGCGCCTGTACAGGTACTGAATGCGAAATACCAACTCGATCTTGCAACACTCGATGCATGGCGGAAATAAAGCAACGGACACAGGATAGATAGAGGCGATGTATTTTGGAGTTTGAAGAGTTCCGCAAGGAATTTATCGAGAATGTTCGCAGCAAGGCAAGTACGACAGGAGATGGATATACGGCAACATTTGCAGCCGAGGTGGGAAGACAGCTCGTTGATGCCGAAGTCCTTCCAGATTATTTTCCTTCATTTTACAAGGGCAGAGGCAGCCACCAGAGGAAGATGCGCATCGACGGTTACGCCTATGACGATTTCGAGTCGACTATGAACATTATCCTAGCAGACTGTGAGTCGGTGGAAGAGGCATGGACGCTGACTCGGACGAAGGCAGATCGCGATTTCAAGGAACTCCGCACGTTCCTCGAGATGGCACTCGAGAGCACTCTCTATCGTGATATCGAGGAAAGTACGCCGTGCTCTGACTTTATCGATCTCTTGCGCAAGGAGTGCAAAGCTATCCGCAAATATCGCTTTTTCGTCCTAACGGATGGCAGTTTGAGCGAAACCATTACGGATATTGATGAAGAACCGTATGACGGTATTCCTATCGAGGCGAACATCTGGGATTTGCGACGCGTTTATCGTGTCGCATCCTCGGCACTTGGGCACGAACCTGTCGAGATTGATTTCGCGGAATTCACGGAGCACGGTCTGCCCTGCATTGAAGCAAGCAACGCCACGACGAGTGAATACCGCAGCTATCTCGGCGTCATCCCCGGCGAGGTGCTTGCCGACATTTACGACACGTATCAGGGGCGGTTGCTTGAGGGAAACGTTCGCTCATTTCTCTCAGTCAGGGGTAAGGTCAACAAGGCTATCCGTGCGACTATCCTCAATGCGCCGGAAAAATTTTTTGCATTCAATAATGGCATCTCTGTAACGGCAACAGATGTGCACATTGAGCACACAGAGCAGGGACAATTCATTACGCGCGTACGCGATTTCCAAATCATCAACGGCGGACAGACGACAGCTTCGCTTTCAGATGCACGTTACCGCTACCGCAACCGTGCTGACCTCTCACGCATTTACGTCCAGATGAAGCTCACCGAGATTGACGATTCGGATGCTGAAGCCACTGGGGATCTCATTCTGGATATCGCACGTTCATCGAACAGTCAGAACAAAGTCACAGAGGCAGATTTCTTTTCTTCACATCCGTTTCATCGCCGCATGGAACAATTCTCGCGGAAAATCTATGCACCAGCGGAACACGGCGCACAGTACGAGACACTCTGGTTCTATGAGCGAGCGCGCGGTTCGTACGATCAGGCACAGATGCACCTCGGGAAAAAAGAGCGGAAACAGTTCCTATTGCAACATCCGAAGGCTAAGCGTATCCGCAAGATAGACCTTGCAAAAGCTGTGAACGCATGGTGGGGACATCCGGAAATCGTAAGCGAGGGCGCACAGAAGAACTTCACGACGTTTGCGAAAGAAATTGGCAAATTGTGGGATGCAGATGCCGCGCAGTTTAATGAACACTGGTACAAGAAGATGATTGCGCTCCTCATCATTTTCCGTCGTCTCGAGAAAGCCATTCCACAGCAATCGTGGTACGAGAATGGCTACCGCGCGAACATCATTTACTACACGATTGCGCTCTTTCGCCGTCTTATTGCGCGACGGCATCGGAATAGGACGCTTGATTTCCTCCAAATCTGGAATGCACAGGATGTGCCAGAGCCTCTTCTGCGATTTTTATTGCAAATCGGCGAACAAGTCCTTGCTACTATCACGAATCCAAAGCGCCGGATGGGGAACGTCACGCAGTGGTGCAAGAAACCCGCTTGCTGGGCGTCTGTGCAGACAATCGACCTCCCACTCCCCGCAGATATCGATAACTGTCTCATCAGTGTCAGTGAGGAGCTTGGCGAGGCAAAGGAAGCACAAAAGATTCAGAGGCAGGCTGAAGATGTCAAGGCGCAGACAGCCGTCGCAGGCTATGGAGCAGAAGTCTGGAAGCACCTTTATTTCACGCTCAAATTAAAAAAGCGCATTCATAATGCGAGCGATGTACAGGCGTTCGAGGCAGCCAAGAAGCTTCCTGAAAACTGTCCGAATCCCGAGCAGAGTCGCCGATTACTCGCACTCTTGCAAGAAGAAAAGGATGAGGGATTTCGTATCTGACCGCACTCGATCGCTAAATAGGCACAGCATGCGGCGTAATCATAAGAAATGCAAATGCTCCTGGCGCTGATATATAGTGTTGGGAGCATTTGTATTTCATATACGTTAGATCAAACACCCTGCAAAGTGATCCATTTCGTGCTGGATGGCCTCGGCGACGAGGCCGGAAAACCTGCCGCGTTGCTTTCGGAAGGCTTCATCGCGATAGCGCACTTCGATGCTTTCATAGCGCTCTGTGGGACGCACGCCCTCAAGCGAGAGGCAGCCTTCCTCGGTTTTGTACCTGCGCGCGGAATGCTTTATGATTTCGGGATTGACGAGCACGCGGACGTGACTGCCGTCAAGCACAGCGAGGATGCGGACGCTCTCGCCAATCATATTCGCCGCAAGGCCGACGCAGTGGTCGGCATGCGCAGAAAGCGTGTCCGCAAGGTCGCGGGCGATGGCGAGATCGTCCTTTGTCGCAGAGCGGGAAGGACGCTGGAGAAAGATGGGGTCGTGGAGGATGGTCTTTTGCATGATGTCACCTGCTGCCTTTCAAAAAGTTTTGTCAATAAAATAATCTCGGAATGCGCCGTAACATGTCACGACCGCATCGTCTTCGTTCAACGCGACGACTTGGTGCAGTTTCGGGAATTTCTGCAAGTCGCTCTCGATGTCGCGGCAAATATCTTGACGTGAGCGGATTTCTGGTCGATTGATGCCGTTGATGAGCTCTTGGATACTGTCCTTGTCGTCGTCTATGAAGATCATGTGGACGTCGTTATCGTCTTGGGGCAAGTCATATTTTTGGGCGTTATGATAAAGATATTGGAGGACAGGGCCGACGTCGCAGAGGAATGGGAAACCTCGGGCGACTTTTTGTTGAAGCCATTGGTGCCTTGAAATTTTCATGCCCGTGCAATCTCCTTTCGAAGGGACGCTTCTTCTGAATCTTTTTACACAATACCACAAAGGAAGAGATCTTGCATTTTTTTATCAGCGTCGATACAATGAAGGAGAAATCACGCTGAAAGGGTGGTCTGCATGGCCGTAAAACATATTGATGTGTCGATGCTGGTTGTGGGAGAATCTTACACAAGGACGCAGCTGGCGAAATTGTGGGGGTACAATGGGACGCGTGGCATGGAGAAGGGGATTCTGCCCGCGGCTGATCATGTGGTCGTTTTGTTCACGACAGAAAAGAAATCATCGTATCATGTCACGAAATATGTGGACCATCTGAGCGGGAACCGCTTGGAAATCCAAGGACAGGCAAGCCATTTGACAGACCGTGTTGTCATGGACGAGGCTTCTGTGTTTTATTCGTTCTATCGGTCGGAAGCGACGAATGCAGAAAACAAAATCCAGCCTTTTCGCTATCTCGGGCGTGCAGAATTGGTTCGGGAAGAATGTCGGCTCTTATCCGATGAACCTTCCAGATTTGTATTTCATTTAATGGATATTGATAACGCGGGGGAATGAATCCTTTCGATTGTTCCGAGAGCTTGCAGACGATATAACGAAAGGATATGGCATCGAGAATACCGTTCCTTTGCGAAAAAACATGGGCTGGTGTTAGATGCATGAAGGGGCTTGATAGGCGGAGTGTGATGCTTCATGGACGTCTTGACAAAGGAGCAGCGCCACCGTGCGATGAGCCGTATCCGTTCGAAGGACACGAAGCCGGAGGTGCGGCTGAGGAAGGCATTGTGGCATCTCGGGCTGCGGTATCGGAAGAACTGGAAGAAGCTGCCCGGCACGCCGGACATCGCGCTGACGCGGCAGAAGATTGCGATTTTCGTCGATGGCGATTTTTGGCATGCGCGCGGCCATCAGGAGCATCCCGGGGAACAGGTCGCGTCGAACAGGGAATACTGGCAGCGCCATCTCGCGCGCAATGTGGAACATGACAGGGATGTCAACGACGAGCTGACGGAGCTTGGCTGGCTCGTGCTGCGGTTCTGGGAAGGAGACATTCGGAAAGATCTTGCGAAGTGCGTCGCGGAGGTCTGCGATTATTGCGGAAGGGCTGCTCGGCAGGAATGATACCGGGTAGCCTTTTTTTAGGGAAACATTGATTTGATTGACCCTTGACGCGAGAATAGCTGCAACTGCTGTCAGTATTTTTCCATGCATAGAAAATCCATGACATTCCGATGTAAAATCCCGTTCCTGCTGAGGTCGACGGGGTCCATGCTTATGACGTATTTCGGGTAGTTGTCGCGGACGTTTTTGTAGGCGCCGAATTCTCGGTTGATGGTTTCTTCCGTCGCGAGGAGGTAAGCGACTTGGACGTAGATGCGTTCTTTCTGGCGGTCGCAGACGAAGTCAATTTCTTGCGTGCCCGTCTTGCCGACGGTGACGCGGTAGCCGCGACGCAGGAGTTCCAGGCAGACGATGTTCTCAAGTGTCTGGTCGATGGCCGTTGCACTCTGGCCGTCGATGGGCGTGCGCAGGCCGTGATCGGCGAGGTAGTATTTTTCATTGACCGTGAGGATCTTCTTGCCCGCGAGGTCTTGGCGCGGGATGCGGTAGAGGAGGAACGACTCGGTGCAGGCGGCAAGGTAGTTGAGAATTGTCTCTGGCGCGACGGCGCGGTGCTCGCTTTTGAAAAATTTCGCGATGCTGCTCGCGCTGAACGTGCGACCGATGTTCGTGGCTGCGTAGCGCACGATGCGTGCGAGCAGATCGACATCGCGCACGGCGTGGCGTTCGACGATGTCTTTGAGCACGACGCTGCGGTACAGGTCTGTGAGGTATTGGAGCGCAGCGGCCTCGTCGTCGATGTGCGTAAGGAACGGCATGCCGCCGTGCGCGAGGTAGCCGCGCCAGCAGGCTTCGCGTGAGCGCTCAGGGTAGGCGGCGCAGTATTCGGCGAAGGAGAACGGATAGACGGGGAACGCGACATAGCGGCCGGCGAGCAGCGTCGCGAGTTCGCCTGAGAGCAAGTGCGCGTTCGAGCCTGTGAGATAGATGTCGGCATGATGACTGACGCGCAGCGAGTTCACGACGCGCTCCCAGCCGTCGACTTCCTGGATTTCGTCGAAAAAGAGCGTGACGCCTTCCGTCCGCCCGTCGAGCTTCGCGAGGATGTCGCTGTAGAGCGCGTCGGCGTGGCAGAGCGGGAGGTTGCGCAGGTCTTCAAAGTTGTACGCGAGCATGGCAGCAGGGTCTGCGCCTTCGCGTAAGAGCGTTTCCTGCACCTGCTGCAAGAGTACGGATTTTCCACTGCGCCGCAGGCCCGTCAGGACTTTCACGATGTCTTGATGGAAAAACGGGCGTAACTGGTTGAGATAAAGCGTTCGCTGAATCATGAAGCCGCCTCCTTGCAAAAAATCTTTTTCTTTATTTTATACGAATAATAGTTTATAAAACAAGAGAAAAGGTAAATTTTATCGATTATATCTGATAAAATTTACCTTTTCTCGTATTGCGGACGGGATTCCTAAAAGATGGGTCTTGACAGTCGCAGGATAACGTGTGTCTCCCCCTCTTGCCTGCAGAATCCCCCAAGTGATATAATACTGTCAACTTGTAATGCGGAATTTCTTCACGATAGGAGCTGTTATCATGCCGATCAAACTGCCGAATGCCCTGCCTGCGACGCACATTCTCGAAAGCGAGAACATCTTCGTCATGGACGAAGACCGTGCCTACGCGCAGGACATCCGCCCGCTGAAGATTCTGATTCTGAACCTCATGCCCATCAAGTACATCACAGAGACGCAGCTCATGCGGCTTCTCGGCAACAGCCCGATCCAGGTCGAGGTCGATCTCATTTACACGGAGTCGTACGTCCCGAGTCATACGCCTGCAGACTATCTCGCGCAGTTCTACGGCACGTTCGAGGAAGTGCGGCACAAGAAGTATGACGGCATGATCATCACGGGCGCGCCGGTCGAGGACATGGCGTTCGAGGAAGTCGCCTACTGGGACGAGGTCGCCGAAATCATGGAGTGGTCGAAGTCGCATGTCTACTCGACCTTCCATATCTGCTGGGGCGCGCAGGCAGGGCTCTACTACCATTACGGCATTCCGAAATACCAGGTACCGGAAAAGATTTTCGGCGTGTTCGAACATCATGTCTGCGTGGAGCACGAAAAGCTCCTGCGCGGCTTCGATGACATCTTCTATGTGCCGCATTCGCGCCATACGGAGAACCATAAAGAAGACATCCTCAAAGTCCCCGAGCTCACGATCCTCGCCGAGGCTGAGGCACCGGCCGGGCCTTACATCATCGCGAACCTCGACAAGCGCCAGTTCTTCATCACGGGCCATGCCGAGTATGACCCGACGACGCTGAAACAGGAATACGACCGCGACGAAAAAGCCGGCCTGCACCCGAACGTCCCTGTCAACTACTATCCGAACGATGACCCGGCGCAGAAGCCCATCGTGCGCTGGCGCAGTGTTGCGCACTTGCTGTTCGCGAACTGGCTCAACTACTACGTCTATCAGGAGACGCCGTACGAACTCGACTCCATCTGCAACGACCGCGATGACTGAGCAGATACCGGAAGGCCCAGACTTTACAGGACTCCTGTCAGAGAGTTTTCATCTCGCTTTGGTAAACTGAATAGAAAACAGACCAAAAGGATAGGAGCGAGTTCTTTCATGAACTTCAAACATAAGAAAAATGTACGGATATTCGGCTGGATGGCGGCAGGGGTTCTTGCCTGCTCGCTTGCTTTTGTGACGCCAGCTTTTGCAGATAGCGGGGACGAAGGCCCCGCTGTGCCCTCGAACATCTATCATTGGGTGCAGTCAACCGCGCGGCAGAATTATTATTTCAACCGCCAGCAGATGTGCTACG
Source organism: uncultured Veillonellaceae bacterium (assembly GCA_900315575.1). Taxonomy (GTDB): domain Bacteria; phylum Bacillota; class Negativicutes; order Selenomonadales; family Selenomonadaceae; genus Selenomonas_C. Next base: position 9,317 of record OMZR01000036.1, read on the forward strand.
CCATCAAGGACGGCAAAATCGACCGCAACGTGCTCATCGTGCCGACGCTCCGGACATATGACGACATCCAGATCCAGGACGTCGTCTCAAAGCGCCGCTGGAACATGGAACCGCTTGACGGCTATGACCGTCTTGCTGGTGCCGCTGAGTATCTGCGCATCGACCGCAAGGCCGGCACCGTAACGATCGAGCGCCATGACGACCTCGACAGCGACTTCGCCACAATCCGCGAAGAAAGCGAACCTGTCGTCATCGAAATGAAGGACCTCTCCGAAAAAGATGTCGAAGGCCGCTTCTACCGCGCCATCCTCAAATATGCCGACAAGCACGACGAAGCGCTGACGGCGAAGACGGAAGAAAAGCTGAAGTAAGAAAAGAAACGAAGCATAGCTTTTCCAGCAGCCCCCCTCATTGAGGGGGGACGGGCCCGAAGGGCGGGGGGGAGTAGCAGGATGCTGGAGACGAACTTTCTGATTGAAAAAGCAGCCAAAACACATCATTTGAATCTCACCGAAATCACGAGCCTCCTCGCAGATTCTTCCTGCGAGGAGGCTCTTTGTCGTGCCGCCGACACTGTGCGCCATGACTTCGTCGGCGACGGCGTGCATCTGCGCGGCCTCATCGAGTTCTCGAACATCTGCCGCCAGGACTGCATGTACTGCGGCCTGCGACGGGACAACGGGAACGTCGAGCGCTACCGCCTGACCGAGGATGAGATCGTGCGCCTTGCAGAAAAGGCAAAGGGCTATGGCTATCGCACGGTCGTCCTGCAGTCAGGCGAAGACGCGCATTTTACAGCCGAGCGGCTCGCGGCCATCGTGCGGCGCATCCATGCAATGGACCTCGCCATCACGCTCTCTGTCGGTGAACGGCCGCGCGAAGACTACGCACTCTGGCGCGAGGCCGGTGCCGACCGCTACCTGCTGCGCATCGAGACGACGGACGCCGCGCTCTATGAATCGCTCGACCCCGGCATGAGCTACGAAAACCGCGTGCGCTGCCTGCGCGACCTCGGAGAGCTCGGCTACGAAGTCGGCACGGGCTCGCTCGTCGGGCTCCCAGGACAGACGGCCGAGATGCTCGCGCGCGACATCCTGTTCTTCCAGGACATCGATGCTGACATGATCGGCATCGGCCCGCTGATCCCGAACGGCGACACGCCGCTCGGCACAGCCGCGCCCGGCGATTTCCATCTCACGCGCCGCATGGTGGCGCTGCTGCGCCTGCTGCTCCCTGAGGCGAACATCCCCGCGACGACGGCCATGGAGACCATGGTGCCGCGCGGCCGCGAGCTCATCCTCGCATCGGGCGCGAACGTCGTCATGCCGAATGTCACCGAGGGCGACTACCGCCGCAAATACGCGCTCTACCCCGGCAAAATCTGCGTCGCCGACACCCCGGCGGACTGCCGCGCCTGCATGAGCGGCCGCATCGCTGCGATGGGGAGGTTTGTCGCGAAAGACAAAGGCTTCCGACACCACGGACATCACGGCAGCCAGCCCCATTTCAAAGATACTGATACAGCAGAATCACAATGACGCCCGGAATGCCGAAGATGCCGGCGATCAGGGCGCGGAGGATGTCGATGGGGACGTTCGCGCCAAAGAGATTGACGACCCAGAGCATGATGGCGCCGATAATGCTGTTCGTGATGAATTTCCAGAACAGATGGATCGGCAAGGCGACGAGCTTCATGATGAGCGCGAGGATGATGATGCCGATCGCGACACCGATGACGGTTTCAAACATTTAGATTTCCCTCCGATTTTCCATGGCCTTGGCGAGCGTGACTTCGTCAGCGTATTCGAGATCGCCGCCGATGGGCAGGCCGTGGGCGATGCGCGTGACTTTCAGTCCTGCAGGCTTCAGGAGTTTTGCGAGGTACATGGCCGTTGCCTCGCCTTCGACGGTCGGATTCGTTGCCATGATGACTTCTTTGACCGTGTCGTCATAGAGGCGCGCGAGCAGCTCCTTGATGCGCAGGTCGTCAGGGCCGACGCCTTCGAGCGGTGAAAGCGCGCCGTGGAGGACATGATAGACGCCGTTATATTCATGCATGCGCTCCATGGCGGCGACGTCCTGCGGCTGCTCGACGACGCAGATAACGCTGTGGTCGCGCTTTTCCGAGGCGCAGATGGCGCAGGGATTCTGGTCGCTGAGGTTCCAGCAGGTGTTGCAATAGCCGATTTTTTCCTTCGCTTCGAGGATGGCGTCCGCAAGTGCCCGGGCATCGGCGGGCGGCATGTCAAGCACATGATAAGCAAGACGCACTGCCGTCTTCTGGCCAATGCCCGGCAGTGCGCGAAAGTGCTCGATGAGTTTCTGGAGGGGTGCGATGTACTGCATCAGATCATTCCCGGCGGCAGGCCGAGGCCGCTCGCGAGCTTGCCCATCTCGGTCTTCATCATGTCGTCGACCTTGCGCGTCGCTTCATTGAATGCAGCGGTCAGGAGGTCCTGCAGCATCTCGACATCCTCGGGATCGACAGCGGCCGGATCGAGCGTGAGGCTCTGCACCTGCTTCTCGCCGTCCATGACGATCTTGACGGCGCCGCCGCCCGCCGTGACGTCGACGGTCTTGCGCTTGAGCTCGTCCTGCATCTTCTTCATTTCGTTCTGCATTTTCTGGACGCGCTTCATCATGCCGGCCATGTTGCCCATGTTGCCCATTCCACCAAACATATTGTGTGTTCTCCTCTCGGTTCTTTTTTGAAGATTTCTGTTTCTAGGGTAGCAGAAAAATTTGGGAACGTCAATTCACTTTCCTTTTTGTTCTCTCATTCATCTTCGGGCGGCGGCGGGGCGTCAGCGTCGCTGATGGGCGGCGGTGGCTCGACGATGTCGCCGCCCAGGATGTCGATGGCGTTCTGGAGGTTCTTCTGCTGCTCGGGCGGCAGGGCGTCCATGTCGACGTCGGCCGGACGCTCTTCGTAGGGGAGCGGCGGCTTTTCAGGCTTCGCGGGCTTTGGTGGAGCGGGCGGCGGTGGCGGCACGGCTGCGGCCGTGCAGACGAGCTGCATCTCGTGGCCGAAAAGCCCCGCGAGCACCTGCTCGACCTGCGTGCGGTAAATGCGCATCGTGAGCTGGGCGAGCATGTCGGTCTGGAACGTCAGATAGCAGCGGCCGCCCGAGAAACCGGCAAACGCGGCCTGCTGGAGGCAGGCGACGGTCGACATGCGGCTCTGGTCGCGGAACGTCTGGACGACTTTCTGCCAGAGGAGCTGGTCGTCTTCGGAAATCGCGAGGTTCGGCGCAGGCGTGCCTGCGGCTGGACGGGGGACAGATGGCGTAGCATTTGCAGCGGCCGAGGTGCTGGCATCCTGCGGGCCTGCGGTTGGAGCAGCTGCTTGCGGCGCGCTGGCCGCAGGCGCGGCGGTTCCTGCGGACGGTGCCGGTCTTGCGGCCAGCTGCGCCGCGAGCTGTGCGATTTTTGCTTCGAGCTGAGAGAAGCGGGCGTCGTCGGCGGAGGCCTTCGTGCCGTCCGCGCGAAGCGTGCCGTTGGCGGGGAACGTGCCGTCAAACTTTGCAGCACCGCGCTCGGGAACGGCCGACTTCCCCTGGGCGGCGTTTCTGCCGAACGCCACGCCGCCGAGTTCTCCCTTGCAGAGCGCGAGCAGGGCGATCTCGACCGTGATGCGCGGCTGCGGCGACCAGCGCAACTCCTGTGTCGTCTCGTGGAGCCGCGCGAGCATCTGCATGATCGTTTCGCCCGGCCAGAACGTTGCCTGCTTTTTCAGCACATCTTCGGGCTCGGCGTAGAGGTCGAGCCCCTCGACCGTGCCGGCCGCCTGATAGATCATGAGGCTCCTGAGATGCAGCTCGAGCTCGGCGACGATCTGCCGCAGGTCCTTGCCGTCGCGCAGCAGCTCGGCGACGAGGTTCAGCACGTCCTGCGCCTTGCCCGCGGCCAGTGCCTCCGTCATGCGGTAGATCCAGCTGTGGCCGACGAGGCCGAGCATTTCCTGCACCTGCGCCTCCGTCACGCGGCCATCCGAAAGCGAGATGCACTGGTCGAGGATCGAGAGCGCGTCGCGCAGGCCGCCGTCCGCCTGCAACGCGATGAGTTCGAGCGCCTTGTCATCGGCCTCCGTCTTCATCTGGTCGCAGATGTAGCGCAGCCGCCCCTGGATTTCGCCGACCGTGATGCGGCGGAAATCAAAGCGCTGGCAGCGCGACTGAATCGTCGGCGGCACTTTGTGCGCCTCCGTCGTCGCGAGGATGAACACGACATGCGCGGGCGGCTCTTCGAGCGTCTTCAAGAGCGCGTTGAACGCCTCGGCCGTCAGCATGTGCACCTCGTCGATGATGTAGACCTTGTAGCGGCCCTCGGCGGGCGCGAACTTCACCGTCTCGCGCAGGCCGCGGATCTCGTCGATGCCGCGGTTCGATGCCGCGTCGATTTCGAAGACGTCCATGGCCGAGCCGTCCATGATGCGCTGGCAGCTCTCGCATTTTCCGCATGGGTCGGGCGTCGGGCCCTCCTTGCAGTTCAGCGCCATCGCGAGGATCTTCGCCGTACTCGTCTTGCCCGTGCCGCGTGGCCCGGAGAAAAGGTAGGCGTGGCCGATACGCCCCGACGTGATGGCCTGCGAAAGCGTGCGCGAGATATGGTCCTGCCCGACGAGGTCGCGGAACGTATGCGGCCGCCATTTGCGATAGAGTGCGATGTACGCCATGCTGCGCTCCTTTCATAAAATAGCCGTTAGGCAAATAGCTTCCATAAGATAGAAAGAGGAGGCCGCTGCATGAAAAATGCAACGGCCCCCTCCGACGCCTCCTTTGAAACGACGGGCCACAGCCTCCAGGCACCCTCGCGGCACATGACGTATCTCTCTTAACGCTGCTTCCTTCCGGACCTGACGTGGTTCGTGAGGCGCCATTGCGCGAGACCCGGACGCTGCGGTCCGGCCTTTCAAAGGAACGTATAGTATTCTACCATGTTTCGCGCAGAGCGTCAACGGCGAGGCCTTCGAAAATATTTTCGTCAAAAAGTCAAATTTTTCTTTTTGACCTATTGACTTTTTGACGAAATAGCAGTAGGATAAAGATGTCGAAAGGAACAGGGCCCCGGAAGAGAGATCCGAAAGGACCGGAGCCCTGAAGCCTCAAGAACACAGCTGGTACCGCAGCCCGGCGCTGAGAACGCAGGCTGCGAGAATTTGAAAGGGGATTTTGATCATGTTTGGTTTGGTTCCGTTTGTTGCACGCAACGATGTTGATACGATGGACAATGTCTTTGATCGGATGATGAACGTTTTTGATGAGCCGTTCATGTCGGGATTCCATACGCCCGAGTTCAAGGTCGATGTCAAAGACAACGGCGACAGCTACGACCTCACGGCCGAGCTGCCGGGCTGCCAGAAAGGCAACATCACGCTGACGTACAAGGACAACTACCTGACGATCGCCGCGAAGAACGAGACGTCGAATGACGAAAAAGATGAACAGGGCAACTACGTCCGCCGCGAGCGCAGCCAGAGCAGCATGAGCCGCTCGTTCTACATCGATGGCATCGACGATTCGAAGGCCACGGCCGACTACAAGGACGGCATCCTCTCCATCCATCTGCCGAAAACCGTCCAGGCCGAAGACGCCGGCCATACGATTTCCATCGAAGGCTGACCGATTGCTGGAAACGGCCGAACGGCCGTTAAGGATACAACCTCAAACTCCATTCCTCTGACCTCACAGAAAAAGCAGCCAGCGGCCGCATCCCTTCCACCGGGATGCGGCCGCTGGCTGCTTTTCTTTCCAATATTTCACGCAAGCGCATGATAGCTTTCAATGGGCAAAGCGTCGTCGCTGCCGATGCGTTTGACGCTTTCACGTTCGATGAGGTGGAGCGGCAGGTCGCCGAGGGGCTCGTCGATGCCGCCGATGACATTGAGCAGGAGCTGTGCCGTCTTCATGCCGACGAGGTCGTAGTCGAACTGGATCGTCGTGAGCGCAGGATAGACGACGGCGCTGACATCGTAACCGCCGAAGCCCGTGACGGAGATTTCTTCAGGCACGCGGATGCGGCGCTCATGGAAGTAGCGCAGCACGCCGAGGCTGATGTTGTCCGTCGCACAGACGATGACGGTAGCGCCGCCGTCCTTTTCGCGCTCGAGCTCAGGGCCGCGGCTGTAGGCCGAGAGGAAGTCGAAGCCCGTTTCGAGAAAATCGACGCGGGCGGGGCTGCTGCCCTCGCGCCCTTCGGCGAACGCGTCGAGGAAGCCCTGCTTGCGGTCGCGGCCGACAGCTTTGTCGCGCTCGCTGACGCCGAGGAAAACGGCGTGCTCGTGGCCCATCTGCCGCAGATACGCGCCCATGAGACGGCCCGCTGCATAGTCGTCAAGCTTCAGCCAGTGGACGCCATTATGCTGCTGGCCCGTGAAGACGATCGGCAGGCCGAGGTTTTCCGCGAGGCGGACATGTCGGTCGGTGATACCGACGGAATCGACGATGATGCCGTCGACGCCCTGTTGCGCGAGGCTCTGGATGCAGGCGAGCTCTTTTTCCGTCTTGAGCTGGCTCGAGAGCAGCAGTCCCTGGTAGCCGCGCGGCTCGAGAATACGGCTGATGCCCGTCAGGAGCTTGCCGACCGTGACGGAGTCAATGCGCGGCAGCACGATGCCGATGAGCTTGCTCTCCTTCATCTTGAGGCGCTTGGCGAAGAAGTTCGCCTTGTAGCCCGTCTTTTCGATGACGGCGCGGATGCGCTCGGCCTTTTCCTCGCTGATGTAGCCGCGGTTGAGGTAGCGGGAGACGGTGCTCTTCGAGACGCCGGCCATCTCGGCGATCTCCTGAATGGTGACTTTCTGCTCGTTCATGGGTGCTTGCTCCTTAATTTGCTTCTTGCAGATAATGGTATCAATACCACACCGCAAAGTCAATGATTTTTTCCTCGTATTGCATTTCAAAAGACAGTATGATAATATGAAGGTGCAGAAATACTTTGTGGTCATCAACGCACCACGGGAAAGCGCTTGCAAGACGGTAACTTGCGGGCGCTTTTCATTTTTGAAATAGACAAAGACCCCGAGCGGAAAGCCCAGGGTCTTCTTTGCGTCCGGCAGGTAGGTGGGCCTGCCTGCGTTGGCGCCACGCGTGCGGTACGTCACTACCGCGTCAACGCTGCGAGGATCAGCGTCCCGAGAATGCTCCCGAGGATGCTGATTCCCAACTCGAACAGAAAATACTTTGTCGTCATGTGCAACGCACCCCCTTCCGGGCCTGTTTCAGCTTGGTTAGGGCCGTGGCACGGACATTATATCATGTTTGTATCATGTGACGCTATACAAGATAAAATATTCACAAGGAAGAAACAACAGGATTTTTCGTTATCATGTAGAATTTATAAGGAGTGGGACGGAACAATCCGTCCCGCACAGTTTGTATTTCCTTTTGAACACACAGACAAAGGGAGCGAGGAAGATGCAGGAAGAAGAAGGCTTCGTGCTGGACAGCGCGGATGGCGTGGCGCATGTGCGCGTGGGACGCCATCGGGAATGCGTGAGCTGCGGGGCCTGCGGCGCGGCGCGGCAGGCCGTCGTGGAGGCGGAGGATGCCCTGGGGACCGCACCTGGCGACTTCGTGCGCTTCACGGTGCCGGAGCACTCCGTCGTGCTTGGCTCGCTGATTGTCTTCGCCGTGCCGCTCGTGCTCGCCGCCATCTTCGGCGTCCTCGGGGCGTACGTCGAAGGCGGCTTTGCGGCAGCAGACGGCACGATCGGCGGCCTTGTCGGAGCAGCCATCGGGCTCGTGCTCGGCGGCATTGTCGTGCGCTGGTTCGACCGTCGCGCGGCGCGGCAGGCACCGGAAATCATTGAAATTCTGAAACAATGAAAAACAGCACAGTGTGCAAAAAACATGCACGCTGTACTGTCCAGCTACAAATGCATTACATTTTGTGAAAGATGTCTCGCACAGAGACGACCAGGTCATCATAAAGAGAAACCTTGATATCCGTATGGATGTCTTTGCGATCGTCTTTGTTCATTTTTTCAAACTCGCTGTCAGGCAGGTCTGTATAAGCGTCAGCAAAGATGAGTCTGCCATTGTGATTCAAGTACACTTCGACCGTACGTGCGAGTGGAGAAATGATCCAGTATTCACGGACGCCAGCATGACCGTATGTCTCGAGCTTTGCCCCTCGGTCATTGCGCATGGTGGATGGCGAGAGGACTTCGACAACCAAGTCGGGAGCGCCATAGATGGCATCTGGACGCAGAATGCTCAAATTGCAAACAATCATGACATCCGGAATGAAAAGATTTTTTTCGTCAAGATGCACGTCAACACCGTCCGAGAAAACACGGCAGGGCTTGTCCAAGAGATAGTTCCCGAAGATTCGTGTGAGATTCGAGATGATCGTATTGTGTTCCAGTCGCGGACTTGGAGACATCATGATGGTTTTTCCGTTAATAATTTCCACTCTGGGCGGGTCGAGACGAGCAACGTTTTCCATGAGATAGCACTTCCTTTCACCTGGTTCTGCTTCTATTATACTCGTTCATGCAGCGGAGCGAAAGATTTGAAAACAGAAAAAGCGTGTATCACATGGATGAGATACACGCTCAATGTTGTTCGCGGATGTAACACGTTTGTGGGCGATGATGATGAAGCTCAATCCTTTTTTCCAATCCCCAAAACACTCAAAATGATTGCCAGAGGGATTGTTGCCCATCCCAGAAGGATTGCCCAGAAAATCTTATTGAAATAATGTTGCCCTGTATCACTGTAAATCTCGGCCCGCACTCCCATAATGTGATACTTGAACCAATTATTTGCCATATTTCCGCAGAAAACGTAAACAATCAAAAGGACGAAAGAAAAAATTGACGCCAAAGTATCCAGCATGATAAATCCCTCCTTGAGTTATTCGGCTGAATCCCATAAAGCATGTATCCGTTTCACAAATACATAATTCGCCCCCCCGTACACATTCCTGCTGTATATCATATTAAATTTTAAAATAAAGACAAATATTTTTATTTTCGAATATGAAGAGGGGGGGGATGTCGATAAAAGAAATTTATCATGGATGAAATTTTCAAAAAGAAGAAACAACAGGAGTTCTTGCTCGTACGTAGAATATAGTACGGGATAGAATAGCATCCGACGCGGGACAGTTTCGCGTTGAAATTCTGAAACAGGGGTGATGTTTATGTTCCATCGGTTCTTCGGCGGCATCCATCCGCACGATGGCAAGGAGCTCGCCAAGGGCGCTCCCATCGAGACGATGCCGGCGCCCGATGTGGTGACGATCCCGCTTTCGCAGCACATCGGCGCGCCATGCAAGCCGTGCGTGAAGATCGGGGAAATGGTGAAGCGCGGCCAGAAAATCGCGACGACGGAGGCATTCCTCCATGCCGACATCCATGCGTCGGTCTCGGGCAAGGTCAAAAAATTCGAGAACGGCGCGATCGTCATCGAAAGCGATGGCGAGGATGCGTGGGCGGACGGCCTGCCTATGGGCCGCAACTGGCATGCGATGAGCAAAGACGAGCTGCTTGCGGCTGTCAAGGATGCCGGCATCGTCGGCATGGGCGGCGCGACGTTCCCGGCATTCGTCAAGCTCGCGCCAAAAAAGCCCGTCGACGTGCTGATCCTCAACGGCGCGGAATGCGAGCCGTACCTCACGGCCGATGACCGCCTCATGCGCGAGGAAGGGGACCGCGTCGCGGAAGGCGCGCGCATTCTCGCGAAAATCCTCGGCGTCAAACGCGCCGTCGTCGCCATCGAAGACAACAAGCCCGAAGCGGCCGACGCCATGCGGGCGGCCGTACAGAAGGCAGAAGCAACGGGCGCCGACAGCGATCTTCCGAACATCGAGGTCGCGCAGCTCCCGACGCGCTATCCGCAAGGCGCGGAAAAAATGCTGATCTACGCTATCACGGGGCGCGAAGTGCCGCTCGGCGGCCTGCCGATGGATGCGGGCACCGTCGTGCAGAACGTCGCAACGGCCGCGGCCATCTATGATGCCTGTGCCCACGGCCTGCCGCTGACGGAGCGCATCACGACGGTCTCAGGCGACGCCATCCGCACGCCGAAGAACCTGCGCGTGCGCATCGGCACGAGCTATCAGGCGGCCATCGACTATTGCGGCGGCTTTTCGGAGACGCCGGACAAAGTGCTCGCGGGCGGCCCGATGATGGGGCGTGCACAGGAACGCCTTGATGTGCCCATCACGAAGGGCTCGTCCGGCATCCTCGCTCTCACGCGCAAGCTCACGGAACACGGCCCCGAGCTTCACTGCATCCGCTGCGGCCGCTGCGTGCAGGCGTGCCCGATGGGGCTCATCCCGAGCATGCTCTCGATCCTCGGCCAGCGCAAGGACGTCGTGAAAGCCCGTGATGACTACGGCGTCATGAACTGCGTCGAATGCGGCTGCTGCACGTACGTCTGCCCGGCGAAGCGCAACATCGTCCAGTACATCCGCGCGACGAAGGGCGCAGTCAAAGCCCTCGCGGCGAAAGAAAAAGCCAAGGCGGCAGCGCGCGAAGCGGCGGCCAAGGCAAAAGAAAATGCAAAGGAGGCGGCAAAGGCGTGAGCGAAGAACAAGCAAAAGCAAAACCAGAACCAAAGCCGGAACTCATGTTCACGGTTTCCTCGTCGCCGCACATCCGCGATGGCGAGACCGTCACGCACATCATGTGGCAGGTGAACGCCGCGCTCGCTCCGGCAGCGCTGTTCGCCATTTATCATTTCGGCATTCCAGCACTCATCAATATGGCAGTCGGCATCGTGGCGGCCATCGCGTCGGAGTACATCTGGCAGCGCGCCATGCGCCAGCCGGTCACGGCGTTTGACGGCAGCGCCTGCATCACGGGGCTCTTGCTCGCGATGTCGATGTCGCCGATTTTGCCGCCCTGGATGGTGGCCATCGGCAGTGCCATCGCCATCATCATCGCGAAGCAGTCGATGGGCGGCCTCGGCTTCAATATTTTCAATCCCGCCCACATCGGCCGTGCGGCACTCATGGTGTCGTGGCCGGTCGCGATGACGACGTGGACGACGCTCGGCGGCTCTGCCTCCGTCGATGCCATGGCGACGGCAACGCCGCTCAATGTCCTCAAAATGCAGGGCTATGACGCCGTCGTCTCGATGTTCGGCGGTCAGGGGCAGATGTACCTCTCGATGTTCCTCGGCAACCGCAACGGCAGCCTCGGCGAGACGAGCACGGTGCTGCTGCTGCTCGGCGGCCTCTATCTCATTTACAAAGGCTACGTCAACTGGGTCGTGCCGGCCGTCATGCTCGCGACTGTCGCCGTGCTGACCTGGGTGTTCGGCCCGGCCGGCCTCTTCACGGGCGACCCGATTTTCCACCTTATGGCGGGCGGCCTCATGCTCGGCGCGTTCTTCATGGCGACGGACATGGTCACGATCCCGATGACGGTGAAAGGCCAGATTATCTTTGCGGCGGGCGCGGGGGCTCTCACGGTCCTCATCCGCCTGCTCGGCGGCTATCCGGAGGGCGTCTGCTATGCGCTCCTGCTCATGAACGCCGTCACGCCGCTCATCGACCGCTTCGTGAAGCCGCGCATGTTCGG
>OMZR01000036.1:20855-45893 GCA_900315575.1 uncultured Veillonellaceae bacterium
AACAGCATTGTCAAAATCGCCACGAACCTCATGGCGGCCTGCTTCATCTCGGGCCTCGTCATCGGCGCTGTCTACTTTGTGACCGCGCCCGTCGCCGCGCAGAAAGCCGTCGAGCGCAAGGAAGTCTCGATGCGCGAGCTCATCCCCGACGCCGACCATTTTGCCGAAGTCAGCGGCCAGGACGGCTGGTACCGCGCCGAAAAGAGCGGCGAGGCTGTCGGCTACATCGTGCCCGCGCATACGAAGGGCTATGGCGGCGACATCAAGCTGCTCGTCGCCGTGACGCCCGATGCGCACGTCATTGACTACAAGATTCTCGCGCACAACGAGACGCCGGGCCTCGGCGACAACGCCAGCAAGGAGCCGTTCCGCGCAAAGCTGCGCGGCAAGGACGCCGACCACCTGAAAGTCACGAAAGACAAGAACAACACGGAAGACGTGCAGGCCATGACCGGCGCGACCATTTCCTCGCGCGCCGTCACGCGCGGCGTCAAGAGCGCCGTGACCGCCGTCTCCGACTACCTCGCGGAAGGGGGCGCCAAGTAAATGGAACAGAAAAGCCTCTGGCAGATTTTCAGCAAGGGCCTCTTGGCCGAAAACCCGATCTTCATCCTCGCGCTCTCGCTCTGCCCGGCGCTCGCCGTCACGACGACCGTTATCAACGGCCTCACGATGGGCCTGACCGTCACGTTCGTCATCACGACGAACAACGTCGTCGTCAGCCTCGTGCGAAGCTTTGTGAATCCGAAAGTCCGCGTGCCGGTCTACATCACGAGCATCGCGACGATCGTCACCGTCGCCCAGCTCGTGCTGCAGGCATATTTCCCCGACCTCTATGACGCGCTCGGCATCTACCTCGCGCTCGTCGTCGTCTTCGCCATCATCCTCGCGCGCGCCGAAGTCTTCGCTTCGAAGCATGGCGTCGTCGAATCGTTCTGCGACGGCTTCGGCATGGGCTGCGGCTTCACGCTCGCCATGCTCGCCATCTCGGCCATCCGTGAAATCCTCGGCTCCGGCACGTTCCTCGGCATGCCCGTCTTTGGGGCCGGCTACCAGCCCATGCTCATGATGGTGCTGCCGCCCGGCGCCTTCATGCTCATCGGCTACCTCGTCGCCGCGACGAAGACCTGGAACCATCACAAAGAACAGCAGCGCGCAAAAGCCGCGCGCGTCGCGGCCGCGAAAGCAGCCGCAACGGCAACTGCGAAAGGAGGGGATGAATGATGGGTGAATATCTCGCGCTCTTCATCAGCGCCGTCGTCATCAACAACTTCGTCCTCACGAAATTCCTCGGCCTCTGCATCTTCTTCGGCATTTCGAAGAACCTCAGCGCCTCGGCCGGCATGGGCGTCGCCGTCACGGCCGTTATGACCATGAGCTCCATCCTCGCCTGGATCGTCTACAACTTCATCCTCGCGCCACTCGGGCTCACGTTCCTCACGACCATCGTCTTCGTCATCCTGACCGCGAGCTTCGTGCAGCTTTTGGAGCTCATCATCAAGAAAGAAGCCCCGACGCTCTACAACATGTGGGGCATCTACCTCCTGCTCATCGCGACGAACTGCATCGTGCTCGCCGTGCCGCTCCTCAATGTCGAGAACAGCTACAGCCTGCTGAAGTCCATCGTCTTCGCGATCGGCTCCGGCCTCGGCTTTGCGCTCGCCATCGTGCTCATGGCAAGCCTGCGCGAAAAGCTCGCCTATGCTGACGTGCCGAAGCCGCTCGAAGGCATCGGCATCGCGTTTCTGCTCGCCGGCATGCTCTCGCTCGCGTTCCTCGGTTTCTCGGGCATGATGTAAAGGAGGCTGTGAAAAGTGACAACTGCAGAAACATCCATCGCCATCCTCGTCGTGCTCGTCGGCGTCGGCGCGTTCTTCGGCATCGTGCTCGCGCTCGCGGACAAGAAGTTCTACATGCAGCAGAACCCGCTGATCGGCGAAGTCGAGGACATCCTGCCGAAAGGCCAGTGCGGCGCCTGCGGCTTCGCGGGCTGCGCGAAATACGCCGAAGCCGTCGTGGAAAATCCTGACGTCCCGCCAAACCTCTGCGTGCCCGGCAAGGCCGCCGTCGCGGCCAAAGTCGCCAAGCTCACAGGAAAAAGCGCGGGCTCTGTCGAAGAGCGCAAAGCGCACGTCCTCTGCCAGGGCGGCAAGAGCGCCAAGCCCGCGGCCAAATATGAAGGCGTGCACGATTGTGCGGCGGCCAAGCTCGTGGGCGGCGGCCCGAATGAATGCAAGTTCGGCTGCCTCGGCTATGGCACCTGCGTCGCGGCCTGCCCGTTCGACGCCCTCCACATGGGCGAAAACGGCCTGCCCGTCGTCGATACCTACGCCTGCACGGGCTGCGGCAAATGCCAGGAGACCTGCCCGCAGGGCGTCATGACGCTCCTGCCCGTCACGGCTCCCGTCGCCGTGCACTGCCAGTCCCACGCCAAAGGCCCGGCAGCCAGGAAAGCCTGCCCGAACGCCTGCCTCGGCTGCGGCCTCTGCATGCGAAACTGCCCGCACGGCGCCATCAAGATTGAAAACTTCCTCGCCGTCGTCGATCCGAAGATCTGCAAAGAAAGCGGCTGTACGGAGAAGACCTGCCTCGCCAAATGCCCGACAGGGGCGATACGGGACGCGGTGTGATTTTTCATTGAAATTTTGAAAAAACAGGCAGGAGCTATGCACGAAAATGTACATAGCTCCTGCCTGTTTGTATAAGGCTTTTCAGATGCAGAGGTCAAGCGGCAGGTCGGAGATGTCCTTGAGCCGCTTCCCGTCGGTCAGCGTTTTCAGCAGAATCCCAGCATCATCTGCACCTGCTTCGCGAACGGCTTCCATGAGCTCATAGAGCGCGAAGTGATAAACGCAGTCGATGTCACCCGTACCCATGGCGAGCGAGGCGAGACGCGACGGTGCTGGCTCTCCCGTCACAACGACAATATGCGGCAGGCTGCCCTTGCGGTTGCGGATGAGGTTCAGCGCCTCCGTGCGGCTGTTTTGTGCGCGGTCGCTGCGCATCGTCCATTTCGCAGAGACCGATGCGTGCAGGATGGGCTTGCCGCCATTCGCTTTCCGCAGCGCGGCGGCTTTTGCCGAAGAAGCATCGACGATTTCTTCTGGCGCATTCAATTCCTCGTCGGTGCAAAGGTCGCGGTAAATGATGACGTCCGGTGCAACCATGTAGCCGTTGCCGAGCACGGCGGCGAGCTGGGCATCGGCCTTCATGAGATGGCTGAGATAGGCAAGGTGTTCATATTGTGCAAAATCCGATGTCTTGACCTGACTCTGATTGCCGAGCTGGAGAATGTGCCACGCTCCTGGGCGAAGGTGCTGGAGTTTTGGGAACGTGGCAGCGAGGAACGTCATGACCTCTCGCTCGAAGATGTTGCCGCTCGACTGGCCTGCCGCTTTTGCTTTTGATACGGCATAGTCTGCTTGTTGTTCCTTCACGTTTTCACTTTTGACATTTTCGATGATGTGCTCCCGCACTTTCTGCGCCAGCAGGACGGACAAACGATTGCCCCTGTCCGCATTCGACGGGATGCCTTTTGCATCGATGGTCAGGATGGTGTCGAGCAAGCGTTTATGAAACGCGTTGCGTGCGTCCGAAATCAATGCTTTCATGGCATTTCAACGCCTCCTTGATGCGTTCTCCAACAGCTTTTGCGACGGGCGGCGGGAAGGCGTTGCCAATCATACGGCAGGCTTTCGTCTTTTTGTCGCCAAACGTCCATGTATCAGGAAATCCCTGAATGCGGGCAATCATGCGCGGCGTGAGGCGCGGCATGCCGACGAAGCCCTTTTCTGGTGCCTTGTCTGCGATGCTCACGCCTTCGACTTGCATTTCTGCCCACGCCTTGCGCGCGCGTGACGGGCCAAGGTCGGGGCCGCCATGCTTCTTCGAGCCGCCGACGATGGTCGGCGCGATGCGATTGGCCTGCTTTGCCCATGCAGCTGCTCCTTCCCAGCCTTCGGCTTTCATGAGGTCATAGAGGAGTTCGCCGACGGTCGGCGTATTTTCAGGATGCGGCTCAGGATAGGAGAATGTCCCCGGTTCGTCCTCTCTGATGCCGACGATGACGACGCGCGGCCGCAGCTGTGATACGCCATAGTCATTCGCATTCAGCAGGCGGATGTCCACGCGATAACCGAGACGCGTGATGGCATCGAGAATATGCTGACGATATTCGTCAAAGACAGGGTCGAGAAAGCCGCGCACGTTCTCAAGCATGACGGCGCGCGGCTGGATTTCGCCGATGAGGCGGATGGCCTCGGGAAAGAGGTCGCGCTCATCATCCTTGCCGAGCTGCTTGCCCGCAACGGAAAATGGCGGGCATGGCACGCCGCCAGCAAAGAGATCGACGCCGCGGTACGGTGTGCCGGAAAAATCATGTACGTCCATGCAGGCAATCGGCCATTCGGGACGGTTCCTCTTCATGTTGTCGACGTATTCCTGTTCATATTCCACAAGCGCAACGTGGACGAATCCCGCCATGGCGAGCCCGAGCGCCTGCCCGCCGGCACCCGTGCAGATTTCGACGCAGGTCAGAGGCCGAACCATGCACATCAGCTCCTTTTCAAAAGATATACTCCAGTATACCGTCTGGGACGGATTCGTACAAGTGGGAAGGCTGTCAGCTATTTCATATCGCCTTGCACGAAGCGTGCTTTCACGATAAAATAAAAGCAAAGACAAGCGAAAGGGGCTGGCACGATGCTGTACTCGAAAATCTTTACGAAAAAAGGCACGATTGAAATCCATGTCGTGCGGCAGTACGAAGACCGTGATGGCGGTGACAACCTTATCGTCCACGTCGAATGCGCCGAAGACCGCGAGCGCCAGTCCGACTGGCGGCTGCCAGACATCTATTGCACGCACTCTTACGGCTTCACCGAGGACGAGCAGTTCCAGATGGAAGATTATCTGCGAAACAACGAAACCATCATCTGGGATGACTGGCGGGAGGCGAGAAAAGATGCCTGACGTCAAGAAAATAGGGAGGAAACTATCATGAAAATCGCTATGGCAAACGACCATGCCGGGACGGCGCTGAAGAACGCCATCAAGGTTTATCTCGAATCCGAAGGCCATGAGGTCAAGGATTTTGGCACGTATGACGAGGAGAGCTGCGACCTCTCCGACTTCGTCTATCCGGCGGCACTGGCCGTCGCGAAGGGGGAGTGCGACCGCGGCGTGTTCGTCGATGGCGTCGGGTATGGCAGCGCGATGATCGCGAACAAGCTCTCCGGCATCTACGCCGTTGTCTGTCAGGACCCATTCTGCGCACAGCTGGCCCGCCAGCACAATGACAGCAACGTCCTCTGCCTCGGCGGCAAGATCATCGGCGGGGCTATCGCCATGGAAATCGTCAAGACGTGGATGCATACGGATCCCCTGACGGCCGAAAAATATCAGCGCCGCATCAAGAAGGTGCAGGCCATCAATGACAAGCACTGCGTGCCAGTAAAATAACCCCCGCACGACGATACAAAATCGCCACGGCGTTCTTGCCGTGGCGATTTTTCTGTCAGCTCCAATATTTCTCCAATACGGCGACGGCCCGCAGGAGTTCCCGTTTCTGCGCGGCCGTCACGGGGCCGAGTGCTGCACGCATCTGCTCATCCGAGCGGCGCTCGATCTCTGCGGCCTCGCTGCTCCCTGCTTCGGTCAGGTGCAGCAGCTTCTTGCGCGCGTCATCGGGAGATGGCGCGCGGCGCAGGAGGCCTTTCCTTTCAAGGCCGTTCAGCACGCGCGTCATATAGCTGCGGTCCATGCCGAGGTACTGCGCGAGCTCGATGGCGACCCATCCTCCCGGACGGCGGCCGACTTCCTCAATCACGCGCGCTTCGGGCAGGCTGTAATCGAGGCCGAGCGCCCGCCCGCGAAAGACGCCGATGCGGCGCGCATAAAGGCGGCTGAATTCTCGCATTTCGTGCAGGAATGCCGCGTCATCGCCGCTCATACAGCAGCCCTCAGGGCTGCTGTTTTTTTTTCGGCAGCAGCGGCGGGGAGGTCGTAGCGATAATAGACGACGCCCGGCAACGGATTGTTGTAATACGCCGAAATCTTGTGGAAGCCGAACGCCTGGTACATGATGTTCGCGGCCTCCAGCCGCTGCAGCGTGTCGAGATAAGCATGCTCATAGCCCAAGGCCTCCGCATCTGCCAGCGCCCGCGCAAAGAGCGCTTTCCCGACATGCTGTCCGCGAAATTCCGGGCGCGTGAACAGGCGCTTGAACTCGCAGTCGTGGCCATTCTTCATCGGATGAAACGCCATGCAGCCAGCGGCCTTTCCATCGACGAACGCGATATAGAGCCGCCCGCCGTCGCCGCCATACCGCCGCGTGATTTCTTCTTCCGTCTGGTCGGCGGGCTGGAAGCTCACATCAACCGCAATATATTTTTTGTATTCCTCGAACAGCTCGGCCACTTCCTCGAGATGCTGCGTCCCGTCTTCAATCGTCACCATGCTGACCGCCTCCGCTTTCCTGTGTCTGTAGATTCATTTGATGGACAAAGTCTACAACATTTTGCGGATTTTGTCAACAAAAGAATCATAAAAAGCGACAGGCAGAACTGCCTGTCGCAAAAGGAAGTAAAGGAATGGGAAGGACGCGTCAGAGGTTCCTCTGCGCTGCGCTGGCCGCAACGGTGGAGAGGTAGGTGCGCACGTCTTTGCTCAGGGAGCGGAAGCTCGTCGCAATCATATTGCGGATGGTGGCTTTTTCCTGCGCACTCATCTTGCCGTTGTCCTGGACGGCCTGAATCATGCCGTAGGCCTGGGCGAGCTTGGCGCCTTCGTCCATGTTCTTGTCGCTATCAATACGGCTGACAAGCGCGCTGGCCTGCTCCATGCGCTCGGCAGGCGTATCCGCCGTGAGGGCGTCTTCCATGGAATGATAGCCGTACTCGATGTTGCGCTGGATGAAGCTCTCGAACTGCTCGTTGCCCTGCTCGAGCGCAGCGGTGACGGTCGAGGCGATGATGCTGTCCGTACCATGCTCGAGGGCGTGGATGTCGGCACCTTCCTGGGCGTTGCCGTCGACCTGGACATTGCTCTCTTCCGTTGCTGCAGGCTCCGTCGTGGCTGCCATCGACGTGCCCGTGAGGTCGCTCGCGGCCTGGGTCGCCTGCGTCGTCGCGTCAGTAAGGAGGTTTCCCTGCACGACCGTGGTCTCGGTCTGGATTTCGTCGCTGGTCTTCACAGTCGAAGAACCTGAGCTACTATTATTCGTCGTGCTGCCAGAAGACGAGTTGGAGCTGCTGCCATTGTCCGTCGTGCTGCCAGAAGACGTGTTGGAACTGCTGCCATTATCCGTCGTGTTGCTCGAATTGCTGCTCGTGGTATCGACGGTTGCGGCCGTAGCATAGCCCGTCGTCGTACTGTCAACGATGGTCGTCGCCGTGGAGTTCGTGCTGCCATTATACGTATGGTCGGCAAGCATGTTGTCCTTTGTCGTCGAAATCGTAACGGTCGGCGACATCTCAACAGAATAACCATACACATAAGCGTCCTTCGTCGTAATGGCCGTGCCGTTCTTCAACGTGACGTTGTTGCCATTAGCGACATTTTTTGTGATGTCATTGCCATCCGAAACCTCGTTCGTGACAGCCGCGACAACGATAGTGTCATCCGAAGTCAGCTTCGAGTTATCGACGATGGTCCGGCCGCCGTCGACGTGGATTTCACCGTCTTTGTTCTGGATGGTCGTATTGATGAGCGTCGTCACGTTGCTGGCATCAGCGGTATGCGTCGCGAGCTGGCCGAGGCCATCATAATCCTCGTTTCCCGTCATCGAAGCTGTCGTGCCCGAGGCAACGGTGATATTCGATTCCGAAGCGTTCGATGTGATGCTCGAGTTCGTCAGCGTCGTCTGTCCGCCAAAGATGCCGATAATCTTGCCGCCACTGACCGTCAGATTGTTGCCCGAGAGGACATTCGCCGACGTCGCCGTGCCCGGCACGGTTTCGCTGTCCTGCTGCTGGCCTGCGTGCCGCCATCGATATGGAAGTTCGTATTCTCGCTGGAGCTCGTGTTGTCAAACGTGCCGTGGAACGCCATCGCGTTGTCCGTCGTGGTCGTCGTAGAACCCATGACGTCTTGCGTTTCATTTTCTTTTTGGAATGTAAAAGACTTCGCCGCGAGGTTCTCGATCATGACATCATCACCGCTGCTCTTCGTCGAGAACGTGACACCATCCGCGACATTGACTTTGCCGCTCGCGAGAATGAGCAGTTCCTCGACGTTGAGTTTCGCGCCGTTTTCGACGGAAAGCAGGGCAGGCGTGCTGCCGGACTGGGTAAAGGTAGCCGTGTTGCCATTGAGGAACTGGCTGTCGCTCAGCGCAAGCGTCGTGAGAATCATGTTGCCCGCATTGATGACGCCCGTGCCGCTGACGACGATACCGTTCGGATTCACAAGAATCGCCGTATTCGTGCCCGTCTGGTTCAGGATGCCAGCGAGCGTCGAGATACCCGTGCCCGTCACGCGGTTCAACAACGCATGATCCGTCGTATTGAGGTTCAGCGTCTCACCACTCGCGATGTTGAACGAGTTCCAGTTGATGATGGCGTCGCTCGTCGCCGTCAGCGTGCCGCCCGAGGCGACCGTGCCATTCGTGAGGCCCGTGACGGTGCCGCTTGCGACGGAGCCGCCCTCCGGCATGGCATAGGCGGCGCCGCCGGAAAGCGTGAGTGCGATGGCCGTCGCAAGGAATGCGGCCTTCATGCGGTTCATTTTCTTTGCAAACATCGTTTCCATTCCTTTCTGCACAAACAAGTCGCGCAATCACGCTATCAGAAGCTGTAGCTCACGAGCATGTTCCAGCGTTTGTGCTGCTGATTCCAATCCTTTTCCACGTCCTTGAGGATGTCTGCGTAGTCCACCGCGACGGTCCAGCGCTTCTGCGGATCATTGTAGCGGTAGCCGATGCCCCAGGAGGCGATGTTCTCATGGTCGAAGAGCGCGGCGTCGTTGTTGTTCGCGAGATGCGCGCCATCGAGGAAGAGCAGGAAGCGGGACCCCGGCGCGAACTGCGGCGTGTAGATTTCAAAGGAACCGACAACGCCCTTGTCGGCCGCGATGGCGCGCTCCATGAAGCCGCGCACGGACGTGCGGCCACCCGCACCGAGCTGGAGGCACGGCACGAGGTTGCGGTTCGTGTACTGGCCTTCACCGCGCAGGCCGAAGATCCAATCACCGGGCGTGCGGTAGCTGTAATTCGCACCAATTTTAAAAATCTGGAATGTTTCATCGCGACCAGATGCGGCTTCTTTGTCTCCGCCGACCGTGCCGAGGTTCGTCTCGACACCCGCCTGATAACTGAATGCCTGATGTGCATCACGATTGCTGTGCTGGAACATGAGGCTGGCCGTCGCCACGTCATACTTCGTCTCGTCCGTCGCGCTCACGCTGCCGGCCTGCACGGTGTACGTATTCTTCATCTTCCAGTAGTTGACGCCGAGGTCGAATCCATCTTTTTCCTGGGACGTATAGGCGAGGTAACGCTGGTAGTGGAGCGCGGCCGAGAAACCTTTGCCGTCCGCACCGACGTCGAAGAGGCTGTCATGGTAGAGGCTGCCGAGATCGACATCCGAGTAGCTGGCCGTCAGCGTCAGCGCGTCATCATTGCGCATCGGCAGGCGGTAAGCAAGGGCGCCCTGCTTCACGTCGGAGATATGGCCGCCCGAGGGCGACGTCACATAGGCAACGCCGAGCGTGTCCGCATTGCCGCTGATGTTGCGGTCCACATAGCTCGTCGCGACGCGCCAGTTGCCCGTGTAGTCGTTGCCGGTGTTCGACACGGAGACGGTCGTCGTCTCGGCTTTCTGCCCAGCGACGTCAATCGTCAGCGCGTAGCCATCCGTCGTCGCGGTCTGGAAGTCGGCGCTGATCTTCATCGCACCGCCGTCATTGATGAGCTGGATTTCTTTCGAGAGCTGGTGGATGTTCACGAGCGTCTTGCCAGCTTCCGGCACGAGGCGCAGGACGTCCGCCTTCGTCATGCCATTGTCCGCTTTCACGGAGAGGGACGAGACAGGCGCAACGATATGACCGCTCTTCGTGCCCTTCACGGCATCGGCCGTATGGCGCTCAGCGATTTTCCGCTCCTGTGCGAGGAGCTCCTGGCTGGCAGCATTCGGTTTGGAGAACTCGTTTGCTGCATCGGCCGCCGCTCCTGCCGCACTCGCCGCTTCTGCGGGCGTGCTCCAAGCGCAGCTGCCCAGGCAGGCTGCGACGCCCGCAACCAACGCCAGTCGTTTTGCCATGCCTTTCGTCTTATGCAATCCCCAGAATCCCACCATGACCGCGTCCTTTCCTATCCTAGAAAATGTTTCCATACATCTTATAAATATCAAACGGATTTTTCTTTAGTCTATCACGAATGTCCCCCCCCCCCGCAAGACATTCTTGCAATTTCAGCGTACTTTCCCCGAAAAAGGCGATGAAATCCCGGCCCTTTTATGCTATGATGGAAGAAACGACCTAGTTTTTCTGATGGAAAGGACGACAGTTCATGAAATTTCGGTCCAGCCATCTCGCAGGGTGCTGCGCACTGCTGCTCACATTCTGCGCGATTTTTGTCACACCGGCCACGGCTGCCATGCGCACGGTGACAGCGACGGGTGAGTACACGATGGGCGAGGCGGAGACGATGCTCGTCGCGAAAGAGCGCGCACTCGAAGATGCGAAGCGCCGCGCGGCCGAGCAGGTCGGCGTCTATGTCACGTCGTCCTCGACCGTCGAAGGCCTCGCGCTCACACAGGACACCGTCACGACGATGACGGCGAGCTTTCTGCGCGTCACGGGCACGCCGAGCTACACGACGGAGGCCGTGGGCGACGCGCTCGCCGTGACCGTCCGCGCGACCATCACGGCCGAGGCGGATGACAGCGACCTCCAGCGCATCCGCCAGATGACGCAGGAGCCGTCGCGCGTCGCTGCCTACCAGCAGCTCACAGCGAGCTACGCCCGCCTCCAGCAGGAAGCTGCCGTGCTGCAGAAAGCCTTCCTCGCGGCCCGCACGCCGGAGGAGAAGCAGGAAATCAAGGAAGCGCTGCACAAGAACGAAGCGGCCTACCAGTCGTACCTGCTGCTGCAGGAGGCGTACGCGCATCCGGAGAAAGAAGCCGAGCTCCTCGATCGCGCACTGACGCTCTACAGCGCGAATGTCCCGGCCTATGCCGCCCGCGCCGCGCACCGTCTCGGCACCGATGATCTCGCGGGATGCCTCGCCGATACCGAGGCGGGGCGCAAGGCGCTCACAGCCGCCATGAAGAAAGGCGAGGGTGCCGACTACAGCGCGGACGACGCGCACATGATGGAATTCCTGATGCGCGGCATCGCAGGCAGCGCCCGCTTCCTGCAGGGCAATACAGATGGCGCCCTGCAAGACTTCCGCGCGGCGGACAAGCTCGCGGAAAAATTCGACCTGCGCACCGTACGCCCCGACATCTACGATCACTTCCTCTTTGACTACGGCGGCGCCGAAATTCTCAAAGAAGATTACAAAACGGCCGAAACCCTCTACACACGCCTCATCGAGCGCCTCGACGTCCCCGCGCCAAAGCTCCCGGCCCCGCCCGTGCCGCCCGCAGGCGATACGCAGGCGGCGCAGCCAGCAGCCGCCAAAGGCGCACCGCCCGCCACCCCTGAAAAGGAGCGCAACCTCCTCCACGCCAACGCCTACCTCTACCGCGCCATCGCCCGCAGCCAGCAGGGCAACAAAGAAGGCGCAAAAAAAGACCTCCTGCATGTCCAGGAAGTCTTGCATTCGTTGTCAAAGGAAGATCAGAAGCAGGTACAAGACATGCTTGACGCACTCCCGAGCCTGCAAAAGTAATCAAAGCTCCTCCGATGTGGTTTCGGAGGAGCTTTTTTCAGCGAATCTTCCCCATGATCCGCCCGCCCCGGCGATGGTCGGGGTAGACGAGCGTGAGGAACGTGATGAGGCCGAGGGTGTAGCCGGCGAGCATGATGATGCCCATCGGGACGGCCGTGTCACTGCCGGCGATGCCGACGAGGGGCATCATGAGGCCGCCCAGAATCATCTGGGCGAAACCGATCAGCGCGCTCGCGCTGCCTGCGTTCTTGCCCTGGCGCGAGAGGGCGAGGGAGAAGCTCGCCGCGCCCATGATGGAGAGCGGCACGATCGTGATGAAGAGCACGGGAATCGTGTAATAGATGGGCGCGTGGCAGAGGAAGCCTCCGAGCAGCGCCACGGAGCCGAGGACGGGCACGATGAGCGAGAACATCAGCAGTTCGACATCCGGCACGCGGCCTGCGAGACGCGCGGGCACCATGCCGCAGACGAGCAGGCCGACGCCGATGCCGCCGAAGATGTAGCTGAAGGTCTGCGGTGTTACATGATATATATTTTGAAACAAAAAGGACGCTCCAGCGATATAGGAGAAGAAAGCACCGAAGACGAAGCACTGTGTCAGACAGTGACCCATAAAATATTTATCGTGCAGAAGCTGCGGGAATTTCTGGAAGGAAGCGCCGAGATTCTCAATGCGTTTTTCCTTTGGCAGCGTCTCGCGGTAAATCATGGTCGCACCGGACTGCACAAGGCCGACGATGATGAGCAGTACGAAGATGCCGCGCCAGTCGGAGAAGAGCAGCACCTGTCCGCCGATGACGGGCGCGAGGATCGGTGCGAGGCCGTTGACCATCATGAGGATGGCGAAGAAGCGCGTGAGCTCGACGCCCTCGGCGACGTCGCGCGCAATGGCACGCGCGATGACGATGCCGCTCGCGCCCGCAAAGCCCATGAGGAAGCGCAGCACGAGGAAGGCGCGGATACGGCCATGCCTGCGAGGAGCGGCCATTTTCGGCCGTAGCGGTCGGAGACCGGGCCCATGATCATCTGGCCCGCCCCCATGCCGAGCATCGTCATCGTCAGCGTCATCTGCGTGACGGAGGCCGAGATGCCGAAATCGGAGGAAAGCTCCGGCAGGGCGGGGAGATACATGTCGGTCGAAAGCGGAGCCATCGCGCTCATCACGCCGAGGAAGATCGTCAGGAAGAGACGAGTCTTAGGAGTCATTGTCATATGGATAAATCACCTCAGGTATGACGTTACGATATTTGGATAAGATGCGGATTAAAATAGGTCGCACCCGCGGAAGATGCGCTGTACTTCTCGATTTGCCGTGCAAGGGACTCCCCCCGCCGCTCACGCGGCCCGTCCCCCCTCTGAGAGGGGGGCTGACGAGGAACGCAAAATGACCGCGCAGGCTTTCTCGTCACCCGTGCGGTCATTTCGTCTGTATGCTGTTTTGCATTTGTTCCATTCCTATGGGACATCTTACCTGCCCATCTGCCCATCGGACTCGCCCTCCTTCTTTTTGGATTCATGTCGGCAAGCTCGGGGATCGGACAATCTCCTCCGGCGGCTCTCACCGCCTTGCCTTTTTCCCTTTGCTCGACTTTATTATAGTGTAAACTTGTAAACCTGTCAAGCCTTTTCCCTAATTTCTTTCACTTTTTTTCTGCGGCTCCGCCATTTTCGCGCGCAGCCTTGCGCGTGGTCTCTTCCTTCACGACCTTGCGGAGGAACTGCATGAGCGTCTTTTCGTCGTCATAGACCTGGCGTCCCTTGCGCGTGACGATGCCCGAATTCAGGCGGATATCCTCAGCGAGCGGGATCGCGACGAGACCGTCGTCCGGCAGCACGGCCGGTGCCGCGAGGAACGTCGAGCAAGTCCGCTGCCGCACGAGGTTCTTGACGGTATGGAGGTAAGGGGAGTAGTGGATGACCTGCGGCTTCTGCCCGATGGCCGCATAGGCGTCGTTGACGAGGCGGTAGACGAAGAACTTGCTGTCGAGGAGCGTCAGCGGCTCCTGGCCGATGTCCTCGACGCTGACGGTTTCCCGAGCCGCGAGCGGGTGTCCGGGATACGTCACGAAGCAGCAGCCGCACGAGAAGAGCTTGCGGTAGACGAGCTTCTGAGAGAAGCCCG
The DNA here is from genome assembly GCA_900315575.1 of uncultured Veillonellaceae bacterium. GTDB lineage: Bacteria > Bacillota > Negativicutes > Selenomonadales > Selenomonadaceae > Selenomonas_C. The sequence goes on from OMZR01000036.1 coordinate 34,808, forward strand.
TCTCGTAATTCGTCACGGCGATGTCGAGCTTTTCTTCCTCGACCATGTGGAGCGCCTCGATGCCGCCCGTCTCGATGATGTCGAGCACGATTTCGGGATGTGCGGCGCGGAACTCGCCGAGGATGCGCGGCAGGAAGAACGTGCCAATCTGCAGCGGCATCGCCATGCGGATGTGGTTGCGATGATGCGAGAGATCGCCAATCTCGTCCTCGAGCTGGTCCGTGAGGTCGAGGATGTGCGTGACGCGCGCGAGCAGGTGCTCGCCGTCGTGTGTCAGCAGCAGCCGCCGTCCTTCGCGGTGAAAGAGGTTCAGCCCCGTCTCGGTCTCGAGCGTCTGCATCGCAACGGAGATTGTCGGCTGCGAGACGTGCAGCGAGGCTGCCGCCTTCGTGATGTTCTGCCATTGGCAGACGGCCGCAAAGTATCGCATCTGCGTGAGTGTCATCATGGTATCGTCTCCTGTCTCTCAGTCTTGTCTCTTTTCACATACCTTATTCCTTTCTATTATCTTACATTCTCTTCCTTCCTGCAAACCCCTTTCCTGCAAATTGCTTTTTTCGCGCAGCCCCTTGTCGTTTTCGAAAATATATTCTATAATCAAAGCATCCCATGAAATAATTTTTGAAAGGGTGAACAACGTGCCATCATCGATGGATCTTCTGCTGCCGGAGGACATTGACCGCATGCGGCGGCCGCGGCTGGCGGAAATGCTGGCGATTGCCAGAGGTTCGGCATATCTCTTGTCCTCGGAAGGGGAGGAAGGCGATGAGCATCTGACGGTGCTCATCGTGAGCGCGGGGACGTGGGGCCTCATCACGGATGATCCGGCCGACCTCGAAAAAGGGGAGAGCTACCAGCTCATGACGCTGACGTCCGAGGCCCGCAGCAGCCTCCGCGCCCTGCTCGGCATCCCCGAAAAAGTGCGCAAGGAATCGACGGGCCGCCCGAAGAAGTACAGCGTCGAGAAGGACGGCATGGAAATCTTCCTCGCGCATGTCTACGAGGGCCAGAGCATCAAGCGCATCGCGCTCGAACGCGACATGAGCCCGACGACGGTGCAGAAGCTCCTCAACGAAGCCCGCCTGATTGCCGCCGACAACCTCGTGCAGGGCGTCTGGTCGGCCTCGCCGGACTCGGCGAACTACCAGAAGAACCTCGACGTCCTCGCCTGGGCAGCCCGTCACAGCACGGGAGAAAAGAAAGCCGCTTACGGCCGCCTCTGGATGGAGCTGCGGCTCCCGCCAGAGGCGCCTGCACCTGCGGCACACGAAAGCCCTGCAGCTGTCAGCGCCGCAGGGCAAAAAAGTGTGTGAGAGGTCATTCATATATTATCCGGGCTCCAGAGCCCCAAAAGGAGGAATTCCATGTATCAGCCAGAACCCCATACCCAGCTGACGCCCGAGATCGGCACGGACAGTGCCATCATCATGGGTGATCCGGCCCGCGTCGATACGATCGCGAAGCTTTTCGAGGACGGAAAGCCGTGGGCGTACAATCGCGAGTACAAATCTTTCATCGGCACGTACCATGGCAAACGCATCCTCGCCATGTCGACGGGCATCGGTGCACCATCTGCCGGTATCGGCGTCGAGGAGCTCCACAACGTCGGCGTGAAGAAAGTCATCCGCGTCGGCTCCGCCGGCGCCATGCAGACGGGGATCGCGCTCGGCCAGCTCGTCATCGCCGAGGGCATCGTGCGCGACGACGGCCTTTCCAAAAAATACGTGCCCGAAATCTATCCGGCCGTGCCGTCGTACCGCCTGCTCGCGCTCGCACACCAGTACGCGCCGGATGCCTGCTATGGCATCGTGCGTTCGCATGACGGCTTCTATGTCGATGACAATGCCGAGGTCGAGCGCTACTGGCACGACAAGGGCATTGCCGCGGACGATATGGAGTCCGGCATCCTGATGGTCATCGGACGCCTGCGCGGCATGGAAACGCTCTCCATCCTCAACAATGTCGTTCCGTACCAGGGCGACCTCGCCGAAGGCGTCAACAGCCTCGTTTCGAGTGCCGACCTCGTGGCAAAAGGCGAGCAGGATTCGCTCCGTGCCGCACTCAACATTCTCAGCGACCCATCCCTCAAGGAGGACTGATTTATGGCAGCAGCAACCACGAACAACAGCAGCTGGCTCTATCGCCAGCTTTTCACGAACTGGAAACCTTTCGAAGTCACCTACGTCACGGCGCTGCTCCTTTTGCAGGTCATCGCCTACGTCATCGCACCAGACACCGTCATCGGCATGATCTCTGGCGTCGCAGGCGTCATCTGCCTCGTCTACGGCATGAAGGGGCGCAAGATTTCCTTCATTTTCGGCTTCATCCAGTGCGTCGCCATGACGTACATCGCGTGGATCAGCCACGCCTACGGCTCTTTTGCCATGGACATCATCTATGTCATCTCGCAGCCGATCGGCTGGGTCCTCTGGGGCCAGCAGGACGCGACGCGCAGCTTCCAGCCCAGCACGCGCAAGAAGATCTTCTTTGGCGCGTTCATCGCATGGGCCATCGGCTGGGTCGTGCTCGCGCAGCTCGGCGGCCAGCTGCCGTATCTTGACTCCATCAACTTCGTCATCAGCCTCATCGCGCAGATCCTCTACATCTGCAAATACACGGAAAATTGGTCGCTCTGGATCTTCGTCAACATCGCGAACTTCTGCTACTGGAGCATCCTGACGTTCCAGACGCTCACGGGCGACAACACCATCGGCAGCCTCGGTGCGAACCTCTCGCAGGTCGCCCTCCAGGCCGCTCTGCTCTTCAACGCCGTCTACGCGACCAAAGTGTGGTCGAGCGGTGAAGCCGACAATGAAGGCGGGACGGAGTAAATCCCTTTCCGCATATTCGCAATCACAACAATCACATAGAGCAAAAATCCGTTGGATGTTCAATGATGAACGCACCAACGGATTTTTGGGATTCAAAGCGGAAAGGGCAACACAGCATACGCATCAATGCGCAATATCGTATCTGCTTCATCTGGAATGGACATGATGCGGAGAATGTTGAAATTGTGGATTATCATTGAGAGGGGAGTGGTTCCGGATGACAGTGCGGATCGAAACACCAACGATGGGCGAGATTCTCAAAGAGGAATTTATGGAACCGTTACACCTTTCCGCCTATCGTCTTGCACGAGACATCCGTGTACCGGTCTCGCGCATCCAAGACATCCTGCATGGACGGAGAAAGATGTCTGCGGATACTTCCGTGCGGCTCGGAAAATATTTTGGCATGTCCGCACGTTATTTTCTGAACTTGCAGGACGATATCGATGTGCGGAATATTGAATCTGCTCTCCGCGCGGAACTTGATACGATTCCGACACGTGAGTTTGCGTAAAGCTCCTTCTTTCGGACGATGGCAGGATGATGGAATGGCCGTTTTCAGATTTCTATGGTATCATGAAAACTGAAAATTGAAACTTCCAAGATACAGGAAAGAGGGAATTCTTTTGAAACAGAAATGCATGATGCTCCTGAGCCTGCTGCTGGTGCTGGTCCTTTCGGCTGGCATCTGCTCGGCAAAGGCGAAAAGCGAAGAGAAGGCAGCCGCTGCGCAGCAGCAGGCGACGCTCCAGAAGGTGCAGAAGGCGAACGCGCTCTGCGACAAGTTTGCCTGCCGGTATGATGAAGAGGCAAAGGGCTATGTCTTTTCGCCAAAGACGGAGGTGCTCGGGCGCCTCTCCGGCAAGGCGGCGGCTGTGATCCCGTCGGTGACGCTTGCGGAGAAGGATGATACGGTGTCTTTCCGCATGCTGTTCTCGTATGCGGGGCTCGAGTTCCTCAATTTCAAGGAAGTCGCGCTCATCATGAACGACAAGACGTTTGCATTCACGGTCCCCGAGGGCGCGTCCGAGCAGGAAACGGCGACAGGCTTCGTCACGGAAAACTATGCGGCACAGTTCGAAGGCGACATCCTCGACGAACTCTATGCCGGCGCAACGGCCGAGAACGGCAGCGCAAAGCTCCGCCTGACGGGCAAGGAAACCGTCGAGCGCGAACTCAATACATATGACAAGGCCGTGCTCAAAGAGGCCATCGAGATTTACCGGACACTGAAGAGCTGAGCATCTCTCAGCCTCCCGGATGAAAGGAAGCGGCGCCCGCTGCGCAGGAACATGTTCTGCGCGGCGGGCGCCGCTTCGTGTGGTAGTTAGACTTTGGATGATATAATAGATAGAAAAATGGGGTGGCAGAATCAGAGGAAGTTCGCCCAGACGAGGACAGCGGCGAGGCAGAGGATCGAGCCTCCCGTTTCGAGGAGGGTCTTGAGCTGCTCATAGCGCGATGCCAGGATGCGGGCGCGGAAAATGTCTTCATGCGACATGGGAATCAGCCTCCTAAGCAGAGAGCCAGATTTGAAGTTATGCAAAATCGCGCAGCGATTTTACATTCCTTATCATACTGGTGGTTTTTCATCAGGGTGCGAGAGCCAGTACGCGCGCTCGAGAGACCGCATGACGGCCTCCTTGTCCTCGTCGCTGAGCTTTCCGCCGGCGAAGAGGCCGGCAAGCTCGCCCGCGAGGTGGTGCGCGATGACAGCATGGTCGCTCTGCGCGGCCGTGACCGGCGGCTTTTCCATCTGCGGAGCGGTCACAGCGGCGGGGAAGAGCTCGTCGACAGCGACGCCGAAGTAGTCGGCGAGGCGCTGGTACATCGCGTTCCTCTGCGGGTGGCGCTTGCCCGACTCATAGCCGCCATACGTGGGGCGGGAGACGCCGAGGGCGTCAGCCGCTTCCTGCTGGGTCACGCCTTTCTTGCGCCGCAGCATCAGGAGTTTTTCGTGGAATTCCATGCGGGGTCCCTGCCTTCCATACGTCTCTCTTACTGCATTTACCTTATCACAGTTTTATCAAATATGCAAGTGCTAAATCAAGTTTTTATCTTTCGTCGTTCTTTTTCATTGGAGAGGAACATTCGCTGCCGCCATGCTTTTTCGTAGACGGCTTCCTCCTTTTGTGATAAACTGAAGAATGCAATGCATGATTTTTTCCCATAGAGAAGGGAATGTTCGGAAGGGAAGATTTGGGTTTGGATATCCAGCAAGTTTCGGCGTTTGTCATGAACAACCTGATGTATCTCACGGGCGGCCTCGGCGTGCTCGTGATCGTCATGTATGCGATCATCATCAATCTCTGGATGAACGTATCGTATATGAAGAAACGCTACCGCAAGATGATGACGGGCGTCGACGGGCAGAACCTCGAGCGCATGCTCATCGGCCACATCGAGGAGACGCAGAAAGTCGTCGAGGAAAACAAGCGCATCGACCAGGAGAACAAGGCCATCGCGGCGCTCCTGCAGAAAGCGCTGACGCGCGTCGGCGTCGTGCGGTTCCGCGCGTTCGAGGACATGGGCAGCGACCTGTCGTATGCCGTCGCGCTGCTCGACTCGGACAACAACGGCGTCATCCTCTCGAGCATCTTCGGCCGGGAGGACAGCCGCAGCTATGTGAAGCCCATCGAGGGCGGCAAGTCGACGTACACGCTGACGGATGAAGAACAGCAGGCGCTCCAGAAGGCCATGGGCGCGCATTAAAGGAAGGTAGGTATCTCGTGGCAGAGGAAGAAAAGACGCAGGCAGAGCCGTCTGCGCAGCATTATACGATCAAGATCGTGCCCGACCGGGGCGACACGGTGCACAGCATCACGCTCTCGGCGCGCATGGTGAAATATGGCGCGGCCGTGCTCGCAGCAGGCGCGCTGCTGTTCGTCGGGGCCTTCAGCTACGGCGTCTACAGCACGATGACGGCGAAAAGCGACGCCTCGGAAATCGCGGAACTGCGCGAGGTCAACAGCATCCAGCAGGAACAGCTGCTGCAGCTTTCGAAAAAAGCCTACAATCTCCAGCAGCAGATGGACGAGCTCACGCAGATGGAGCAGGAACTCCGCCGCCAGACGGGGGCCCCGGCCGCCGATAGCGATACCAGCGCGGATGACGCGGCAAAATCGGATGACAACGCAAGTGATGGCAGCAAGCAGGACGGCCAGGGCGGCCCGTATCCTTCGTGGATGCTCGGCAGGCACGAAGGCGCCCCGATCGGCATCGACAGCGTGCGCGCCATCCATCTCGGCAATGTGAATGTGCCGGGCCTGCTCGGCAGTGTCGGCGGCCCGGCGACGGCCCCCGACGTGCAGAACGTCCGCGCCACGCTCGACGACCTCGAAAAGCGCGTCGCCGCGCGCCGCACGAGCCTTGAAAAGCTCAAACAGACGATGCGTGACAACCAGGCGCTGCTCGCTCCAGGCGCAATGGCGGCCAATGGCACGGGACTGGTGTTCGGCCCGTCCATCACGACGCCGTCCATGTGGCCGGCGCGCGGCGAGGTCAGCTCGCCGTACGGCCTGCGCTGGGGCGGCTCCGATTTCCATCCCGGCATCGACATCGCAAACGACATGGGCACGCCGATCGTCGCAACGGCCGACGGCACGGTCGCGGTCGCGGGCTGGAACAGCGGCGGCTACGGCAACATGGTCGACATCGACCACGGCAACGGCCTCATGACGCGCTACGGCCATGCCATGCAGGTCGTCGTCGTCCCCGGCCAGCACGTCCGCCGCGGCCAGGTCATCGCCTACATGGGCAGCACCGGCTACTCCACGGGCCCCCATGTCCACTACGAAGTCCGCATCAACGGCTCGCCCGTCAATCCGGTCGGGTATCTATAAGCGCACGATATAAAGGAGCTTCCGCTTTGCACATCAAAAACGCAGGGCGGAAGCTTTTTTCGCGAGCAGGAAGGCGGGACTCGTGTTATACTATCCTTAAATAGAAATTTTTGTTGCGAGAAGGGAGGGACGCCACATGCAGCCAGAAGAAAAAGCGCGTGTGAAAATCGATCATCAGCTCCGTGAAGCCGGCTGGAACGTTGTCGCGCGGGACAAATACCTTCCTGGGATGACGTTAGCCGTCCGCGAAGCTCTCATGCGAGGCACGAAGGAAAGCGACTACGTGCTCTTCATCGACGACAAGGCTATCGCCGTCGTCGAAGCGAAGCGGGCGGAAAATCCGCTCGGCCCCAACGTCGCGCAGCAGGCAGAAGATTATGCACAGCATCCTGCCAAATGGTACGGTCTATGGCTCCCCAATAGGATTCCACTCGTCTATCTCGCGAACGGCGAGCAGCTTCTGTTCAAAGATTTGCGTCATCCCGCGCAGGACTACGTGCCGCTCGCCGCGATGCACACGCCGAAAGACATGCTGTACATCCTCGGCAAAACTTCGACCTATGGCGCACTGCCGTATCTGGAGTCCTCCGGCTTGCGCGACTGCCAGTATCAGGCCGAGCTTGCTCTCGAACAGTCGATGAAGCAAGGGGGCAAGCGCTATCTTGCCGTCCTCGCGACGGGCGCGGGAAAAACATATCTCGCGTGCCTTGCCGCCTACCGTCTGCTCACTTATACGCCCACGCGCAGAATCCTCTTTCTCGCCGATCGCAACAACCTCACGCGTCAGGCAGAATCCGAGTTCCAGCTCTTTGACCGCACGGAGCATCATCGCCCGCTCAGCGAGCTTTATTCCATCGGACGCCTGCAGCATCCTGACGCACTCCAAAATGAAATCGTCATCGCGACCATCCAGAAGCTCTATGCCGTCCTCACGGGCGCGTCCCTCGCTTCTGTCAGCGAAGACGAAGAAGACGAGCGCCTGGAGCAGGAGGCTGCGGCCTACACCGATAGCGAGTCGGCTGTCGTGCTGCCGGACGACGTACGATTGCCGCCTGACTACTTCCAATTCATCATCATCGACGAATGCCACCGCTCCATCTACGGCAAATGGCGGAGTGTGCTCGATTATTTCCGTGAGGCGCATGTCCTCGGCCTCACGGCTACGCCAACGCCCGAAGCGGAGACATTCTTCGATGAAAATGTCATCGAGCGCTACACGAGTGAAGAGGCCGTCGTCGATGGCGTCAGCGTCCCGCCGCGCGTTTTCAGCATCTGGACGGACATCACCGCGCACGGCGGGATGATCTCGCGCGACTCCCATCTGCGTGAAACGGTTAAGCGCACTGGCAAGGTCGGTGTCAACGACGTCGCGCAGGACGTTGTCTATGAGGCGCGGGACGTCGACCTCACCATCCTGAATGACGACCAGATCCACACCGTCCTGGCCTGCTACCGCGACAACATCTATACAGAACTCTACCCGGAACGCAGAGAAGACTGGGCTTCCATCCCGAAGACCCTCATCTTCGCGAAAGACGACTGCCATGCCACACGCATCGTCGAAATCGCCAAAGACGTCTTCGGCGAAAAATTTCCGGGCGGCCGCGTGCCGGATGCCTTCGTCCAAAAAATCACGTACGCCGCTGGCGACTCCAACGAGCTCATCCGCCAGCTGCGCAGGGACAAAGCCTTTCGCATCGCTGTCACCGTCACACTCGTCGCGACTGGAACGGACGTCAAGCCGCTCGAAGTCGTGCTCTTCATGAAAGACGTCCGCTCCCAAGTCCTCTACACCCAGATGAAAGGGCGCGGCTGCCGCGTCCTCTCGCCTGACGAGCTCCGCGAAGTCACGCCGAACGCCCGGACGAAAGACTGCTACTACATTGTCGACGCCGTCGGCGTCACCGAAAGTGAAAAGCACGTCCCACGCGTCGGCATGGGCGGCACACACAAGCGAAACCTCACGCTCGAAGAACTCCTCGAACACCTCGCGCACAACGAGCTCAGCGACGACAACCTTGCCCGCCTCCGCGACACCTGCGCCGCCATCCACCGCCGCTATGAAAACAACCCTCTTTTTGAGAAGCACCTCGCGGCCTTCATGAAAGCGTTCAGTTTTTCACCACGCGACCTCGCCAACCGCATCCAGCACGCCTTCGATCAGGCGAACATCCTGGAGCCCTACACCGGCCCATCAGAGACCTATCCAGCCCGCCGCACTCTCGTCGCTCCACTCATCGAGAGCCTCCCCGCGCGGCAGCACCTTCTCGACCTCCAGCGCGGCTACGATGTCACCGCAACGGACAAGGACCGCGTGCTCTACGCCGGATTCTCCGTCGAAAGTGCGCGCTCCCTCATCGACGCCTTCGAAGCGTATCTACAGCAGGAAAAAGACCACATCGAAGCCCTCCATCATCTTTCGCGTGCCGATGACACGGCCCTCACCCGTCGCATGCTCGTCGATCTTCAGACGCAGCTTCTCCGTGCGAACCGCGCCTACACGCAGGCCATCCTCTGGCAGAACTATCAGCGTCTTGATGCGGACGGCAGTGTTGATCCCCCGCACGGTGCAGAAGACACAGTGGCGCTCACGACCTACATCCCCATCGTCCGCTACGCCTACCACAAGATGCCGAAACTCACGAGCCTCCGTACCGGCTACGAGCAGCGCTTCCAGCTCTACCGCGGCCAGGCGCAACGTGTCCTCAATGATGACCAAGCAATCCTCATGAAGCGCATCGCGGACATCATCATCGGTTGGGGGGCCATTACGCCGCTCGAGCTCAACACCCTAGACCCCGACCTCTGGCGTCAGGCTATCAGCACTGTCGGTGCGCCTGTGCTTGCGGACGAGATGCAGACTCTCTCTCTATTTATTTTAAGGACGGCATAAACCACCCATGATAACAAAAAAATCCGAAGCAGCACTTCTCAAAAAAGTCTGGGCCATCGCGAATGTCCTCTCCGCCGCTGGCGTCAGCTTCACCGACTACGTCGAACAGCTCACCTACCTCCTCTTCCTCAAGATGGACGACGAAAAAGAAGCCCTCGGCCTCGGGAGCTCCCTCCCTGACGGCTGCCGGTGGAAAAACCTCGTAGCATGCAGCGGCGAAGACCTCGTGAAAGCCTATGACAATATCCTCTCCACGCTGTCCGATCCGGAAAAAAACGCCGTCCATGACCGCCTCATCCAAGGCATCTTCACCCGCGCGACGAACAAAATCATCCAGCCCGTCCACCTCCGGAAAGTCATCGACATGCTCGCGGAAGAAAACTGGTACATGATGGAAGGCGACTTCAAAGGCGCCATCTACGAATCCATCCTTCAGAAAAACGGGCAGGACAAAAAAAGCGGCGCTGGCCAATACTTCACGCCGCGCCCGCTCATCTCCGCCATCGTTGAAGTCATTGACCCTCGCATCACCGAGACCGTTGCTGACCCCGCCTGCGGCACGGGCGGCTTCCTGCTCGCGGCCTACGACCACATGAAGTGCCAGGAGCGGGACATCGAGCAACAGCGCTATCTCCGTCATCACGCCCTCCATGGCGCCGACAACACGCCGCTCGTCGTGACCCTCGCCTCGATGAACTTCTACCTGCACGATATCGGCATCGGCGATGATCCTGACGACCCGCAGGAAACGCTCATTGCCTGTCAGGACTCTCTCATCAAAGCCCCCAATCGTCGCTACGACGTTGTCCTTACGAATCCGCCGTTCGGCGCGCGTCCGCAAGGGAGCGTCGACGTCTCGGCGAACCGGCCGGAATTTGTCGCGACCTCGGACAACCAAGTCAATTTCCTTCAGCACATCATGACGCTCCTCCACACGGGCGGTATCCTGCGCCTGCCGACCGGCATCTTCTACGCGCAAGGCGTCAAGACGAACGTTCTCTTCTTCGACAAAGGCACACCGACGAAAGATCTCTGGGTCTACGACTACCGCACCGGCATTAAGCATACGCTCGTCACGAAGCCCCTGCGCCGCTCCGACCTCCAGGACTTCATCGACTGCTACTGCTCCGGCCACCGCGAAGACCGTGAGCCGACCTGCACCGAAGACAACCCCAACGGCCGCTGGCGGCACTACACCGCTGAAGAAGTCGCAAACGCAGAAAACCTCGCATTCCAATGGATGGACCTCGAAAAAGAAGACAACCGCAGCATTGGAGAGGTGCTCGACGACATGCAAGCCGAAGCCCAAGGCATCGCTGAAGCCGTCACGGCATTGCGGGAACTCTTAGGAGGGTGCGAGGCGTCTGGACAAGCAAATCGTGTATATGGGGGAGAAAATAAATCTCGAAGCGATAACTTGTTAACTCAACTTTCCCACCCGCCAATAGCGGCTGGAATCGCGTACCATACGGCTCCATTGGTCGATAGATTGTTTTCTTGACAACACAAAGGCACCTTGC
>OMZR01000013.1 GCA_900315575.1 uncultured Veillonellaceae bacterium
ACTGGCAGGAGCAGATGACGGCGGGCGGCGGCTGGAATGCGCTGTTCTGGTGCAACCACGACCAGCCGCGCATCGTCTCGCGCTTTGGCGACGACAAGAAGTATTGGGAGGCGTCGGCGAAGATGCTCGCGGCGGCCATCCATTTCATGCGCGGCACGCCCTATATCTATCAGGGGGAAGAGCTCGGCATGACGAATGCGGGCTTTGCAAGCATCGACGCGTATCGCGACGTCGAAAGCATCAACTATTACAAGATTCTGCGTGACGCCGGCCATAGCGAAGAGGAAACGCTCCAGATCATCGGCGAGCGTTCCCGCGACAACAGCCGCACGCCAATGCAGTGGACGGCAGGCGAAAACGCTGGCTTCACGACGGGCACGCCATGGATCGCGGTGAACAAGAACCATAAGGTCATCAATGCTGAACGAGAAGCCGCCGACCCCGGTTCCATCCACGCGTTCTACAAGCAGCTCGTGCGCTTGCGCAAGGAATTGCCGATTATCGCCGAGGGCGATGTCACGTTCCTCGAACCAGAAAACGACGACATCCTCGCCTACGAGCGCACGCTCGGCGACAAGAATCTCCGCGTCCTCTGCAACCTGCGCGGCACGGAGACGAAAGTGCCGCTTGATGATTACCTCAGTTCAACGCCGCATACGCTTCTCAGCAACTACCCGGAAGAAATGCGCGACATGCTGCGGCCATATGAAGTCATCGTGCTGACAAATTGACAGGAAATGGAGAAGCCTGCGAAGGAACGACAAATCCTTTGCAGGCTTCTTGACGTCTGCATGTTTTCGCGCCATACTGGAAGAAAGACTGATGAAAGGTGAGACCTTCATGCCGAAAAACGATGCATTTTACCATGCCATCCTCGCTGCTGTCCGTGAGGCGCCGGACGATGATGCGGCCATCGCGCAGATCCGCACGCTTCTTGAGACGGACGCTGCGGAGGAACGGGCGGATGAGGAGATGGAGTTCGAGCTTCAGGATTTTTTTGAAGAAGATGGCGAAGACTGGATGGATGAGGACGAGCTCGCACATATCCGCGACTGCATCGAGGCACTCTGTCCGAAAGATGTCGTGATTGCGCTCGATCTCAAGGGCTATGCCTGTTATGAGGGCAGCCGCCTGTATGCGCAGGACTGGCAGACAGCTCGTGACTGCTTCGAGCGGCTCGTCAAGATTTCGGACAATCCGTATTATGCCAATACGCTTGGATACATCTATTATTATGGTCGCACGGGCGCACCAGATTACGAAAAGGCATACAGGCTCTTCCAGTTTGGCGCGATTCATGGTATTCAAGAAAGCATTTACAAGCTCGGCGACATGTATCGCAAGGGCCTGGGCGTGCCGAAGCGCCCCGGCGTTGCATATGCTCTCTATCGCAGGACTTATGATGAAGCGCGGGAGACTTTTATCGAGCAGCCGGACGGCAATTTCGCTGACGCAGCGCTCCGCATGGGCGATGTCTTTCGCGACGGCATCGATGTTGAGCCCGACCCTGTTCGAGCCTATCACTATTATCTCGAAGCTGATTGCGCGGCGCGCCGCCGCATGGAGGGCACGGCCTTCTGGGGCGCACGCGAGGTCGCGGAAACAGCCGCTCGTGCTTTGCAGGATGCGGAGTCTCGTCTGCCGCAGGACTATCTTTCGAAGGAGCTCGCAGAGCATGGCCCGTACTTTTTCCAGAGCATTCTCGGCGATGGATTCTTGGGTGAGCTCCGTGTCGAAGAGCAGAAAGGCGACCTCTGCGTCCTCGCTCTCGGACGCCGCAAAAATGGCGTAGGCCGAATTCCTTTTCTCGTTACCGAACCTCGAATCCGCCTCTGCTGCGTCGTGGAGGAACTGCGGATCATGGGAATTGGCGGAAAGGTCGCTTTCCAAGGAAAGAAAAGAGGCCGGGTTCTTTTCGATGCGGTCCGATGGGAAGAGGAACGCCATCGCATCACGCTTTATTTTGCAGAAAAGAAGGTCGGCATGCTGTCCTGCAAGGCGTATCGTCTCGATGCGGAGAACGACAGGCAGGAGTCCGATGAGAAAGGTGGTGCTATGAGTGGGAATCCTCAATACGAAACGCATTTATGATCCTGCCGAAGAAAGCGACGGCCGCCGCATCCTCGTCGACCGTCTCTGGCCGCGCGGCATGAAGAAGGAACGCGCAAGGCTCGATGCCTGGGCAAAGGAAATCACGCCGTCGCCGGAGCTCCGCAAGCTCTACCATACGGGCGGCATCCCATTCGAGGGATTCGCAGCGGACTATCTCGACGAACTCGAAGCGAGCGACGAAGCGAAGGCTTTCGTCGAAAAACTCCGCGACAATCTCGCAGAAGGCGATGTCACGCTCGTCTATGCGACGAAGAACACCGAACAGAACCATGTTCAGGTGCTCGTGAGGTGGCTGAAACATCATCTGGAGAAATGATGCGAAAGCAGGAAGATAGCCGCTTGGCGTAGAAGTTTGAGCGTGGAAAAATATTTGGAAAGACAGGAGAGAAAAACATGAAAGAAAAAATCGATGTGCTGGAACATGCGACGGAAATCCTTCAGGCTTTGCAGTCGGGCGTGCTGCTGGTGACGAAGGACGGCGCGAAAGTCAATGCGATGACGATTTCGTGGGGCGCACTCGGTATCGACTGGCGTCATCCGGTGTTCAAGACATTCGTGCGCGAGAGCCGTTTCACGCGCGGACTGCTCGACAAGACGGGCGTGTTCAATATCGCGGTCGGCACGGGCGAACAGGCAAAGAAGGTGCTCGGCGTTTGCGGGTCGAAGAGCGGACGCGATCTGGACAAAATCAAGGAATGCGGTCTGACGCTCGAGGACGGCGAAGTCACGGGCGTTCCGGCGATCCGCGAGTTCCCACTGACGCTCGAATGCCGCGTCGTCTACAAGCAGCAGAAAGACCCGATGGCGATGACGAAGGAGAACCGCGAGCAGTTCTATCCCGAAAAAGACGGCAAATGCGACAACCACATCCTCTATGTCGGCGAAATCGTTGCGGCATACCGAGTAAAGTAACGTATCCAGAAGGCTCTCCCCTCTGGGAGAGCTGGCACGCGAAGCGTGACTGAGAGGGTAGTTTGAGGCTGGAATGAACAAATTCAGGAGAACAAGACTTTGAGCTTTTACATTGGTTGTCATTTATCATCATCCAAGGGCTATGAGGCGATGGGCAAGGCGGCGCTCGATCTCGATGCTTCGACATTTGCCTTCTTTACGCGCAATCCGCGCGGCGGCAAGGCGAAGGACATCGATCCCGACGATGCAGCGCGGCTGCGCGATTTGATGAAGGAACACGCATTCGGCCCGATTGTCGCGCATGCGCCGTATACGATGAATGCCTGCGCGGCGAAAGAAAATCTGCGGACATTTGCCGAGACGATGATGGCAGACGACCTCGTGCGCATGGAGCAGACACCGCACCAGCTCTATAATTTCCACCCCGGCAGCCATGTCGGGCAGGGCGCGGAGCGCGGCATCGAGCTCATCGCGGCGCAGCTCAACCATGTGCTGAAGCCCGAGCAGACGACAACGGTGCTGCTTGAGACGATGGCGGGCAAGGGCACGGAAGTCGGGCGGTCGTTCGAGGAACTGTGCGCGATCATCGACCGCGTGGAACTTTCGGATCATCTCGGTGTCTGCCTCGATACATGTCATGTTTGGGATGCAGGCTATGACATTGTGGGCGACCTCGATGGCGTGCTTGCGGAGTTTGACCGCATCATCGGCCTCGGCCGCCTGCGTGCCATCCATCTCAATGACAGCCTGAACCCGCGCGGCGCGCACAAGGACCGCCATGCGAAAATCGGCGCGGGCGAGATCGGCCTCGAGGCGCTCGTGCGCGTCCTCAACCATCCGAAGCTGCGCGGCCTGCCGTTCATCCTCGAAACGCCGAACGATGCGGCGGGGTATGCGGCGGAAATCAAGCTGCTGCGCTCGCGTTTTGCAGGCTGAAAAAAGCGATCAAATCGAGAAACGGTTTTTGTTCCGAAAAAAGGAATTCGCCATCGTGCGTCGAAAGAACATAGCAAGAGGTATGTTCGAGGAGGATGCACGATGGCGAATCGTTTTTTCGTGCCCGCAGATATGCAGGCCATCGCACGGTATGAGCGGACATTCGGATTCGAGGGGCATGAAATCACGCTCGATGCGCTTCGCAAGCAGTTCGCGGACTATACGTTCCAGACGCCGTACCAGATGACGCTCGACGACCTCAAGACGGCGGTCGAGAACATCCAGCGCATGAATCCGACGGTTTACGACATGATTTATGCCTGGTGGTATCCGCTGTACCATCTCGCACCGTTCGGCATCCTCGAGGCCTGCGGCTATGATCCGAAGACGGGCAAGGAGCGTCCAAACCGCGTGCGCGGCCTGATTGTTGACGAATGTGATGTCTTTTACAACGTCTGGACAATTCTCGGCGACATGCCGCAGGAGGATTACAAGACGCCGGTTGCGCTCGAAGAAGACCTTGCCATCGCGCTCGAAGTCATCCGCTGGTATACGGAGGAAAAAGACCTGCCAGTCGAGAAGCGCTCGTTTTCGTATTGGGACAAGACGGGGTTTCTGCGGCAGTTCGAGAAAGTTGCATGGCTCGAGGCCGCGAATGACCGGGAACTTGCGCTCGGCCGCACGTTCATCAGGGAGCTCTGCGCACAGAAGAGCGAGACGGCGCTTGCGCTCATGGCGTCTTCGTGCCGCACGGGCAACCGTCTCTATGCGAAAAATCCCGCTGTTGCGAAGAAGTGCTACGAGCGGCTCTTCCAGATGACAGGCAAGCAATCCTATCAAGAAGCCGTTCAGGAACTCTCGAATGAGAGCTGAAAATAGAAGGTATGTTTCTCAGGTCAATATGTTGAGAAAGAGGGAATTTTTATGGGGATCATCAAGAATCTGCGGGTCGTGTACAAGATCCTGATCCTTGTCGTTGTGGCGGCGCTCGGTATGGCGGCGATCGGCTTCATGGGGCGCTCGACGATCCAGTCGTCGCACGATAGTTTGGAAATCGTTTACAAGGAGAACTTGCAGCAGATTGATCGCATCGGCGATGCGAAGTACATGATGCGCGATATGCAGTCGCGCGCAGCGCTCGCGATGGCGGCGCATGACCAGGCGCGGTTCGAAGACCTGCGCAAGGACATCAAGGAAATCGAGCAGAAGTTTGATGAGAACATGCAGGGCTACAAAGCATCGCAGCTGCGGCCCGAGCCGGAGTTCGATGCGCATGTCGCAGGCATCCAGGATGCTTGGAAAGCGTTCGACGCTTCCATCAACCATGTCGTCGATCTGCAGGCGGCTGGCGACGAGGCAGGCGCTGCCGCGTACTATGCAAAGGACACGTCACAGATGACGACGAATCTGCGCAAGACCTTGGAACAGGAACAAGAGCTCGTGCGTAATTCTGCTGAGGAGACATATCAGGATGTCGAGGCACAGTCAACGCGCGCGAGCATGCTGATGCTCGTCTACTGCCTCGTCGCACTCGCTCTTCTCGTCGTGTTTACAATCTGGATTTCGCGCGAAATCACGACACCGCTCCATCACATGATGGATGCCTGCCGCCGGCTCGGTGATGGTGATTTCCGCCTGACGGAGCAGAAAGTTGTGCGCGGGGATGAATTCGGCGACATGGCGAATGTCATCATCAATATGCGCGACAGCCTCAACAGCCTCATGCGCAAGACGCATGACACGGCCGAACAGATTGCGGCGGCGAGCGAGGAGCTCACGGCGAGCTCGAGCCAGTCGGCGCAGGCGTCGAACCAGGTCGCGCAGTCGGTGACGGATGCGGCGGGCGCGGTCGCCGAGCAGCAGGGCGCTGTCGATTCGAGCACGGAGGCCGTCGGACAGATCGGCGGCAGCGTCGATGACATCCGGACGCAGTCGGGCGAGACGGCGAAGCGCGCCGAGGCGGCATCGCAGTACGCCGTTGCCGGTGCGCAGGAAGTCGGCACGAGCATCGAAAAGATCCAGTCGGCCGCGAAGAATGTCGCGGAATCGGCGGCCATCGTCGACAAGCTGGGTGCACGGTCGCAGGAAATCGGCACGATCGTCGAGACGATTTCGGGCATCGCAGAGCAGACGAACCTCTTGTCGCTCAACGCAGCCATCGAAGCGGCGCGCGCGGGCGAGCATGGCCGCGGCTTTGCCGTCGTCGCCGACGAAGTGCGCAAGCTCGCATCGGAATCGGCCGATGCGGCACAGCGCATCGCCGACATCATCACGGCCATCCAGCAGGATACGGATGCAGCTGTCGCCTCGATGCAGACGGGCCGCGAAGCCGTGGAGAACGGCGCGACGAGCGTCGATTCCCTGCGCGAGGTTTTCGGCCAGATCCAGAGCCTTGTCGAGGAGGTCACGAAGCAAGTCGAGGCCATGAATGCCTCCGTGCAGTCGGCCGATGATGACGCGCAGAACATCACGGCGCAGGTGCAGACCATCAGCGACCAGGGGCACCGCGTCAGCGACGAGATGCAGACGGTCTCGGCCGCGACGGAAGAGCAGTCCGCGAGCGCGTCGGAAATCGCGACGGCCAGCGGCAGCCTCGCGAAGCTCGCACAGGATCTGCAGGCATCGCTCGGAAAGTTCCAGTTCTGATTTATTTGCACCCGCAGAAGGTGCGTTTTACTGATTGATATGTCGTGCAGGGGACTCCCTCAGTCGCCTGCAGCGACAGCTCCCTCTGGGAGGGAGCCTGAATGGAGAACGGAAATCCTTGTGTTTCCGTTCTCTTTTGTATATAATGGGGAGAGTTTAATTTGGAAGGAACTTGAGAGAAAGGAAGCGGAGGCGTGCCATGAGACGTTATACGACGCTGCTCCTGACGGCGTTCCTGCTCGTCGTGGTCGTCGTCGCCGGGTCAGCGTACCTGGCGGGGTCGGGCCATGTGGAGAAGGGCGTCGCGATGCGGGAGCTCACGGTCTATACGACGCTCCCCGCAGAGCATGCGGCGCTGCTTTCGGACGGCTATGAGAAAAAGAGCCGCGTGCGCGTGAACTTTGTGCCGCTTTCCTCGAAAGACCTGGTTGATCGCGCCGCAAAAGATGACCGCTCGGCCGCGCTCGTGCTCGCGGACGAAAGGACGCTTGCAGAGCTCTCGAAGCGTGGCGCGTTCGCACCGTATGATTCCGAAGCGACGGATGCCGTGCCGGAGGAATTCCGGCAGGAGCAGGGCGCGTGGACGGGCGTCTGGTATGACCCGGTCGTCTTTGCCGTCAACAGCGATTATCTGCGCACGCTCAAGAATGTGCCGGACACCTGGACAGAGCTTTCGCGCGGGGAGACCCGCATCAGCATGACGGATTTTGTCGCGGCCGATGCCGCCTCGAACCTGCTCTACTCTCTGATTGCGCAGTTTGGCGACGAGGAGGCCTACCGAATCCTGCGCGGCATCCATCCGCAGGTCGTGCAGTATACGAAGTACCTCTCGAACCCCGTGCGCCAGGTCGGCATGGGCGAGGCGGACATCTCGATTGCCGTTGCGAGCGAGACGCTGCGCTATGTCGCGGACGGCTATCCCATCCGCATCATCTATCCGGCTGATGGCACGGCCTACACGCTTGCGGGCGCAGGCGTGCTGGCATCGGCAAAGCCGGACGACCAGCAGGCGGCGGGCGAGTTCGTCGACTGGCTGCTTTCCGACGAGGCCCAGACCATCCTCTGGCAGAAAGGCTTCGACTTTTTGCCGACGAACCGCGCGACGCTCGCCTATCAGCAGTTCGCGGGCAAGAACCTCGTGCTGTTCACGCAGAAGCCCGATTTCACGGACGAACAGCGTCATGAATTCCTCGACCGCTGGGTCAAGTACATCCGTTTCAGCAAAGCAGGCAAGTAACATATATTTTGGAGGGAAACCATTTTGAAAGCAGGTTTTGTGAGCCTCGGCTGCTCGAAAAATCTCGTTGATACAGAAATGATGCTCGGCATCCTGCGGGATCACGGCATCGAAATCACGCCGGATCCATCGGAGGCCGACATCCTCATCGTCAATACGTGCGCCTTCATCAAGTCGGCGAAAGAGGAATCCATCACGACGATCCTCAACATGGCGGAGTACAAGGAGTCGGGTCGTTGCCGCAGCCTTATCATTGCGGGCTGCCTCGGCCAGCGCTACAAGCAGGAGCTCCTGGACGAGATGCCGGAAGCCGACGCCATCATCGGCACGGGCGCCTGGAACCGTGTCATGGAAGCCGTCGAGGAAACGCTCAAAGGCCATCGCGTCGTCATCGCAGGCGAGGACGAGCTGCTCTATGACGAGCACACGCCGCGCATCACGACGACGCCATCGTATACGGCCTACGTCAAAATCGCCGAGGGATGCAACAACCGCTGCGCGTTCTGTGCCATTCCGTACATCCGCGGCAAATACCGTAGCCGCAAGATCGAGGACATCAAGGACGAAGTCGCGAACCTCGCGGCGAAAGGCGTCAAGGAAATCGTGCTGATTGCACAGGACTCGACGGAGTACGGCCGCGACATCTATGGCAAACCGTGCCTTGCGAAGCTGCTGCGCGAGCTCTGCAAAGTGGACGATGTCCGCTGGATCCGCACGCTCTACAGCTATCCGACGTATTTCGATGACGAGCTCATCGAGATGATTGCCGAAGAGCCGAAGCTCGTGAAATATGTGGACATCCCGATGCAGCACGCGCACGACGAAGTCCTGCGCCGCATGCATCGTCCCGACACGCAGGCATCCATGCGTGCGCTGATCCAGAAGTTGCGCGAGCGCATCCCGGGCGTGACGATCCGCTCGACGTTCATGGTCGGCTTTCCGGGCGAGACGGATGCACAGTATCAGACGCTGCGGAATTTCCTCGAAGAGATGCGCCTCGACAAAGTCGGCGTTTTCACGTATTCGCGCGAAGAGGGTACACCGGCCTATGACATGCCGCACCAGGTGCCCGAAGACGTCATGCAGGAGCGCTACCACGACCTCATGAGCGTCCAGTGCAAGATTTCGGAAGAGCTCAATCAGGAGCTCGAAGGCCGCGAGCTTGACGTGCTCGTCGAAGGGCGCGACGAAGAGCAGCAGAACATCGCCGTCGGCCGTTCGTACCGCGAGGCGCCGGATGTCGACGGACAGGTCTACATCGAGGGTGACACGGACAGTCAGCCCGGCGACATCGTGCGTGTGAAAGTCCTGCAGGGCTTCACGTATGACGTTGTCGGCGAAAGGGTGGACAAGGAATGAGCGCGTTACATGTGATGGAAAGCGGAAAAGAGCCCGTCGAAGCGCGGCTCGGGAGCGTGCTCGCGGCGCGCGGCCTCACGATTGCCTGCGCGGAATCCTGCACGGGCGGCCTCGTCACGAGCCGCCTGACGGACATCGCGGGCAGCTCGGCCTATGTCATGGGCTCCATCGTCTCGTATTCGAATGAGGTCAAGGAAAAGCTCGTCGGCGTGCAGCATGCGACGCTCGCAGCACATGGTGCGGTTTCGGAAGAGACGGCGCGCGAGATGGCCGAAGGTGTGCGGCGCGCGGTCGGTACGGATGTCGGCCTCGCGACGACGGGTATCGCAGGCCCGGGCGGCGGTACGGCGGAAAAGCCGGTCGGCCTCGTCTATACGGCAGCATCCGGGCCGTGGGGCACGGTCGTGCGCGAAAACCACTTTCACGGCACGCGCATGGATGTCAAGCATCAGGCGAGTGAGACAGTGCTTGCAATGGCGCTCGACGCACTGACAGAGAAATAAAAACAGAATCAAAGCAAGACAAGCGAGGCATGGGGAGACAGAAGCATGAAGACGACAATCATCGGCATCGCAGGCGGCACGGGCTCGGGCAAATCGACATTCACGAACCGGCTCAAAGCGTATTTCGGCGACCGCATCACGGTCATGTATCACGACAACTACTATCGGCCGCATGACGACCTCCCGTTCGAGGAGCGTCAGAAAATCAACTACGACCATCCGGACTCCCTCGAGACCGATCTCCTGATCAAGCACCTCAAGGCGCTGCGCGAAGGCAAAGCCATCGACTGCCCGACGTATGACTTCGCGCATCACACGCGCGCGAAGGAAATCGTCCGCGTCGAGCCGAGCCGCGTCATCATCGTCGAGGGCATCCTGATCCTTCAGGACGCGCGCCTGCGCGACCTCTTCGACATCAAGATCTTCGTCGAGGCCGACGCCGACGAGCGCATCCTTCGCCGCGTCACGCGCGACATCAAGGAGCGCGGCCGCAGTCTCGAAAACATCATGGAGCAGTACCTGACGACCGTCAAGCCGATGCACTATCTCTACGTCGAGCCGACGAAGACCGTTGCCGACCTCATCCTCAACAGCGGCCTCAATGATGTGGCGTTCGACATCATGAAGACGAAGATTGAAGCGTTGCTCGCAGATAAATAAAGAAAACGGCTTCCGCG
Organism: uncultured Veillonellaceae bacterium; assembly: GCA_900315575.1. GTDB lineage: Bacteria > Bacillota > Negativicutes > Selenomonadales > Selenomonadaceae > Selenomonas_C. Next base: position 10,383 of record OMZR01000013.1, read on the forward strand.
CGGAGGCCGTTTTCTTTATGGATACAACTAAAGCGGGGCTGTTGCAGTTATTTGCAGCAGCCTTCTTTTTGTGCACAGAAAATCCCGGACTGTAAAAAGCCCGGGATTCGGTGTAGAATTGAACTATGCAAAACATCAATTCTATGCAAGATTATACGTCATTGGAGCAACCATATCAACTAGTGCTCCCGCTCAACGTCGAATTTCAGATCCCGAAGGATGACCCCGTCCGCCTGGTGCGCTATTGCATTGGAGGAATGGATTTTTCGGCCCTGTATCAGAATTGTCATCATGTCAATCGAAATCAGGCGTCGCCAGCGCAGATGCTCGCCATCCTTTCTTACGCCTACGCGAACAGCATCTTCTCGACACGGAAGATCGAAGAAGCCTGCCGCAGCAACATCAAGTTCATGTACCTTCTGGAAGGCAAGCCCGCCCCGGACCATGCGACCATCTCGCGTTTCCTCACGAAGCGCCTGCGTCCCTGCATCCGAGAAATCTTTGCGCAGATGGGGAAATTCCTGGGGGAGATCGGCGCCGTTTCCATGGACGACATCTTCATCGACGGCACGAAGATCGAATCCTTCGCCAACAAGTACAAGTTCGTCTGGCGGAAGGCCGTCGAGAAGCATCGGGACAAGCTCCTCGCCAAGCTGCCATCCTTCCTTGAAAAAGCAGAGGCGGACTTTGGCGTCCGTATTGCTCACGGAGATGCCATCCAGCTGCGCCAGCTCAAGCGCCTGCGCCGCAAGCTCCGTCAGAAGATTTCAGAAGACGGCATCGTTTCCGTCCATGGCTCTGGAAAGCGGAAGACGCCGCTCCAGCGCACGTTCGAGAAACTTGGCAGCTACATCGCACGGCTCAAGGGCTACATTGCAGACCTCCACGAGATGCGGGGCCGCAACAGCTTCGCAAAGACCGACAAGGACGCGACCTTCATGCGCATGAAAGAAGACGCCATGAAGAACGGCCAGCTCAAGCCTGCATACAACGTTCAGTACGGCAGCGACTCCGAGTTCATCCTCTGGGCGAGTGTCGGACCGCAGCCGACCGACACCAGCACGCTCGTCCCCTTCCTGCAGGCTTTCAAATGGCAGGGACAGCAGGACTCGAATCTACGCATGCGGGATTCAGAATCCTGTGCTATGTTCTTTGTTGCAAATTGTAATACTTTGAGTTATACTTGGAACATGATAGAAGAAATCGATGGTCGTCTTATCGAATGGGATGACGAAAAGAATGAAATCAATCGGCGAAAACATGGCATCGGCTTTGAGGATGCTGGATTGATTTTCGGAGATGAAGCACGAATTGAGATGTTTGACGAGCTGCATAGTGATGAGGAAGACCGATACATCACGATTGGCAGGGTGGAAGATGTTTTGTTCGTTGTCTTTACGGAACGTCCGGAGCATGAATCGATTCGACTGATATCCGCAAGAAAAGCGAATGCGCGTGAGAGGAGGTTGTACTATGGCTATTCATAAAATGGTTGTGAGATCAGGGCAGAAGCCGACAGAAGAGCAACGCAAACGCATTCGCCGCGCTGCGTCCATGCCTATCACCTATGATGAAGATTGCCCGGAACTCACGGAAGAACAGTATGAGGAGTTCGCACGCATCGCTGCCAAGCAACGTGCGGAGCGAAAGAAGCAGCTCGTTTCTATCCGCGTGTCGCCAGACACACTGGCAAAAGCGAAGAAGCTTGGAAGGGGCTATACAGGTATTCTCAGTCGCCTGTTGGATTTAGCCATCAACGATCCGGCGATGGTTGCAAAATGCTTGTAAATAGAATAGAAACGGCAACCCGTCATGATAGACGAGTTGCCGTTTCTCTTTAGAAGTATAAAAATAAGAATCTGGGAATGAAAAAGACCATCGACTTCGCGATGGTCTTGGATTTTTCAAATGGCAGGGGCAGCAGGACTCGAACCTACGCATGCGGGATTCAGAATCCCGTGCCTTACCAACTTGGCGATGCCCCTATGTCGTATCGACAAGAAATAGTATAGCGGCTGAAGTGTCCGATGTCAAGAAAAAATTTGGATTTCTGCAAAATTATTTTGCAAGCGCGAAGTACGGCTCGGTTTCGAGATAGATTTCAAACGTTCGCGGCCATGGAAAGCTCGTGTCGGTGCGCAGGTCGTAGATGGCGAGCTCTTCACCCGTCTGCGGGACGGGGAACGGGGCGCGCAGGCTCTTCGAGTGCTTGTAGAGGATGGTCTGGAGCTGGAGCTTTTTCTGGAGCATGGCCGTCACCCAGCGGTGGTTGTGCTCGAGGTCGAGGTCGGAGGTGTTGCGGTAGCCGGCTTTCTTCAGTGCGTGGTTGATGGGATCGATGTCGGCTTTGAGGTAGAAATAGTCTTCGAGAACGCGGTTCTGGAGGAAGCGGGTGCTCTCGGCGGCGACGGCGCGGGCCTCGTCCGTTCCGAGTGGCTGGGCCGTGGCGGCTTCGCGAATAGCTGCGGCAGAGAGTGCCGTTCCGATGGCGTTGCTCGTCGTGTTCCAGCCCGCATAGGCGGCGAGGCGCGTGACGGGGAAGTCACGATTGAGCAACAGTGGCAGCAGCGGCTCGGCGGCATCGAAATGTTTGCTGAGATCGACAAGCGCGACAGACGTGCCCGCTTTGTCTGGCGATGCGACGCTGGCCGTGAGGAAGTCTGCAGCGGCCTGCCGCGTGTCCATCGAGCCTTCGTCGCTGTCATTGGCTGAAAGGAAGAGTGTGAGGTCGGCATCTTCTGGGGCGTCTGCGACGGTGCCGCCAAGCAGGCGGATCTTTTCCTTGGCGACGGTTTCGCAATCGACAGCCATATAGGGCATGACGCGCGTCTTCGCTTTCGGATCGGTCGCGGCGATGGCGACGCGCGGATGATAGCCCGCACGCTCGCAGGCATAGGCTGCGAGCAGCGTCTGGGCGATTTCGTCGGCGCCGTGCGTGAGGAAGCACTGCTGCTCGGTGAGGCCGAGCTCCGCCATCGTCTGCTGGATGGCGGCTTTCTCGATGTTCGGGATGCCGTAGGGCTCGCCATCGTCCTGCCCGAGCACGAGGCGCGTGAGCGTGCCGTCCTTCGTCAGAGCGACGAGCTTTTCGTTGAGCGCGGCGTTCTCGCGGAAATGGCCTTCATACGTTGCGAGGCTCTGATCGGAGATTTTGGAGCGCAGGCGCGCGAGCTCGTCTTCGTCAATCGCGAGGCCGGCGGCCTTGCGCCCGACGAGGCGCGAGTAAGCGATGAGGGCGCGGCGTTCGTCATAGCCGTCAATCGTGTCCTGCGGCGTGAGGCGCGGCAGGATGGAGAATGCGTAGATGGGGACGTCGGGATGCGCGGCGCGCAGGGCACGAAGGTAATTGACGAGCGCGTCCTGCATATCTTCCGGCGCCTGCTTCTCGCGCGCGGCGAGCAGGCCGCCGTAGAGCAGCTGGTCGATGGAAAGGATGACGGCGTCGCCAGGCTGTACGGCCGTCATGAGCCAGTCCTGCATGGCCTTGGTGTCGCCGGGCTGGGAATAGTAGTCCATGCATTCTGCTGGCGGCGTTATGACGTCGAGCCCTGCGATGCGGCCGAGGTCAGCGACCTGCTGGCGGCACGGCGGCCGGCTGTCAAGCGGCACGAGCACGACGCGTGAAGAGAGCGTGCGCATGGGTGATACCGGCGTGAGCGTGGCGGCAGGATGCAGGAGAAAATGGTAGAAGGCGAGAGCTGCTGAAAGGATGGCGACAAGCAGCACGGCGCGAAAAATTCGATTCATGAGGCACCTTTCGGGTTTGCAAGTAAAAATCGTATCTGCTATAATAAAGATACAAGGAGACCGGCGGGTGAGAGCGCCGACTTCCTCGTTCGATTTCTAGTCGTAAGGAAAGTGGCACATCTGCAACGTGGCTATCGCCCAAAGGGAAGCCAGCTCCGCCGGTTCCTTTTTAGGATACCACGGAGCTTTGGAAGTTTCAAGCCTGCCGATTTGGCAGGCTTTTTTCGTGCCTGTATTCACGAATGGGCGAAAGTATGGTAAAATAATCTGCGATTGGAGTTTTTTTCGAGAGGAGGACGCGCATGCGCATCATCACGGGACGGGCGCGCGGGGCGCGGCTCAAGGCGCCGAAGGGCATGGAGACGACGCGGCCGACGTCCGACCGCGTGAAGGAGTCGCTTTACAGCATCCTCGGCTCCATGGTCTCGGGCCGTACGGTGCTCGATGTCTTTGCGGGCACGGGCAGCCTCGGCCTCGAGGCGCTCTCGCGCGGTGCGCAGTCTGCCGTCTTCCTCGACCAGTCGACAGCGGACATCCTCCGCGAGAACATCCGCCACTGCCATTTCGAGCAGGAGGCAGAAGTCCTCGCAGGTGATGCTTTTGCGAGCCTTTTGCGGCTGGAACGCCAGGGGCGCACATTCGATCTCGTCTTCTGCGACCCGCCGTATCACAAAGGACTCTGGCAGCGGGCGCTCTCTGCCTTTGACAAAGGGAGCCTGCTCGCAGAGGACGCCATCCTCGTCGTCGAGCACGGCGGGGACGAGGACGATGTGCCGGAGCTTTCGGCGCTCGTCCGTGTCGATCATCGCCGCTATGGCAGGACGACGCAGCTGAGCTTTTTCCAGAAAAAGAGCTATGTTGGGGAGGATTCCGTATGAGCCACCGTATCGCTGTCTGCTCGGGGAGCTTCGACCCCGTGACGATTGGCCATGTCGACATCTTCGAGCGCGCGAGCCGCTTGTTTGACGAACTCGTCATCTGCGTCTTTCACAACGTACGCAAGGAGGGCTTCTTCTCCGTTGAGGAGCGCAAGCGCTTTCTCGAAGAGGCGACGGCGCATCTGCCGAATGTCCGCGTCGATGCGTTCTCAGGCCTGCTGACCGATTATATGGAGAAAATCCACGCGAACATCATTGTGCGCGGTGTGCGCTCGGTCAAGGATCTCGAATACGAGGAAAACGAGGCTCATATCCTGCATCATCTCGACGATTCCATCGAGACGGTCTTCCTGCTCACGAATCCGTCCTATTCGTTCGTGAGCTCGTCGGGCGTCCGGGAACTCGCGATGTTCCGAGGGGACGTGCACGGGCTCGTGCCATCATGTGTTGAACACGCAGTGAATGAAAGAATTGCTGCTGAAAATGATAAGAAGCGATGATTTCATCCATGCTTCCAGTATAATAAAGAGGGAAAAAACATGTCTTCTAAAAAGGTTGCCAAACGGACGGCTGCGGCCCGCGATGCCGCAAACCGCAATACCTCAAGCCGGAATGCGACGTCGCGCGTTGAGCGCACGCTCGACGAAGTGGAGAATCTCGTCGTCAACGCTTCGCATGTGCCTCTGACGGGCAAGAGCATGATTGATGAGAACGACCTCATCCATCTCGTCGAAGAGCTCCGTCAGGATCTGCCGCTCGAATTGAATCACGCGAAAGAGATCATGGCGAACGAAAGCCAGATCATCGAGGAAGCACATCGCGAAGCGGACAGCATCATCACGAAAGCCAAGGACTATGCGGCAGATCTCGTAGATAAGGAAACCATCGTCAACGAGGCGAGGGAAAAGGCCAAGGAGATCCAGAAGCAGTCGGAAGAAAAGGCCCGCGTGCTCGTCGAGCAGGCGGAGCAGAAGCGCCGCGAGATCCTCGAGCGCACGAAAGAGGAAATGAAGCAGCAGCGCGACACGACGGATGCTTATGTCAACCAGGTCTTCGACCAGCTCATCGGGCATGTCACGGAGACCGCACAGGCGGCACAGCAGTCGGCGGATTTTGTGCAGAAAGCCGTCCAGCAGTCTGTCGATTCGCTACAGCAGGCGTCACAGCAGTATGTGGACTATCTGCAGCAGATTTCGCAGCAGTCCGGCGACTACCTGCAGCAGTCGGCGAAGGCGGTCGACCAGGCGGCAAGCTCACTTCGCCAGGCGAAGCAACAGATGAACCGCAGCGCGGCCGAGGTCGCAGCGGCTGCCGACGTGCCGGTCGAGGAAATGGCGGCAGCGCCTGCCCCGGCTGCCGTGCAGGCCGTCACGGCCCAGCAGGCACAGGCGCCGGCAGCAGCTCCGGCATTGCAGCAGGCGAAGTGACATGACGAAAAACGATATTCTGCGCCTTCTTGAGGCGTACAAGGACGGCGGCATCACGAAAGAGGATGCCGCCGAATCTCTCAGCAAGGCTGCATTTGAGGATATGGGCTTCGCGAACGTCGACCACAGCCGCGAGGCGCGGCAGGGCTTTCCCGAAGTCATCTATGCGGAAGGCAAGACAAAGGAGCAGGTGCTCGCCATCCTCCAGTCGCTTGCGGCATCGAGCGACGGCAGTCTGCTTGCGACACGGGCGAGCCGCGAGCAATATGATTTCGTGAAAGCGGAGATGCCCGAGGCAGAGTACGACGAGGAAGCCCGCGCCATCTATATTCGCCGGGCAAAGCCCGTCGGTGCGCCGCCAGAGGACGAGGCGCATGAAATCCTCATCATCACAGCGGGCACGAGCGACATTCCTGTCGCGGCCGAGGCCCGGCTGACGGCCGAACTCTATGGCAACCGCGTCAGGACGCTCTACGACTGCGGTGTGGCGGGCATCCACCGTCTCGCGGCGCACGAAGACGAGATCCGCCGTGCGCGCGTCATCATCTGCATTGCGGGCATGGAGGGGGCGCTGGCTTCCGTCATCGGCGGCCTTGCGAGCGGCCCTGTCATCGCCGTGCCAACGAGTGTCGGCTACGGTGCGGCGCTTCATGGCGTCACGGCGCTGCTCTCCATGCTTTCGAGCTGTGCAGCCGGCGTCAGCGTCGTCAACATCGACAACGGCTTCGGCGCGGGCGTGCTCGCGAGCAAGATCAACCGCCTGAACTGAGAGGAAAATTATGGCAAAAGCAATCTATCTCGATGCATTTTCCGGCCTGAGCGGCAACATGCTGCTCGGGGCGTTCCTCGCGGCGGGCATGGATGAACATGTCCTTCGCCGTGAGCTCGCGAAGCTCCCCGTCATGCAGGAGTGCGAGCTCAAGGTCTCGCAGGTCAAAAAGAACGGCATTGCGGCGACATATGTTGATGTCGAAGTGCACGAGAAAGTGGCGGCAGGTAATGCCATGCCATTCCATGACCTCGCAAATGACGATCATCATAATCATCACGTCCATCATCATCGCGCGATGCGCGATATCCGAGCGATGATCGAGGGCTCGTCCCTTTCGGATGGTGCGAAGGCGATTTCGCTTCGCATCTTCAAAGTGCTCGCCGAGGCTGAGGGCCATGTGCACGGACACCCCGCTGACGAGGTCACGTTTCATGAAGTCGGCGCGGCAGATTCCATCGTGGACATCTGCGGCGTCGCGATCTGCCTCGACGTGCTCGGTATCACCGAAGTCTATGCGGGCCGCGTCAATGTCGGCAGCGGCTTCGTACGCTGCGCGCATGGCACGATGCCCGTGCCTGCGCCTGCTGTCGCCGAGCTTCTGAAGGACTGGCCGACGTATGCGGCAGGCGCACCCGTCGAGCTCACGACGCCGACGGGCGCGGCCGTCGTGCGAGCATTTGCGAACATCTCTCTTGTGCGCCCTGCATCATTTCGCGCCGAGGCCATCGGCTATGGCGCTGGCACGCGGGACAATGAGGGCTTGCCAAATGTATTGCGACTCTACCTCGGCGAGATGGAGGAACAGCAGCAGCCGGACGATGGCAACGCGGAGGACAAATATATCCTCGCGGCGAACATCGACGACATGACGCCGCAGATTTATGGCTACCTCTTTGACAAGCTGCTCGCGGCTGGGGCGCTCGACGTCTGGGTGACGCCTATATATATGAAGAAAAATCGTCCGGCGCATGAACTTTCCGTGCTCGTGACGGGCGCACAACGCGCCATCTGCCAGCAAATCCTGTTCCGCGAGACGACGACAATCGGCCTGCGCGTGATAAAAATTGACGAGCGTGTGGAGTGCGACCGCCGCGTGGCGCAGGCAGAGACGAAGTACGGCACAGTGCGCGTGAAGATTGCGGCCTACGAAGGTGAGATCGTCAACGTGCAGCCGGAATTCGAAGACTGCCGCGCCTGCGCCGAAGCGCATGACGTGCCGTGGAAGCGCGTGCGCGAGGCCGCGCTCCGGGAAATCGCCTTCCGCCTCGGTGATGCATAAAAAGTGGTGTCTGCTAAGGATTTTTCCTTGACAACCGAAAAGGTGGCCGCTATAATGGATGGAGTTGATGCTAATGCATATTCATATTGCTGAACTGACAGCCGGACTCGGCAAAAACCTTCCGTTTTCGTTCACGACCGCGGCGGAAAAAATTGACGCTACGGCGGACGATTATGCGTTTGAAGGCCCCATCGAGGTCACGGGTACGGTCACGAACACAGGCGCGGGCTACCGCGTCGAAGGCGTGATCCGTGCGACGAAGCATTTCGTCTGCAACCGCTGCCTTGAAGAGTGCACGGAGCCGCAGGAACATGCGTTCTGTGAGACGTTCCGGCAGGGGATCATCGCGGACGATGAGGACGTGAATGCGTTCGAGGGCGACGACATCGAGCTCGACGAGCTCGTTCGTGATACGCTTCTGGCGGCACAGCCGCTCAGCAATATCTGCAAGCCCGACTGCAAAGGGCTCTGCCCCGTCTGCGGTGCGAATCTCAACCACGGTGATTGTGGCTGTAACACGTTCGTCCCAGACCCGAGGCTGGCAGCATTACAGGAATTCATGACGAAAGACAACGATTGATTTTTAAGGAGGTGTATCCGAGATGGCAGTACCTAAGCGTAAGATGTCGAAGGCCCGCCGTGACTCGCGCCGTGCGAACTGGAAATTGGAAGCCCCTGGCTTCGTTGCATGCCCGCAGTGCCACGAGCCGAAAATGCCGCATCACGTTTGCCCGGAGTGCGGTTATTATGATGGCAAGGAAGTCGTGAAAGCTGCGGAGTAATCCGTATCTTGGACTTCATTCGAACAAATTCGAAAAATGATGAGCAGACTGCACTTCGCGGCCTGCTCATTTTTTCTGCTCAAAATCAAAAGATCCAAGGAGGAGATTTGTTGGCAAGAGACCTCACGACTGGCAGTATCGGAAAGAACATCCTCATATTCTCGATTCCCTATCTGATTTCGTATTTTCTCCAGACGCTCTACGGCATGGCCGATCTCTTCATCATCGGCCAGTTTCGGGGCGCGGCGAGCATCACGGCCGTCTCGATCGGCAGCCAGGTCATGCACATGGTGACGGTCATCATCGTCGGCCTCGCGATGGGCACGACGATCACGATTGCGCGCTCGGTCGGTGCGCGCGACAAGGTGGCGGTCTCGCGCTCCATCGGCAACACGGTCACGCTGTTCCTCGGCGTCTCCGTCGCGCTCGCGGCTGTTATGGTCGCACTGCTGCCGCATCTCGTCGCCATCATGTCTACGCCGGAGGAGGCCGTCGTTGGCACGCATGACTACCTCTATTACTGCGCGCTCGGCATTCCGCTGATTGCCGCATACAACATCATTGCGGCGATTTTCCGCGGGCTCGGCGACACGCGCAGTCCGATGTACTTCATCGCCGTCGCCTGCGTGCTGAACATCGTGCTCGACTATGTCTTCCTCGGCGCGGTTGGCATGGGGCCGGAAGGCGCGGCCATCGCGACGGTCATCGCGCAGGGCGTTTCGGTCGTCATTTCTCTTTTCTACATCCGGCGGGGCAGTGCGGGCATCTCGGTCGCACGCAGCGATTTCCGCCCCGACCATGCGATGCTGCATGACATCTTGCGCATCGGCGTGCCGATTGCGCTGCAGGACGGCTTCATCCAGATTTCGTTCCTCGTCATCACCGTCATCGCGAACATGCGCGGCCTGACGGATGCGGCGGCCGTCGGCATCGTCGAGAAGGTCATCAGCTTCTTGTTTCTCGTGCCGTCGTCGATGCTCTCGACGGTCTCGGCGCTCGGTGCGCAGAACGTTGGTGCGGGCGCGCACGGCCGCGTACGGCAGACGCTGCGTTATGCGCTGGGCATCGCGGTCGGCTTCGGCGTTTTCGTCTCCATCCTCATGCAGTTCGCAGCCGGGGACGTGCTCGCGCTCTTCACGAGCGATAGGACCGTCGTAGCGTCCGGTGCGGACTACTTCCACGGCTATGTCATCGACTGCATCTTCGCGGGCGTTCATTTCTGCTTCAGCGGATATTTCTGCGCCTATGGCCGTTCGGAAATCTCATTCATCCACAACATCATCTCAATCACCTGCGCGCGCATCCCGCTCGCGTATCTCGCCTCGGCCATGTTCCCGATGACGCTGTTGCCGATGGGCCTCGCAACCGCGACGGGCTCCGTCGTCTCTATCATCATCTGCGTCATCTGCTACCTCTGGCTGCGGCCGAAATTCGAGCAAAGCAGCCTCCCTCATTGAGGGAGGGGGACCGCGAAGCGGTGGTGGGAGTCCCCTGCACGGCAGGAGAATCTGCACGTCGTTTCCTTCCGCGGGTGCGAATCAAAAATTTCCTGTTGCATTTTGAGAACAAAGCCGCTATAATATGCAACAGGTTATAGAAACAGGTCTTAAAAGTACGGAGCAAAGCGAGGTGGCAAAGATGGCAAGGGTCAAGAAGAAGGAGCGGCAGCAGCTCCTCGTGGAGAAGGTGAAGGAGAAACCGTTCCTCACAGACGAAGAGCTCGCGAAAGCGCTCGGCGTCAGCGTCCAGACCATCCGCCTCGACCGCCTCGAGCTCGGCATCCCGGAACTCCGCGGCCGCATCCGCAAGATGGCCGAGACCGCGCAGAACAAGGTCAAGTCCATCCAGAGCGGCGAAGTCGTCGGCGAGCTCATCGACCTTGAACTCGGCCACTCGGGCATCTCGCTGCTGCGCGTGACGGAGGACATGGTCTTTGCCAAGACGCAGATTGCGAAAGGCCATTACATGTTCTCGCAGGCCAATTCGCTCGCGCTCGCCATCATCGACGCGCCGATGGCCGTCACGGGCGTTGCGAACGTGAAATACAAAGTCCCTGTGCACGTCGGCGAGAAGCTCATCGCCAAGGCCGAGATCGTGCGCGTGCGCGGCAACAAATACTTCGTCTGGGTCAAGACGCGAAATGATACGCAGGAAGTCTTCCGCGCGAAGTTCATCATGGTTTCGTGGGGAGAGGAAAAGAAAGGGGCCAGAGCATGAAGATCGCAGTCGATGCGATGGGCGGCGACTACGCGCCGCTCGAGATTGTCTTCGGCGCCGTGCGTGCCGCGAAAAAATTCGGATGCGAGATCGTCCTCGTCGGCGATGAGCCGCAGATCCGCAAAGTGCTCGAAAAGGAACCGGACTGGGAGAAGCTCGGCATCACGATCGTCCATGCGAGCCAGGTCATCGAGATGGGCGAGCATCCGGCCGATGCCGTTCGCACGAAGAAGGACGCCTCCGTTGTCGTTGCGACGCGCCTCGTCAAGGACGGGCAATGCGATGCCGTGCTTTCCGCAGGCTCGACGGGCGCAGCCGTCACGGCGGCCCAGCTCATCCTGCGCCGCATCAAGGGCATTGGGCGGCCGACAATCGCGACGCCGATGCCGAACGCGAAAGGCGGCGTGACGCTCTTGATGGACTCGGGGGCGAATGTCGATTCGAAGCCCGAGCATCTCGTGCAGGCTGCCATGATGGGCTCTCTCTACTCGAAAGACGTCTTCCATGTCGAGCAGCCGCGCGTCGGCCTGCTGAACATCGGTGAAGAGGAGACAAAGGGCAACGAGCAGGCGAAAGCCACGTACCAGCTTCTCAAAGTCATGACGACGATCAACTTCACCGGCAACGCCGAAGGACGCGATGTGCCGAAGGGCAATTTCGACGTCGTAATTTGTGATGGATTTGTCGGCAATGTTGTGCTAAAATTTGCAGAGGGATTGGCAAAGACCATTTACAAGCTCATCCGGGATGCCATCAAGAATGGCGGTATCCTGGCAAAGCTCGGGGCGCTGCTCCTCATGCCGACGCTCCACAAGCTCGGCAAGCGCCTCGATGTCACGGAGTACGGCGGTGCGCCGCTCCTCGGCGTGAATGGCTGCGTCATCATCAGTCATGGATCATCGAACGCCAAATCCATCTGCAGTGCCATCGGCGTGGCCAATGACTACGTCAAGGGAGACGTCCTTGCACATATCCGCGACGCTCTGACGAAAGAGGAGGCTCTTCAGGGCGGCAGCGAGAACGTTTGATGAGGCGAAGGAGGACTTATTTTTAATGTTTGAAAACAACGTGATCTGCAACCTGCTGGGCATCAAGTACCCGATCTTCCAGGGCGGCATGGCCTGGATCGGCACGGCAGAACTCGCATCCGCCGTCTCGAACGCCGGCGGCCTCGGCATCATCGGCGCTGGCCACATGCCTCCCGAAGTCCTGCGCGCGGAAATCCAGAAGTGCAAGGGCTGGACGGAGAAGCCGTTCGGCGTCAACGTCATGCTCATGAGCCCGTATGTCAAAGAGGTCATGCAGGTCGTGCTCGAGGAGAAAGTCCCCGTCGTCACGACGGGCGCAGGCAATCCCGGCGAGTACGTGCCAGAGCTCAAGGCCATCGGCTCGAAGGTTATCCCGGTCGTCGCGTCCGTCGCGCTCGCGAAACGCCTCGTGCGCTCGGGTGCCGATGCCGTCATCGCTGAAGGCATGGAGTCCGGCGGCCACATCGGCGAAATCACGACGATGGCGCTCGTGCCGCAGGTCGTCGATGCCGTCGATGTGCCGGTCATCGCAGCAGGCGGCATCGCGGATTCGCGCGGCGTCGCGGCAGCGTTCGCGCTCGGCGCGAAGGCCGTGCAGATGGGCTCGCGCTTCGTCATGAGCGAAGAGTGCATCGCACATCCGAACTACAAGGAGCTCGTGCGCAAGGCCAAGGATCGCGCAACGGTCGTCACGGGTCGCACGCTCGGCCATCCGGCGCGCGTCATCCACAACAAGCTCACGCGCAAATATCTCGAAATGGAAGCCAACGGCGCACCAGCCGAAGAGCTCGAAGCGCTCGGCGTCGGCTCGCTTCATCGTGCCACGCATGAGGGCGATGTCGAGAACGGCTCCGTCATGATCGGCGAAATCTCCGGCATGCTGAACGATATCAAGCCGGTGCAGAAGATCATCGACGACATCGTCGCGGGCCTCCCGTCCACGATCGACATGATCCAGCAGGATCTGAAATAATATATCTTTCTATATAATAAGGAATGAAATAGAGCTAACACACAGATAGCGTCAAAGATACAGTCATTGAAAGAGAGGTCATTCACTTGAACAAGCTTGCATTCGTATTCCCTGGACAGGGCGCACAGACCGTCGGCATGGGCAAGGACTTCTGCGAGAAGTATGACGTCGCGAAGAAGCTCTTCCGCGAAGCGGACGAGGCTCTCGGCTACTCCATCCAGAAGATGTGCTTCGAGGGCCCGGCAGAGGACTTGAAGCTCACGGCCAATACGCAGCCGGCCATCCTCACGATGAGCGTCATTTCGTATGCCATCCTCAAGGAACACGGCATCGAGCCAGAAGTCGTCGGCGGCCACAGCCTCGGCGAATACTCCGCTCTTGTCGCAGCGGATGTCCTCGATTTCCAGGATGCCGTTTCGCTCGTGCACAAGCGCGGCCAGTACATGCAGGAAGCCGTTCCGGTCGGCGAGGGCGGCATGGCAGCCATCATCGGCCTCTCCGATGACGTCATCGCCGATGCCTGCGAGAAGGCTTCGAAGACGGCAGGCGCCGTGCAGCCGGTCAACTTCAACTGCCCGGGCCAGACGGTCATCGCCGGTGCCACGAAGGGCGTCGAGGCAGCCGTCGAGACGCTGAAGGCAGCAGGCGCGAAGAAGGCCGTCATCCTGCCGGTCTCGGCTCCGTTCCATTCCACGCTCATGCAGCCGGCCGCTGTCAAGCTCGCGGCTGAGCTCGACAAGGTCACGATCCGCGACGCGAAGATTCCCGTCGTCTCGAACTACACGGGAGCCCTTGAGCAGAAGGCCGATGAGATCAAGGCGAACCTTGTCGCACAGGCCGATCATCCTGTCAAGTGGATTGCCTGTGTCAAGACGATGCAGGAGTTCGGTGCCGACACGTTCGTCGAAGCCGGCCCGGGCAAGACGCTCTGCGGCTTCAACAAGCGCATCGACCGCAGCCTCAAGAGCATGAACGTGGAAAACCTCGAAACTTTGGAAAAAACCCTTGACTATTTCAAGGAGGTCCGTTAATATGCATTTAGATGGGAAGACGGCGCTCGTCACGGGCGCATCCCGCGGCATCGGCCGTGCCATCGCGCTGAAGCTTGCGTCGATGGGCGCCAGCGTTGCCATCAACTACGCGGGCAACACGGCCAAAGCCGAAGAAACGAAAGCCGCCATCGAAGCGGCGGGCGGCAAGGCTGAAATCTTCCAGGCGGATGTCTCGGATGCTGCAGCGGTCGATGAGATGGTGAAGGCCGTCGCCCTCCAATTTGGCGGCATCGACATCCTCGTCAACAACGCGGGCATCACGCGCGACGGTCTCCTCATGCGCATGAAGGAAGAAGATTTCGAAGCGGTCATTGATACGAACCTCAAGGGCATGTTCCATGTCACGAAGGCCGTCTCGAAGCTCATGATGAAGAAGCGCGCGGGCCGCATCGTCAATATGGCCTCCGTCGTCGGCATCACGGGCAACGCGGGCCAGACGAATTATGCGGCAGCGAAAGCCGGTGTCATCGGCTTCACGAAAGCTTGCGCAAAAGAGTTCGCTTCCCGCGGTATCACGGTCAACGCTGTCGCCCCTGGCTTTATCGCGACGGACATGACGGCCGCGATGACGGACAAGGCGAAAGAAGCAACGCTGGCCGCCATCCCGCTGAAGCGCATGGGCGAGCCCGACGACGTCGCGAACGTCGTCGCGTTCCTCGCAACGGATCTTGCTTCTTATGTCACGGGCCAGGTCGTCAAGGTAGACGGCGGCATGGTAATGTGATATAACTATATTGTACACCAAGATAAGGAGGTGAAAGACATGGCAGATGCAGACAAGACCTTCGAGAAGGTTCGCGACATCGTCGTTGAGCAGCTCGGTGTGGAAGCTGATGAAGTTTCCATCGACTCGACGTTCATCGATGACCTCGGTGCTGACTCCCTGGACATTGTTGAGCTGATCATGGCTTTTGAAGAGGAATTCAACATCGAGATTCCGGATGAGGCTGCTGAGAAGATCAAGACGGTGCAGGACGTTGTCACCTATATCGACCAGAACAGCAAATAAGCTAACGCGTCTTACCTTTCCTAAATCCCGTGAAGATTCTTCGCGGGATTTTCTAAAGGGAAGAGTTTTTTATAGGAGGAGTAACCTTGAAGCTTCCGGAACTGAAAATCGGCACGAAGGTCGCTAAGACCCCGATCGTGCAGGGAGGCATGGCCATCCGTCTTTCGACGGCGCGCCTCGCCGCCGCTGTCGCCAACGAGGGCGGCATCGGCCTCATCGCCGCCTCGGGCATGAGCCATGCGGAGCTTCGCTACGAGATCCAGCTCGCACGGTCGCTGACTTCTGGCATCATCGGCATCAACATCATGGTGGCAGCCCGCGACTTCGCAGGCATCTGCAAGACGGCCATCGATGCAGGCATCGACCTCATCGTCGCCGGCGCAGGCTTCTCCCGTGACATGTTCGGCTACGGCAAGGAATCCGGCACGCCGATCGTGCCGATCGTCTCGTCCGTTAAATTGGCAAAAATCTCAGAGCGTCTTGGTGCGACGGCCGTTGTCGTCGAGGGCAAGGAGGCCGGCGGCCATCTCGGGACGACGCACTCGGTAAGAGAGCTCATCCCCGACATCCGCGCGGCCGTCAAGATTCCGGTCATTGCGGCCGGCGGCGTGCTTTCAGGCCAGGACATCGTTGATCTCATAAAGATGGGCGCGAACGGCGTCCAGATGGGTTCCCGCTTCGCGGCGAGCCTCGAATCCAACGGCGCACCGACGCTGAAGGAATATTATTTGAAATCGAAGCCGGAAGACGTCGTCGTCATCCACAGCCCGGTCGGCCTCCCCGGCCGCGCCGTGCGCACGCCGTTTTCCGCGCGGGTGCTCGAAGGCCCGGTGCCGCCAAAGAAATGCGACGCCTGCCTTAAGGCCTGCAAGCATAATTTCTGCATCATCCGCTCGCTGATCCGCGCCCAGCAGGGCGACACAGAGACGGGCCTCGTCTTCACGGGCGAGCGCCTGCCGGAGATCCAGAGCATCGAGTCGGTTCACGACATCATCACAAAGCTCAGGGCCGAAGCGGAAGCAGCAAACTGAAATCAAAATTAAGAGAGGGGTATCCATATCTTGAAGAATCGAGTCGTCATCACAGGTGTCGGCGCCATCACGCCGATCGGTACGGGCAAAGAAGCGTTCTGGAACGGCCTCATGGAAGGCAAGAACGGCATCGGCCGTATCACGCGCTTTGATCCGACGGACTTCCATGCGCAGATTGCGGGCGAAGTCAAGGACTTCGACCCGACGGCCTACATCGACAAGAAAGAGTCGAAGCGCATGGATCGCTACACGCAGTTCGCTGTCGCGACTGCTGGCATGGCCATCAAGGACGCAGGTCTCGACCTTGAGAAGGAAGATCTCGACCGTATCGGCACGTATGTCGGCACGGGTATTGGCGGCATTGAGACAATGCATTCGCAGTATGAGAAATACTTTGCGAAAGGCCCCTCGCGCATCAGCCCGTTCTTCGTCCCGATGATGATTGCGAACATGGCGGCCGGCCAGGTTTCCATCACGTACAAGCTCCACGGCCCGTCTTCGTGCGTCGTGACGGCATGTGCCACGGGTTCGAACTGCATCGGTGATGCCATGCGCGTCATCCAGCGCGGCGAGGCTGATGTCATGGTCGCCGGCGGCACGGAAGCAGCCATCAGCCAGGCCGCAGTCGCAGGCTTCGGCGCGATGAAGGCGCTCTGCACGGATCACAACGACGACCCGGAGCATGCCTCCCGTCCGTTCGATGCGAACCGCAGCGGTTTCGTCATGGGCGAGGGCTGCGGCATCGTCGTGCTCGAGAGCATCGAGCATGCAAAAGCGCGCGGCGCGCACATCTATGCAGAGCTCGCAGGATACGGCGCGAACTCCGACGCCTACCACATCACGAGCCCGGCACCGCATGGCACGTATCAGGCAAAGTGCATGCAGCTCGCGCTCGACGATGCCGGCATGAAAGCCGAAGATGTCGATTACGTCAATGCACATGGAACGTCCACGCACCTCAACGACCAGGGCGAGACGGAAGCCATCAAGGCTGTCTGGGGCGACGCGGCAAAAGATGTCTCCGTTTCCTCCATCAAGTCGATGACGGGCCATCTGCTCGGCGCGGCCGGCGGTGTCGAGTGCATCGCAACGGCACTTGCGGTCGAGAATGACATGCTGCCGCCGACGATCAACTACGAGACGCAAGACGAGGGCCTCGACCTCGACTATGTGCCGAACAAGGCGCGCGCGAAGAAAGTCCGCGCCGCTATCTCGAACTCCTTCGGCTTCGGCGGCCACAATGCCTGCCTGCTGCTGAAGAAATACGCGGAGTAAGACAATGGATGGATTGACGGAAAAAAGAAGGGAAGACCTCAGTGTCCTCCAGAAGAAGCTCGGCGTCACGTTCCATGACGTGCGGCTCCTCCATACCGCCCTGATCCATACCTCATATGCCAACGAAGCGCCCGGGCGCGTCATGCATAATGAACGCCTCGAGTTCCTCGGGGATGCTGTGCTGGAGCTTGCCTCCAGCACATATCTTTATACGCATTTCCCGAAACTGCCGGAAGGCGAACTCACGAAGACGCGCGCGAGCATCGTCTGTTCGGCGACTCTCGCGAAGATCGCAGGGCGCCTCGGGCTTGGGGATTACCTGCTTCTCGGGCATGGGGAGGAAATGGGCGGCGGCCGTACGCGCACGACGAATCTCGAAGACACGTTCGAGGCCGTGCTCGGAGCGGTCTACCTCGACCAGGGCTGGGAAATCGCGCGCGATTATGCGCTCAGAGAACTCGCACCAGAATTTGAGAACGCCGAGCTCGGCAAGCTCGTCAAGGACTACAAGACGATGTTGCAGGAAGTCGTCCAGCAGCGGCCGGACAGCACGATTGCTTACGAGCTGCTTGAGGCCTCGGGCCCCGATCACTGCAAGCATTATGTCTTTGCCGTGAAGATCGACGGCAAGGTCTGCGGCAAGGGCGAGGGCCCGAGCAAGAAGGAAGCGGAGCAGCGCGCGGCTGAAGTCGCGCTCAAGAAGCTCACAAAAAAATAAGCGGAGGGAGAACCATGCGGAAACTCACGATGCTCGGCACGGGATGTGCCATGGTCACGAAATGCTACAACACCTGCTTCGTCATCGACAATGGCGACGGCAGCCTGTTCCTGACGGATGCGGGCGGCGGAAACACGATCCTGCGACAGCTCGAACTCACGGGATTCGACTATCAGAAGTGCCATCACATGTTCGTCACGCATGGCCACACCGACCATGTGCTCGGCGTCATCTGGGTCATGCGCAAGGTCGCCGACCTCATGAACAAGGGCAAGTATGAAGGCACATTCCACATCTACTGCCATGAAGTCGTCATGGACATGCTGCTGACGATCACGAAGATGACGCTCAAGAAGAAAGACCTCGCACGCATCGGCGATGGCATTGAGATTCACGAAGTCACGGACGGCGAGAGCGTCGAACTGCCGTTTGCGAAGCTCACGGCGTTCGACATCTGTTCGACGAAGGCGAAGCAGTTCGGCTATGTCCTCGACTATCCCGATGGCCTGCGCCTGACGTGCCTCGGCGACGAGCCGTTCAACGAGCACGACAAGGCCTATGCCGAGCACGCCGACTGGCTGCTCTCCGAGGCGTTCTGCAAATACGCTGATCGCGACCGCTTCAAGCCCTACGAAAAGAACCACAGCACGGTCAAAGAGGCCAGCGAGCTCGCCGAGACCCTCGGCGCAAAGAACCTTGTCCTCTACCACACGGAGGACAAGACCATCGCGACGCGCAAAGCCGACTACACGACTGAAGCGAAAGCCTACTACCACGGCAATATCTTTGTCCCCGATGACCTCGAAACCATCGTGCTCGGGTGATTTCGACAAGGTTTTGTTCAATTTCTTCGTTTCTTTTCCGAAATCAGCAGGATTTCTCCGTTCTGTGCCGAACTTAGCCATTAGAAAGGCATTCAAGGGCGTCCGTTCGGAAGGGCGCCTGCGGAAAGGAGCGGATGATCGTGCTCGTGGATACCCTCTGCAGCGTCGCGTTTTACTGTCAGCGCTGCGGCCAGATCGAGATTGCCGACGTGCCTGTCTTCAGCGGACACGGGGACGTCGTGCTCACATGCAGTCATTGCGGCGCGGAAAAAGCAAGGCTTCGCCTCGTGCCGCGCAAGGGGCTCGTCATCGAGACGGGCTGCGTCGTCTGCGGCCAGCGGAACCGCGTCCATTACCCGCTCCGCCAGCTCCGCACGATGACGCTCGAAAAGATTTATTGCGAGAAAGACCACTTCGAGCTCGGCTACATCGGGAAATGGCAGAATCTGGCAGAATTTCTCGACTTCAATGCAGCTGAATACGATGCGCTCCACCCGCAGGATGCCTACAACTTCATGGAGCATCAGCAGATCCTCCTCGAAGCGTTCAACCGCGTGCATGACCTCGCGGAGGAAGGGGAGCTCTTCTGCCCCTGCGGCGGCCACGAATTCACCGCCGACATCGCCGAAGACGCCATCCATCTCGAATGTACGCGCTGCGGCAGCTCGGCCATCATCCCGGCCAAGACGCCCGATGACCTCAAGCAGCTCCAGCCCGGCTGCGAAGTCGCATTCTTGCGGCCGGATCTCATACGCAATCGGTAAGGGCGCAGTACAAGTGGATCAACAGCAAAGCACATGCTTCACATTCGGAGCATGTGCTTTTTTTATGTTCAGATGTCTTGCAGGGGGGGACTTTTATGCTAAGATAAAAAGAAGTTAGTAACAGGTGGAGGTTCGCGATGAAGACCGAGACAATGGAAATCATATATGTCGATGCGCAGGGCATGAAAAAGCGCCTGCGCTCTCTTTCTGTGCCGGAGGGGATGGAGGTGCAGCTGCATCCCATATCGGCAGGGGAAAAAGAACTTGCGGCAGCGTTCCAGGCAGCCATGGAGCAGTCGGAGGCAAAGTACAAGATCTACATCAGCAGCGACATCGAGATCTTGCAAAAAGAAATCCTTGCCGAGCTCATCACAGCGTTCCGCGCACATCCGGAAGTCGGCGTGCTCGGCCTGTCCGGAACGAAGCGGATCCTGACGAGCGGCATCACGTACAATTCGCCGCAGCGGCGCGGCGTCGTCCTCGATGTCAAGCGCAAGGCACTGACAGGCGCTGCCGCAGCAGAGCCTTGCGAGACGGTGCAGGCGCTGGACAGCTATTTTCTCGCAACGCAGTACGACGTTCCTTGGCGCAAAGACATCTTGCAGGGCGTGCTCTTTCTCGGTGCCTCCGCATGCTGTGAGCAGCGTCGGGCAGGTCATGAAGCTGCTGTCCTCGCGCAGAAGCAGCCAGCGTGCCGCATGATTTCCAGCCAGTTTGCCGTGAATGACGAGATGCGGGCGGCATTCCTCGACGAATACTCGAAAGACCTCTATCCGCTCGTCTCCGTCGTCATTCCGACGTACCAGCGCCCAGAGTATTTCCGTCAGGCGCTTGAAAGCGCGCAGAAGCAGACATACCGCAACCTCGACATCTTCGTCACGGACAACAGCCATAACGACGAGACGGAAGAAGTATACAAGAAATACTTTGCCGACGACCCGCGCATCCATTACGAGCATCATTCGGAATTCAATGCCAAAGGCAATTGGTACTGTGCGATGGCATACGACAATCCCGAGGCGGAGTATGTCAACTGGCTCATGGATGACGACATCTTCGCGCCGAAGAAGATTGCGACGATGATGGATTTCTACTTCGTGTACCCGGATGTGACGTTCGTTACGTCATATCGTTCGCTGATTGACGAAAATGGAAACGTCCTGCCCGACAAGAGCTGGTCGAAGCCGATCTGCGACCATACCGGGATTGTCAATAGTTTTGTGTAAATTTTTCAGTCAGTCTTGTCGTACTTATGCATCAAGGCCGACATGCGCTCATCCATTTCGAGTTGGTTACGCACA
>OMZR01000195.1 GCA_900315575.1 uncultured Veillonellaceae bacterium
TGATTCGTCATAGAGCTTCCAGCGGTTTGCTGTCACGACGGCAAACTCCTTCGGCGCGGCAAACTGCATCCATGTCGCGCAATCCGTCAGCGCAAATGCGCGCTTCGAGAGCCAGCCTTCGTAGTTCCGCATCACGACATGCGAAAATCTCCCATCGTCACTGTCCTCATAGACGAGCAGCGGCTCGCACGGATCGACGGCCGTCGCCTGCTGCTCGTCGTAATGCGAGCCGTCCGGCGGCACGGGCGTCAGGCGCAGATTCCCGCGCCGCGTCGCCACGCCATAACGCACATCTGCCGTCACAGGCTCCGCTGCGAGATCTTTGAGCGTTTCCGTCCTTTCGCGCATTTCTGCATTGAATGCCGCAATTTCCGCCTGCGAAATCAGAATGCGCTCGCCGTCCGGATTCCGCTCTGTCCAATACGACGCCTCCGCCCGTTCATCCGTCACGGCAGGTGAAGCGGCCTCGGCATGCGCTGCCATCTGCGTATCACAAAAGCCGCCTGCAGCGCAGACGGCGATTGCAAATGCCATGCCGATGGCAGCTCCCATCTTTTCCATTTTATGGAAATGAACTGTCATAGCGATAACCTCCGAAATGATTTCTTATTTTTCTGGCAGAACGACGCCGCCAATGAACATGCGATGCCACGGGAAGTAAAAATCAAGATGATCGACTCCCGGGTACGGCGGCAGATTCTGCGCCGCGAACTGGCGCAGCAGACGTGTCACGCGGAGCTGTGTCGGCACTTCATAGCGGCCGAGGTTCAGATAGATTTCAGGGTTCATGAGCCAGGAAAGCTGGCTCGTCACCTGCGTGCGCACGTTTGACTGGTAGCCCCAGTCATCAAGATAACGCTCCAAGAGCAGGCGGTCGACATCGGCATCCGGCAGGCGCACATTCAGCATGCCCTGTCCAAGTGCGAAACCGACACTGTTCGTCGCCGTGTTCCAGCCCGCATAGCCATAGAGGCGGAACAGCAGAGCGTTGTCGCGCAACGCATTCATCAGCGCATTGTCCGAGCCATTCGTGCGCGTGATGTCCGCAATGGCCACGCGACGGCCTGCTGCGATGAAGTTCTTTGCAAACTGTACGAAGCTCGCCGCATCGTAATAATCCGTTCCATCGTTGTCCGCGCCATTGCCATAGCCCATGCGGCCATATGGCGGCGTATTCACGAGCAGCACGAGATCGGCTTTTGCCGGGTCTGGCACAGCGACCGCGCCTGCAATCATGAGGTCGGACCGGACGGAGTCAGCAATCGGTTCATCAGAGTAGTCAGGCACCATCGCGCCGCCGACGCCCCAGTTATACTGCACATTGATGAACGGCATCGTATGCGAAAGGTCGTTGACGGCCCGTGCAAGGAGCAGCATCGAGAACTCGTCGATGCCCGCGAGCATCTGGAAGCGGCTGTCCGGCACATCAGCCGATGCTTCTTTGAGCTTGCGGCTCTCCATATGCGTCGCCGAAAGCGGCGCATTGTCATCCTTGCCGAGCACAAAATAATCAAGCTGGCCCTGCCGTGCGAGATCGATGAGCTTTTCGTCCACCTCGAAGTTCTTCTCGCGGCGACCCATCCAGTCGTCCCAGACCCCTGTCGGGACATCATTCGTGAGCGACTGGAGTTCCTGCTGCTCTGCCAGTGTCAGGCCGCTGGCATCTTTTTTGTCCAGCAGTCCCGACTTGCGGAAAATCTGCGAACCATACGTCAGATAATACGACGGTTCCTCGCCGCCCGAAGCCGGTCCCGACGACGGTGTGCGCATCAATGAGCCGAACGCGTAGACCTTCATCTTCGGGTTCAGCTTCTTGAGGCTCTCGATCCGGCCGACGCGCTCCGCGAGTTCCTCCTCGCTGAGTTCGTGCTTTCGCGAGGCCACAAGGCCGCCATAAATGATCGAGTCCGTCGACACGACCGCCGCATCCGCACGAACGGCCTGTGATGCCGCCCACTGCCAGAGCTCGTCCGGTTTTCCCGCCTCAATGCCGCCAAGCATTTCCTTCGGCGGCATCAGAACGGTATAGCCGAGTTTTTCCACCGCCTCGGCTGACTGCTCGCGCGACGTCGGCCGATCGTCATGCGGCACAAAGAGAATCGTTCCCTTGCCCTGCGGTTCTGATGATTTCGCCGCCACATCCTTTGAAGACCGTGCAGACGCACAGCCAGAAAAACTTCCCATGACAACAAAAGCAACCGCAAACACGGCCACGAACATCCCGAAAAACTTCCAACGCCTATCCTTATATCTATCTGTCCGACGGCAACTCATCCCGTGCGTCTCATTCCCCTCGTCTGTCATTTGGCGCGGCAAGACCGCCGCACACTGCCTTTTATTATAACGCATAGAAGCAACGGACGCAAAGTTTCAGAAAAAGACTTCATTCCCCGTAAGTTTCGTCATCATCATCATCGCCATCATCATTGTTACCATCGTTACCATCATCATCACCAGTATCGTCGTCCTGGTTTTCCGGGCTTTCATAGATGATGGGCGATATTCCGTCCATCCAGAGTGCGGAAGCCAGTGCGTCTTCCGGCGAGCGTCCCATTTCAATCCATTTCCCCTGTGACCGCCACCACATGTCAGCTGCAATCTCGTCCTGGTCATCCACGACCTCGCCCGTCGGAATGAAACGGAAGCGCGCGAGAAATTTCATCTCCCCGTCCCGCACAAACTTCACATCAGCATACCAATGGTCTGTGTACTCGATGGTCTCCGTCATCAGATAATAATCAACACCGTCCGGTCCCTGATACACCCAGAGATCCTCCGCCGAAGCATGGCCGGGCAGCAGAGCAGAAAAGGCCAGCAGCAGAGCGATGAACATGCCTTTGCAATTCCATTTTTTCAAGGAACACCCCTCCCTTTCATCTG
>OMZR01000043.1 GCA_900315575.1 uncultured Veillonellaceae bacterium
ATGGTTCCACCTGTTCCCATTCCGAACACAGTAGTTAAGCATCCAGAGGCCGAAAGTACTTGCCTGGTGACGGGCTGGGAGGATAGGAAGTTGCCGGTTGAATATGGCTCGCGAAAGCGAGCCTTTTTTCATATCTGCTTTCCTGCATGATTTTTCAGAAACAGGAACTTTTTTTCTCAGTCTAGCAGGTATTTTCCCTTTCGTGTTGAATGATAACAACAGAGACATCGTAATGAAGCAGTTTTGACGATAAATAGAGGAGGAGTATTTCATGGCAGAAGAACTTATGGCGGGCCAGTCGGACCGTGACCGCGAAAACGAGGAGAATATCAAGAAACTGACATCGTCGATCGAGGAGATCGCTTCTTCGACGCAGACGGTTTATGAGTCGGTCGAGCAGGTGGCAAAGAGCGCAAGTGCTTTGGCGAAGGCGGGCCAGGAGTCAGTTCAGCAGGCACGCTTCCTGCAGGAGAAGAACGCGGATACGATCAAGGTTATTGATTTCATCACGAACATCGCAGGCCAGACGAACCTCCTCGGCCTCAACGCCGCGATCGAGGCGGCTCGTGCTGGTGAGCAGGGCCGCGGCTTCGCTGTCGTTGCAGAGGAAGTCCGCAAGCTTGCCGAGCAGTCCCGCGAGGCAACGGAGAAGATCCAGGCGACCCTGAACGAAATGAACAAGGCTGTTGAGGGCATCTCGAAGTCCATCGAGACGACGGGTGCCATCAGCGAGCAGCAGGCTGCTTCCACGCAGGAGATCACGACGAACCTTTCCCGCGTCACGAAGGCAGCGGAAGAGCTCAAGCAGCATGTCGAGCGCATGCACCGATAAGCATAAGCAGAGAGCCAATTTTGAAGGAGCGTAGCGACGCGCAAAATTGTGCGAATCGCTTAGGTAAAATCGCAAAGCGATTTTACCTTCCAAAAAATCTGCGAGGGAAATGCTTTCCTCGCAGATTTTTTATTGACAAGAAGAAAACCTTCTAGTATAATATCTATCTGTGATAACACTTTTGGCGCCATCGTCAAGCGGTTAAGACACCGCCCTTTCACGGCGGGTTCATGGGTTCGAATCCCATTGGCGTCACCATTATGGCCCGGTAGTTTAGTTGGTTAGAATGCCGCCCTGTCACGGCGGAGGTCATGGGTTCAAGTCCCATTCGGGTCGCCATTTTAAGCCTCGGTAGCTCAGTCGGTAGAGCAGGGGACTGAAAATCCCCGTGTCAGTGGTTCGATTCCGCTCTGAGGCACCACGAAATCATGAAGCTCGCTTTTTAGCGAGCTTTTTTCGTTAAGCAGAGAGCCGATTTTGAAGGAGCAAAGCGACGCGCAAAATCGTGCGAATCGCTTATGCAAAATCGCAAAGCGATTTTACGTTCCTTATTGTGTTTGGAGGCGTGACTTGTTTATGGAGGCATTTCTCGCGACATTTGCCGTTGTGTTCCTTGCGGAACTCGGAGACAAGACACAGCTGCTCGTCATGGCGTTTTCAGCGAAGTTTCCCTGGCAGCAGGTGCTCGTTGGCATGACGCTCGGCATCTTCGTCGTGCATGCGCTGGCCGTCGGCGTCGGCAGCTTCGTTGGCAGCCTGCTCGATCCGGGCGTCATGGAAATCATCGCCTCGGTGCTGTTCCTCGCGTTCGGCGTCTGGACGCTGCGGAGCGGCGACGAAGAGGACGAGAAGGCAGGCCAGGGGCGCTATGGGCCGATCCTGACGGTCATGATGACGTTCATCGTTGGCGAGATGGGCGACAAGACGCAGTTTGCGGCCATGACGATGGCGGCGACGTTCTCGTCGTGGCTGGCCGTGCTCGTCGGCGCGGTCGCGGCCATGGTGCTCGCGGACAGTCTCGGGCTCGTCGCAGGTGCGTTCCTGCACCGTTATCTGCCGCCAGCACGCATGAAGCTGATTTCTGGCGGCATCTTCCTCGTGTTTGGCGCGGTGGGACTCGTGCATGCCTTTCTCTGAGGCGCGGCAAGAAAATTTTTTTGCGTTATAGCTTTTTTACGAAATCCTGCTATAATGTGTTTCAGATTCGAAAAGCATTGTGTACTTGAAAGATTCGGAGGAGCAGAGCTGGATTATGGAACAGTTTTCGGTGTACTTCATGGAATTCATCGCGGCGTGGGGCTATGTGGCGATTGCCGTGCTGATGGCGGCAGAAAATGCCTGCATTCCGATTCCGTCGGAGCTCATCCTGGGCTTTGCGGGCTATCTGATCTTTGACGGCCAGCTCGGTTTCGGCGGGGCGCTCGCTGCGGGCATGGCTGGCGGCCTTGCAGGCTCGTTCTTCGCTTATGCGGTCGGCCACTATGGTGGCCGCTCGTTCGTGGACAAGTATGGCCATTACTTCTTCATCAAAAAGAGCCATGTCGATGTCGCGCAGCGCTGGTTTGACAAGTACGGCCTCAAAGCCGTCTTCTTCAGCCGCATGCTGCCGGTCGTGCGCACGTTCATCTCGCTCCCGGCAGGCTTCGCGCATGTCGATGCGAAGAAGTTCTTCCTCTGCACGATTGCGGGGTCTCTCCCTTGGACGGCGCTGATCCTTTTTGCAGGCATGATGCTCGGCAAGAGCTGGCAGATCATGCTCGCCATCGGCCACGAAGCCAGCCTCATCTTCGTCGGTATCTGCGTCGTCGTGATTGCGGTGCTGTATCTGCGGCATAAAAAGAAAAAAGCTGAAGCGGCGGCAATGGATGCAGAATGATATTTCCTTGACAAAAAATGCGACCTATCTAAGTAATGCTTAGATACGGTCGCATTTTTGTTTGTCTCCAGCACCCGACTACTCCCCCCGCCCTCCGGGCCCGTCCCCCCTCAGTGAGGGGGGGGGCTGCTGAAGAAGGTCATTTCATCAGGAAGAAGAGAATCGGGAAAATGACGAGGAGGTAGGCACCGGTCGTGACGAGGAAGCTCGTGGCGGCGAGGTCGACGTTGAGCTTGTAGAGGCGCGAGGCGAGGACGGCGTTGATGGCGGTCGGGCAGCACGAGAGGATGATGATCGTGTGGCGCAGGATCGGGTCGGCGACGAGCGCTTTGACGATGAAGTATGTCACGATCGGCATGAGCAGGAACCGCAGGAACGTCAGGCTCCTGATGCGTGAAAGGTTTTCGCGTGCGGCGCCAAAGCTCAAGAGAAAGCCGACCGGCAGCATGGCCGACCATGCGCCGATATGGACGAGACTCTGGAATACGGGGCCGAGTACGGCCGGGCGCTCGATGCCGCAGGCGTTCAGCGTGAAGCCGGCAATCATGCCGACGAGGCAGAGCTGGTTCGGCGTCAGGAACATGTCGCGCAGGTCTTTGAGGCAGCTGTGGTGCTCGGACGTGCGCCCAGCCGCTTTCATCTGGCAGAAGCGTGCGTACGGAAAGACGACGAGGCAGAGCAGCATGTTCTGGAACGCGCCGATGAGCTGCGTGTAGGCAAAGCCCGTCTCATTGTAGAGGATGAACGCGCAGACGCCGCCGAGCGTGCCGAGGTTCGCGAGCATGGCGCTTGCGACGTAGGCGCCGCGGTCGAGGTAGTCCGTGAGATGCCGCGCAAAGAGCGCATAGCCGATCGCGCCCGGGAACAGCACGAGGTAAAAGCCGAACAGCGGCAGCAGCAGCAGGCTCCACGACAGCGGCAGCACCCAAAAAGAGAGCACGGACAGGATTGTCGTGAGCACCCAGATATTGAGCTTGATGAGCCGGTCATTCGTGCGCTGCGTGATGAGGTGGCGTTTTTTCAAAGCATAGCCGACGACGAGCGGCGCGATGAGGTCGGTCACGACGAAGAGCAGACGAAGATATGTGGCATCCAAACAAAGACTTCCTTTCTGAGGATTGCAGTTTGCTTTATTGTAGCGAGTTGCGGGGGGAAAAACAAGTCTGAAGTCCAAGGGCCTGGTTTGGCAAAGTGTGATAGAATAGAAAGGAAACACATGCAGAGAGGCGGATCGAATGGCAGCAGATGAATTTTTGAAGAAATATGGCAAGGCATGGAGGTACATCGATCATGGGGAAATATGATGTGAAAAAAGGCCAGGTTCTGCATCGTCAGGGGGAGGCGATCGAGCAGCTGGATTTTGTGCTGAAGGGCAGCGTGTCCATCCATTCGGGGGAGGATGCCGCGCTGCAGGCGGATCATGGGACGATTCTGGGCGCGTTCGTCCCTGTGGGCGGAACGTATCGTTATACATATACGGCCAGCGAGGATGGTACGCTGTTTTCGTATGATTATAACAGCGAGGAAGACCTCGTCTCGACGATCAAGGCGACGCCGGCGATTGCACCCGTCATGGCGTCGGCGAGCGCATCACTCCTCAATGAGCTCATCGATGTACTGGAGTCGCTGTATGAAAAAGGGCGCGGCCTCGTGCTGGACTTGAAGTCGGATTATACGGATTACCGGAATGTCTGCGCAGCGATGATGATCGCGCCGCAGAAATATGAGGCGGTCGAGTCGCTGGAGCCTCCCGAGCAGCCGGACATCCTTTCGAGCTGGCAGGCGGATCTCTGCCAGGCATGGTACGAGCAGGACGAAGTGCTGCGCAAAAGTTATTATCCTGCAGACATCAATTTCTGTGTCGGCAATATTTTGATGGCGGCGCAGATCGCGCAGCTCTTGCAGCCGCAGATCGATGCGATGGTATCATTCATCCGCGAGACGCAGGAGCAGACGGATGATTTCGTGCGCGAATATCGCACGCAGAAGGCGAAGCTGGAGGAAGCGAAGCGGCAGGAGGCGCTGGACGCTGGCAGTGGCGAGCTGCCAGCCATCGAAAATGCGCTCGATACGATTTTGGCATTTTCTGGCGTAGCGCGTGATGTGGCAGAAAAATTCCGCGCGGATGTCGCAGCATTTTCCCAGTCGGCCAGCAAGATGGAAAAAAACGGATACGATGCGCCGCCTCCGCCGGAGTATCGCCGAGAATTTCTATACCATTTATGAGGCAGCATTCTTCCAGAGTCTCCAGGCTGCAGAAATCCCTGCCGAGGTGAAGATGTTCTTCCTGTTCGGCTTCGTGGATGAAAACCTGGCCGGAGCCGACAACACGAAGGCGCTCTATCGGTATGCGCTGCTCTGGGAGAACGATCCGGAGGGCCATGTCCTGACGACGTATGAATGGCTGACAAAGATTTATCGAGGCGAGGTGCCGCCGTCGAAGGACGAGTTCGACCAGGACTGGTCGGACAGCCTCCGCGAGCGGGTGCGCACGCATGAGATCACGGACAAGCAGGCCGAGGCGCTGCAGACGGATGGCAAGGCCATGGTGCATTTCGAGCTCGTGAACATGATTGCGAAGGCCGACAAGATGACGTATGGCAGCATTCTGTCGTTCGTGCCGATCTTTTTCGCCGAGCAGGTCAACCGCCCGCTTGAGAAGTGCTTTGCTTCGCCAAAGGTCGTGCGCGCGGCGCTTGACAAGGTGCGTTCGGTGGATTTCAGCTGCTTCTACCGCCCGGCTCTGACGAGCTATATGAAGTGGAAAATCCAGCGCTTCGAGTACCATGTGGAGGTACTGCCGTACATCGTCCTCATGCCGAATTTCGGCAGCCGCGGCGTGATGTGGCAGGAAATCGAGGGGCGCAAGCGGCAGACGCCGGCGCATTTCGTGCTGTCGATCTTCCATTCGGGCAATCTCGAGGATACGATTCTCAATATGTGCGCGCAGTTCCGCTGGGAGATGTGCAAGCGCATCGAGGGCGTGCATTATGCGGATGTCCAGAACAAGTCGCTGACGTCGGATTATATCGGTTATCTGCAGTTCTACAAGAAAAACCATGACCTTTCGGCCGCGCTGAAGGAAAAGGTGAAGGAGACGCTGAAGCGCCACCGCAACAGCTATCGCGACGTGTTCATCTCGGAGTATGAAACGTTCGTTCGGAACGAGGCGGCGGGCATGGCGCGGCTGAACAAGGTGTCGCGGTTGATCCTGTTCAAGTATTGCACGTTCTCGCAGGCATATCGCGAGGCACTGGCCTCGAACCCGCAGTATGCGCAGCTGATCTCGAAGTGGATGGCGGACGAGAAGTCGAAGCTGCAGACGCTCGGCTTCCTGCGGTCGAAGCTCCAGCGCCTGTCGGGCTCCGTACCGCCCGAAGTCGATGCGGAAATCGCTTTTGCGCAGATGTGATATTGATCTTCAGGAGGCAGCGACATGGCAGAACTTGATAAGCAGAAAACGGGCGAAATCTACGACCCGGCGGCATCAGACATCCAGGAGCTCCAGCTCGTGTGCCTCGAAAAGATGTATGACTACAATGCGACGCGGCCGAAGGAATTCGAGAAGCGGCAGAAGATCATGAAGGATATGCTGGCCGAGGTCGGCGAGGGCTGCTACATCGAGCCGCCGCTCCATGCGAACTTCGGCGGCCATTATCTCCATTTCGGCGACCATGTCTATGCGAATTTCAACCTCACGCTCGTCGATGATACGGACATCTACATCGGCAATAACGTCATGCTCGCGCCGAATGTCGTGCTGACGACGACGGGCCATCCCGTGCTGCCCGCGTTGCGTCGCCACGGCCTGCAGTTCAGCATGCCGATCCATATCGGCGACGGCTGCTGGCTCGGCGCTGGCGTCATGGTCATGCCGGGCATCACGATCGGCGAGAACAGCGTCATCGGCGCAGGCAGCGTCGTGACGCACGACATCCCCGCGAACGTCGTCGCTGTCGGCAACCCCTGCCGCGTGCTTAGAGAAATCAGCGAGCGCGACCGCGAGGTCTATTTCAAGGGAAGGAAGATTCCGCAGGAAGTACTTGCGAAGTACGAAGCAAAGTAAATTTTGGGACGGCAAACGGCCGCAGCGTGGTGCTGCGGCCGTTTCTTATCGTGCGCCGAATGTGTTTTTCTTACGGCAGGACCGTGATGCGTCCCTGCGTGCCAGCGTAGGATTCGCCGACGGTACCGCCGAGTTCTTCTCTCAGGTAGTTGCGGACGGCGTCGACGTCGAGGTAATCGACGTCATGCACCGTGACTTTCGAGGGATCGGTCAGCGGGTAATAGGTGTCACCGCCAGAGGTCAGATAGTCCGGTACGACGATGTTGTACGTAGCGTCCGGGTCAAAGGCCTTGCCACCGACGCTCTGGATCGTGACGCGCGTGCCGGGGACGGCCGGGGCGTAGTAGGTGGAATGCGGATAGAGGTCGCCTTTTTCGTATGGCTTCTGGGTGTCAACCGTGTAGACGATGCCTGCGACCTGCGGGAAGGCGCCAATGGCTTTCGGCGTTGTGCAAGTGGCTGCTTCGAGGACTTCGAGGAGTGTCGAGCCTTTCATCGTGACGTACTGCAGGTAGTTGTGATACGGCAGGACGCGCAGCATGTCGTTCTGCGTGATGTCGCCGGCAGCGATGCTCGAACGGATGCTGCCGCCATTCATGATGGCACCATCGATCGTGACGCTTTCGAGGACGGTGGCTTTTTTCACCTGCCAGAGGTAGGCGTCGGAGATGAAGTCGCCGAGGTTTGTCTCGCGCGTGCGCACGCCGGGATCGCGGCTGCCGTCGA
This sequence comes from uncultured Veillonellaceae bacterium, assembly GCA_900315575.1. GTDB lineage: Bacteria > Bacillota > Negativicutes > Selenomonadales > Selenomonadaceae > Selenomonas_C. The sequence goes on from OMZR01000043.1 coordinate 7,501, forward strand.
GGTCAATGGTGGTTTTGCCGACGACGGTCGAGAGCTCGCGGTCGATGTCAGATTGCGCCTGGTCGACGAGGGCTTTGACCTTTGCGTCTTCTTGATTGAAACGGCCATAGGCATGGAGGTCTTCCGTCCATTTGCCGTTCTCATATGTGATGACGCCAATGTTGGCGAGGTGCGCGCCAGTCTCTGCGAGCAGGGCGCTGCCAATATAGAGATTTTTTGCCGTGTGATCGTGGCCGTCGATGAAGACATTGATGCCTTTGACGTTTTCGAGAACGTCATTCGAGCGGTCGCCTGCGGCGTCCGGTTCGCTGCCGAGATGGCCGATGGCGACGATGAGGTCGCAGTGGGCGGCTTTCAGGGCATCGACTTCCTTCTGCGCGGCTTTGTACATCGCTTCTTTGGAAAGGAACGTCAGACCGCGCGTGCTCTTCGGGTTCGATGTCGTGATGGTTGACGGTGTCGTCAGGCCGAAGATGCCGATCCGGAGCTTGCCTTTCTTCACGATGGCGTGCGTTTTCGGCGTGAAGGATTTGCCTGTGGCATCGACGATGATGTTCGCCGAAAGAATCGGGAACTTCGCCTGCTGGATGCGTTCCTGCGTGACATCAGCGCCATAGTCGAATTCATGGTTGCCGAGCGTCATCGCGTCATAGCCGACGGCGTTCATGAAGTCGATGGCCGTTCTTCCCTTGCTGAAATTGACGAGGTTGTTGTCCTGAATCGCGTCACCGGCATCGACGAGCAGAACATCATAACCTTTTGCTTCAAAATCCTGCTTGAGCGCAGCAACAGTCGCCATGCCGTTGACGCCGTCGGCGCGGCGGTCGTATCCGTGCGTGTCATTCGTATGCAGGATGACGAGATGAGAGAAGTCAGCCGCGAAGGCTGTGCTCCAGAGGCAGGTGAAGACAAGCGTCAGCACTGCCAGAAGTTTTTTCATAAGGAATCCCTCCCCAAGATTGATGATTCTTGTTTCGGCGCAAGCCGATGACATGAGTATAGCAAACCCTGCTGGCTTGTTCAAGAAAATGCGCAACGGCAAAATAAATCCTTGCATTCCCCCTGCCCGCGTGATATAATTTTCAAGTCGCGGAAAAGCGACGGTACGTTTTAACTCTGCCCCTCCGAGCGGAAGGGGCCAAAGACCAGAGAGGGAGGTGATTTCGTGAGAAAGTACGAAGTCATTTTTATCGTGAAGCCGATGGAAGAGGATGCTACGAACGCTGTCATCGACAAGTTCAGCAAGCTCATCGCTGACAACGGCGGCACGATTGACAAAGAAGATCGTTGGGGCAAGAAGCGTCTTGCTTATGAGATCAAGGACAATACGGAAGGTTTCTACGACCTGTTCTATGTGACGGCGGAGCCTGCCTGCATGGCAGAGTGCGACCGCGTCATGAAGATCACGGACGAGCTCTTGAAGCACATGATCGTCCGCGCTGACGAGGACTGATCGCTGGATCATTTCCGAAATGATTGCACCATCGTGGTGCGAGGAGGGAAACCATGAACAAGGTGATTCTGATCGGCCGCCTGACGCGCGACCCGGAAGTCCGCTATACGCAGTCGGGCATCGCGGTCTGCACGTTCACGCTGGCTGTGGATCGTCGCTTTGCAAAGCGTGATGCGAATGACGGACGCCCGACGGCGGACTTCATCCCCATCGTCTGCTGGCGCAAGCTCGCCGAAATTTGTGGTAACAATCTGGTCAAGGGACGCCGCGTCGGCGTCGAGGGCAGCATGCAGGTCCGTTCCTACGATGCGCAGGACGGTTCGAAGCGCTACGTGACGGAAGTCGTCGCGGACGAGGTCGAATTCCTCGATTCCAGGAGCGACGGCCAGCACGCACCGGGCGGACAGCAGAGCTATGGCGGCGGTGCTCCGCAGCAGCGGCAGGCCGCGCCAGCCCAGCAGAATAATAATTTCGGGCCAGATATTCCTGACGAAGAAATCCCATTTTGACAGGAGGGAAATATAGATGAGACGTGACAGAGGTAGAAGACCTCGCAGAAAAGTCTGCACGTTCTGCGTTGACAAGGTCGAGCATATCGATTATAAAGACGTGGCGAAGCTCCGTCGCTTCATCACGGAGCGCGGCAAGATCCTGCCGCGCCGTATCTCCGGCAACTGCGCAAAGCATCAGCGCCAGGTGACGGTCGCCATCAAGCGCGCCCGCAACATCGCACTGCTGCCGTTCACGGCGGAGTAAGACGGAAAAGGCCCCTTCCCAGAGGGGGCTGTCAGCGAAGCTGACTGGGGGAGTCCCCCGCATGACAATGCAAATAGCATGACGTGACTTCCGCGGGTGCGCATCGTACCCACGGAAGTCACGTTTTATTTTTATGTGAGGACGTACAGGGGACTCCCCCTGCCGCTCACGCGGCCCCGTAAAGTCTCCACTGGAAACTTTACGCCTCTGGGAAGGGGGCTGGCTTAAAAGATAGGAGGGTGTTTTCCGTGCGGGAAAAAATTCTTGCGCTCCTCGACTGGCTCTCCGCTCCGTCCCGCATGAAGCTGCGGCTCTTCCTCGAAGGGAACCTCATCGGCATCCTGACGGGGTTCGTGATTGCGGCGTTTCGGTGGCTGCTGATGATGTCGGAGGAGGCGCTGCCGCAGCTCTATGCGTTTCTCGCGAAGCACCCCGTCTGGACGCTCGTGTGGGCGTGCGTGCTGGCCGTCATCGGATACGTCCTCTATCGCATCGTGCGACATGAGTCGATGACATCGGGGTCGGGCATCCCGCAGATCGAGGGCATCCTCGCGGGCGAGATGCAGATGAACTGGGCGCGCGTGCTGGCGTGGAAATTCATCGGCGCCGTGCTCGGCATCGGCGCGGGGTTGTCGCTTGGCCGCGAGGGTCCGAGCGTGCAGCTCGGTGCGTGCCTCGGGCAGGGCGTCGGGCGGCTGGCGCGGCGCGCGCCAGGGGAAGACCGCTACCTCTTGACGGCGGGCGCGGGTGCGGGGCTTGCGGCGGCGTTCAATGCGCCGCTCGCGGGCGTGATTTTCTGTCTCGAAGAGCTCACGAAGGATTTTTCGCCGCTCGTGCTCATGGGCGCTGTCGCGGCCTGCGTGACGGCGACGACCGTGACGCAGCAGTTCTTCGGCCTCGCGCCCGTTTTCCACATGGGCGATGTGCCCGTCGTCGCGACGGGGAGCTTCTATTTCCTGCTGATCCTGCTCGGCCTTTTCGTCGGCTTTGTCTCGCTTGCGTTCAATCATTCGCTGACGTTCTCGCTCGATACGTTTGCGCGCGTGAAGCTCCCGGCGTGGTCGAAGCCGATGGTGCCGCTGTTCCTCTCCATCGCGTTCGGCTTCACGCTGCCGCAGGTTTTGGGCGGCGGTTCGCCGCTCGTCGACAGCCTCGTCGTGCAGGATTACGGCCTCGCGATGCTCTGCATCTTGTTCGCGGCGAAATTCTGCTTCCTGATGGTCTGCTTCGGTTCCGGCGTGCCCGGCGGCATCTTTCTCCCGATGCTCGTCTTGGGGGCGCTTGCCGGTGCGATTTTCGCGAAGCTCGCAGCGCTCGCGGGCGTGTTGCCCGAAGGGCTGGCCGTGGACTGCATGGTGTTCGGCATGGCGGCGTATTTTGCCTGTGTCGTGAAGTCGCCGATCACGGGCACGGTGCTGATTATGGAGATGACGGGCTCATTCTCTCACATGCTGCCGCTGATCCTCGTCTCGATGACGGCGTACCTCGTCTCCGATCTCACAGGCGGCCAGCCGGTCTATGAGATGCTGCTCAAAAGGAGCCTGCGCCTGCGCGACCGCGCCCGTGCGCGTATCGAAGCTGGGCGGAAGCGACCAGTCAGACGAGAGCCTCGTGTGTGAGCGTCAAGCGATTTGTGTGATTTTCACAAAAACTTTATCCTGGGGTCTTGAAAAATCGGATTTCATCTTGTACAATGAACTAAAAGTAAGAGTAATCAATAACTCGGCCAAAAAAATTCTCAGTATTTGAAACAGGAGTGATAACAAGATGTTTTTGGAAGAACGGCAGGAAGCCATCCTGAATCTCTTAGCGCGTGACGGCAAGGTGCGCGTCAAGGACCTTTCCGAGATGTTCAAGGTCACGGAAGACTGCATCCGAAAAGACCTCGGCGCTCTCGAGAAGCAGGGCAAGCTCAAACGCACGTACGGCGGTGCCGTCGTGCGCCGCGAGAACCTTCACATGCTGGAGGTCAGCAAGCACCGCAACACGGACGTCGAGGCAAAGCGCCGCATCGCACAGGCCGCGGTCAAGCTCATTCATGACAAGGACATGGTCTTCCTCGACATTTCGACGAGCAACCTCGCGATCGCTGAGCTCCTTGTCAAGACGGATCGCGAGATGACGGTCGTGACGAACATGATCGACATCCTCGTCGTGCTCGCGCGCAATCCGAAGATCCGCCTCGTCTTCGCGGGCGGCAAGATCAACAAGAGCCGCGATGGCTTCTGGGGCGGCATGACGCTCGACTTCATCTCGAAACTGAAGCCGGACATCGCTTTCGTCGGCGCTGTCGGCGTCGATGTGAAGGAGAACAGCGTCTCGACGTATGACATCGAGGACGGCATCAACAAGGCCGCCATCGTGCGCGTGGCAAAGCGCGCCTATGTCGTTGCCGAGGCCCGCAAGCTCTCGAACGACGGCAACTACAACTACACGAGCCTCGACACGCTCTCCGGCCTCATCACGGACTCCAAGCCCGCCGATGACATCTGCGAAGCTGCCGAGGATTACGGCGTCGAGATCATCCTGCCATGAGGCAGCAGGCGTTTTTCGCCTGGGAAAGATTCGACGAGCTCCTGAGGAAAGGACTGAAGGTATGGGTCTTCTACCTGGCAGTCCTTTTCTTTTGCCGTCTTTTCTTCCTCTGGTGGATGAAGGAATACATGGGCGCGGGCACGGAGGCGGCCGATATCTGGGCGGCCGTCGTGCGCGGCGGGCGGCTGTCGTGCCAGACGGCAGGCGTGCTGACGGCCATCGCCCTCGTGCCGGGCATTTTGACGCACTACGTCCTGCCACGTGTTGAAAACGTTTGCTGGAAAATCGTGCTCGGCGCCGAGCTGCTCGTGACGTCGATTCTCTATGTCGCGAGCTTTCCGTATTACCGGCAGTTCCATGCGAATTTCAACCAGCTCATGTTCAATGCTGCGAATGACGACATAGTTGCGCTGTTCTGGTCGCTCGTGCAGGAATTCTACCTGCCCGTGCGGCTGGCCGTCGCGTGCGTCCTGGCGTTCGTGCTCTGGAAAGTGGCGGTGGCCTTTGTCCTGCGCTGGCAGGGGCCGCGGCTGACGTTCGTCTCGTATTTCCCGTGGCCCGTGCGCTGGGCCGCGCGGGCCTGCGCGCTCGGCGTCTGCTATGTTGTCGGCCTGCTCTCCGTCTTTGGCGGCAGCCTCGGCTGGGAGACGGGCGTCGACTGGGAAAACGCGGGCGTCACGAAGGACGATTTTCTCAACGAGGCCATCCTCGACAGCTACCAGGCCGTCCATCGCGGCTATGTGCTGCAAAACCGCATGCTCGCCTGCAACGGCCTTGATTTCACGGTCGAAGACATCCGCGCGCTCGCGGCGCTGCATGCCGGCATGGAACCGACGAGCGACGACCTCGATACGTATCTGCGCCACGAGGCGGCAGGCGCGGGACTCGGCCGCCAGCCGTCGCATGTCTTCATCATCCTCTCCGAAAGCTATGCGAACTGGCCGCTTCTCGACAAGTATCAGGGGCTCCACATCGCTGACGGCATGCGCTCCGTCATCGCCGAGGACGACAGCGATTACTGCCCGACGTTCCTGCCGAATGGTGCGAGCACGGTTTCAGCCGTCACGGGCGTCGTGACGGGCTTTGCTGACGCAAACCTCTACCTCACGACCATGCCCGAATCGTTTGCGGAGCCGTATCCGACGGCGAGCGCGCCGCAATTCCAGAAGCTCGGCTACACGACGAACTTCTGGTATGCGGGGCCCGCGACGTGGGAGCGCATCGGCGCGTTCACGCAGGCACAGGGCTTCGAGCATTTCTACAGCCGCGGCGACTACGGCGACGTGCCCGGCAGCGTCTGGGGCTGCGAGGATGAAGTGCTCTACGAAAAAATTCTCGATGGCCTCGAAGCGGCGGGCGACGCACCGAGCTACAATGTGATTCTCAACGCCTCAAACCATTCGCCGTACGACGTCGATGTCGATGAAAAAGGCTTTGACCGCGAGCAGGTGCGCGCGGCGCTGCCTGCCGAGGCGCAGGGCGACGAACACCTGCTCACGGAGCTCGGCCATTACTGGTACGCCGATCGCGAGCTCGCGAAGTTCGTCCGCGCTGCGAAGGCGAAATATCCTGACAGCCTCTTCGTCATCGTCGGCGACCACGGCGACCGCTACAACATCGACAAGACGCCGACGACGTACGAGCGCTACGGCATCCCGTTCGTCATCACGGGGCAGGGCGTGCACAAAGGCACGCTCCTCGCCGACAGCGCCGGCAGCCAGATCGACATCGTGCCGACCATCCTCGAACTCATTGCACCGCAGGGATTCGAGTACATGAGCCTCGGCACGAGCCTCACGACGACGAACCGCCAAGGCGTCAATTACGGCTTCTGGATCACCCGCCACGCCATCGGCAAAGCCGACACCGTCCCGCTCGTCGAAGAGCCCATCGAAGGCGACATGCAGCCCATCGACCAGCAGGCCATGCAGGACTACATCAACGCCATCCGCAGCGTATCGTGGTGGCGGGCGAAGTATGGAGCGATGCTGGATGCGGCGAAGCTGGAAGGGAGAGAATAAAGAAACGGAGATTGCAAAGATATGCAACCAGCAGCCTCCCTCTTTGAGGGAGGGGGACCGCGAAGCGGTGGAAGGAGTAGTAGGATGCTGAAGCCTGACAAGAATGCAGGCGCTGCTAAAGTCTTTTAGTAAGATCTTGCATATTTGGCTGTCTCCAGCATCCTACTACTCCCCCAGTCAGCTGCGCTGACAGCCCCCTCTAGAGGGGGCCAGCTTGTATTCGCAGCTTCTGTTAACAGTAAGAAATGTTGGAATGAAGAAGAAATGAGAGAAAGTATTAGTTTCAAAGAGAAGAGCATGCTCTCTTCTTGCCATCTTTGTCCGCGCGATTGCGGTGTCAACCGTCTTTCTGGCGCAGTAGGCTTCTGCGGCGCTGGCGCCCTTGCCCGTGTCGCGCTCGTCTCGCTCCACAAGTGGGAGGAGCCCTGCCTTGTCGGCTCTGACGGGCGCGGGGCAGGGACGGTGTTTTTTTCGCACTGCAATCTGCGCTGCTGTTTCTGCCAGAACCACGAAATTTCGCATGAGGGCAAGGGCAGCGACGTGACGGACGAACGCCTCGCGGAAATTTTTCTCGAGCAGCAGGCGCGCGGCGCGGCGACGCTCGACCTCGTGACGCCGACGCATTTCGTGCCGCAGATTCTCCATGCGCTTGCGCTCGCAAAGGCGCAGGGCTTTGCGCTGCCTGTCGTCTACAATTCGGGTGCGTACGAGACCGTCGAAACCGTCGAATCGCTCGCGGGCGCCGTCGATGTCTACCTGCCCGACCTCAAATATATGGAAGAAACGTCGGCGCGCGATTATTCGGCCGCGCCCGATTATCCCGCCGCCGCGCGGGCAGCCATCGAGGCGATGTTCCGCCAGGTCGGGCCCGCGCAGTTCGCGGCGGACGGCCAGATGACGCGCGGCGTGCTCGTGCGCCATCTCGTGCTGCCGGGCTGCCGCCACGAGAGCATGAAAATCCTCGACTGGTTTCACGAGACGTTTGGCGACAAAATCCAGGTCTCGCTGATGAACCAGTACACGCCGATGTATCACGCGAGCGAGCACAAGAACCTTTCGCGTCGTCTTACGACATTCGAATACGAAAGCGTCGTCGAGCACGCCCTCGACCTCGGCATGACGCACTGCTACGTGCAGGAGCGGAGAGCCGCGAGTGAAGAATACGTGCCGTGCTTTGATGGGAAGAATGTGCGGAAAGAATAAGAAGCTGCTTTTGAGCTTAGCCCCCCCCTCCCTCTAGAGGGAGGCTGCGATACGAAAAATTTGACCACCAAAACCTTTTCGTAGTATGATAGTAAGAGCTATGAAAACGAGAAAGGGGAGGACGCTCCTTGCAACAACAGACAACGCTGGCGCGGGCGGCGGCGTATACGGGCATCGGGCTCCATTCGGGGCGCGAGGTGCACATGGAGCTGCGGCCGGCGGCCGCGGGGACGGGCATCGTCTTCGTGCGCACGGACCTCGATGGTGAGCCGCGTGTCCATGCGACGGCGGACCACGTGACATCGACGCTCCGCGCGACAACGATCGAGGAGGACGGCGTCAAGTTCTTTACCATCGAGCATCTCATGAGCGCACTTCATGCGCTCCGCATCGACAACTGCGAGGTGCGGCTCGATTCTGAGGAGCCTCCCGTCGCGGACGGCGCCTCGCTCGCGTTCTTCGAACTCATCGAGCAGGCGGGCATCGCCAAACTCGACGCGCCGCGTGAGGAAATCGTCATCGACCGCGTCTATCGCATCGATGACGACAAGAACGAGCGCTTCGTGCTGGCCCTGCCTTACGACGGCTTCCGCGTGAGCTTCACGTCGGTGAATCCGCACAAGCTCATCGGCATCCAGTACGAGAATTTCGACGTGACGCCGGAAACGTACAAGAAGGAAATCGCCCCGGCCCGCACAATCGCCTACGAGAAGGAAATCGCGCAGCTCCGCGCCATGGGGCTCGGCCTCGGCGGCAGCATCGAGAACGTCATCGTCTACAATGACGAGGGCTGGCTGAACCCGCTCCATTTCGAAGATGAGCTCGTCCGCCACAAAATCGTCGACGTCATCGGCGACCTGCGCCTTGCTGGCATCATCCGCGGCCACGTCATCGCAGCGGCTTCGGGCCATGCGCTCAATACGGCGCTTGCAAAACAGATCCTGACTGGCGTACGCCAGAAGTGAAAGTTGAGGGAAATATCATGGAATTAGGCATTACGGAAATCATGAAGATCCTGCCGCATCGTCCGCCGATGCTGCTCGTTGACCGCATCCTCGAGATCGACCCGTTCCATTCGGCTACGGGCATCAAGAACATCACGATGATCGAGCCGCAGTTCGTCGGTCATTTCCCCGGCCATCCGATCATGCCGGGCGTCCTGATCCTCGAGGCCATGGCGCAGGTCGGCGGCGTCGCCATGCTGTATCCGGAAGAGCACCGCGGCAAGATCGCGATGTTCGGCGGCATGGAGCATGTCAAATTCAAGCATCCCGTCGTCCCGGGCGACCAGCTCGTCACGAAGGCCGAAATCGTCCGCGTGCGCGGCAACTTCGGCCTGCTGCATGCCGACGGCTATGTCAAGGACAAGCTCGTCGCGTCAGCGGATTTCAAATTCGCTCTGAAAGAGCCGGAAGATATGTGAAAAATGCCCATATCGGGCTCTATCTGGCAGAAAATGAAAGATAATCTTTGTTCCACTCGGATAACGCCTGGATTTGCCGTCATATCGTGTACCACTATGGAGCGTAGATCGGGGAGTATATGAAAAAGACAGAGCAAAGATCGCGAGGCCCGGCCTCGCTTCATAGGATGGTTAGGAGTTGGAGCAGATGAGTACAGAGAGCAAGGTACTTGCATACATCCACGATACGGCGGTCATCGCTCCGGGAGCACGTATCGCGAAAAACGTCGAGATCGGGCCGTACTCGGTCATCGGCGAGAATGTCGAAATCGGCGAGGGCACGAAGATCGGCCCGCATGTCGTCATCACGGGCTGGACGCAGATCGGCAAAGACTGCAAGATTTTCCAGGGCGCCTCGATCGGCGAGGAGCCGCAGGATCTGAAATTCAAGGGCGAGAAGAGCTACGTCTTCATCGGCGACCGCACGACGATCCGCGAAGGCGCGACCGTGCACCGCGCGACGGGCGAAGGCGAAGAGACGCGCATCGGCAATGACTGCCTGCTCATGGCGCTCACGCATGTCGCGCATAACTGCGTCGTCGGCAACAACATCATCATGTCGAACCTCGCGAGCCTCGCCGGCCACTGCATCGTCGAAGACCGTGCCGTCATCGGCGGCATGGCGGGCGTGCACCAGTTCGTCAAGATCGGCCGCAACGCGATGGTCGGCGGCATGTCGAAGCTCACGCAGGACGTCGTGCCGTACACGATTGTCGACGGCCATCCGGCGAAAGCCGTCGGCCTCAACAGCGTCGGCATCTCGCGTGCGGGCATCCCGCTCGAATCGCGCCGCCGCATCAAGCAGGCGTACAAGATTCTCTACCGTTCGGGCCTCTCGCTCGCGCAGGCCATTGCCGTCATCGAGCAGGAAGTCGATTCGTGCGACGAAATCGAGCACTTCCTGCGCTTCCTCCGCGACGCGGAGCGCGGCATCTGCCGGGAACGCCATAACGATTAACCAAGGAGGAACCCCAATGGAAAGAGTCGGACTGCTCGCAGGTGCGGGCCATCTGCCCGTCGAATGCGCGAAAGCAGCGAAGCGCCTCGGTTTCGAAGTCTGCGCCGTGCGCCTGCTCGACGAGTCGCCGGAAGAGCTCAGGGACTGCGCCGCCGAGTGCGTGGACATCAGCATCGGCCATCTCGACGCCATCCTGAACTACCTGAAGGAAAAAGGCATCAAGAAAGTCACGATGCTCGGCAAGGTCACGAAAGAACTGCTCTTCAACGGCAAGGTCACGCCGGACGCCCGCATGATGGAGCTCATCATGGCGCTGCCGGACCGCAAGGACGACACCATCATGATGATGTTCGTGCGCGAGCTCGCGAAAGCCGGCATGCAGGCCTTTGACCAGACGGCGCTCCTCCGCATGCTCATGCCGCACCGCGGCACGCTGACGGAGCTCGAGCCGACGAAAGAGCAGAAGAAGGACATGGAGTTCGGCTTCCGCATCGCCAAAGAGCTCGGCCGTCTCGACATCGGCCAGACCGTCGTCGTCAAGAACATGGCCGTCATGGCACTCGAAGCCATCGAAGGCACGGACGCCTGCATCGCGCGCGGCGGCAAGCTCGCGAACGGCGGCGCCGTCGTCGTCAAAGTCGCGAAGCCCGAGCAGGACAACCGCTTCGACGTCCCGACCGTCGGCAAAGCCACGATTGAGGGCATGGTCAAAGCCGGAGCCACGGCCCTCGCCATCGAGGCCGACAAGACGCTCCTCGTCGAAAAAGAAGACGTCCTCGCCCTCGCGAAAGAGCACGGCATCACGATCGCGGCAATCTGAGATCAAATATTGCAAAGCGCCTCATGACGTTTGCACAAGAGCTGTGCAGATGTCATGAGGCGCTTTTTCCTTGCGCGGCCCGCGAGACTGCGATAGAATGAAGAGAGAAAATGAAAGCGGGAGAGCAGATGATGACACAGTACGAAAAGCTCGTTAAGTTCACGAACTATAGCGATGATTTGATGGCAGGAAAGTTATACTGCAACTCCCTTACCTATTTTCGGAACGCTGAGCCTCAAAAAGGGATGGGCGACCCGTCGGATGGCATGCTGACGTTCTCTAATGGAAAATCCAAGTGCCTGCCAGGCGATGAGTATTTTGTGTTCTCGACTGCAATGATGCCGTTGGTTTCCGTATGTGATGATGGAAAGATGGGATATTATCGTTTGACCGATGAACAGATAGAACATGCAAAAAAATATGGAACCTCGGATTGCGTAACGATTGTAGACGTCGATGGTTTTATTCGAAAAGTCATGGATGCATGTGAAAAACGAGGGATTTGCGTATATAAATCCAATGTTCTTTATGTCGATAAAAAACATCCTGCGCAAGAAGTAGAAGAACAAATGAGGCTTCTCCCATAACTGTGGGTAAGCCAGCATGAAAAAAGAAATCACTTGCACGCTCTGCTATAGTAGAAGCTGCTAAACAAACTGCCTTCGCAA
>OMZR01000034.1 GCA_900315575.1 uncultured Veillonellaceae bacterium
TGACGATGAATACTTCTTTTTGAAACTCATCGACATGAGCCGCCATTGACCTGTTACGCATCGTTCATCCCACAGGAAAAATGATTGAACCAGAAATATCTCTGTTATCATGAGGAATTTGCGGAATACTGGAGATTCTTGCAAACGAGAAGCAAAGAAGAACAGGAGATCGGCACGGCAGCTTCTTATAATGCTTGGCGTATTTATCAGGCAAGTTGCTGGCCGTATGTTGCGAGGAGAGACAGGCGGCGCTACTTGCACCGCGTCATCGATGAATTTCAGCGCTTGCGGCAGCAGGGACGCCTGAAAGAAAATGAATGGCCGCAGGAAGCATGGAGAAAGCTTGGGCATCTCCTGGAAGAGCCAGCAGCATGCGAGTTCGATTGCATAAGGATATTGCAGAAAGAACGTTTCTTGAAAGAAGGTTTTTGGCAAGAGGTACACCGGACACGAAGATTTTATCTTTATGGTGCAGGAAAAGTGGCAGAGAGGTTGTTGCAAAATCTTGCCCGGCAGGGCATTTCCGTAGCGGGGGTGCTTGTGCAGAATCCGGCGGGAAACCCAGCATCGGTTGCTGGCGTTCCCGTGGAAGCATGGCAGGAGGCATCTATCGACCGCGAGCACGACCTCGTTGTCATCGCCGTGACGCCCCGAAAGCCCGAGGTGCAGCAGGAAATCTTCTTCCAGCTCGAGCAGGCGGGGTATCGGAACGTGATCGTGCTGACAAGGGAGCTGCAGGAGGCGTTAGCGTGAACAGGAAAGTGAGGTGGCGCATGTGGTAAAACGTCCGGTGGAGCATATCTGTGAGGACTGCGGGGCGGAGTTTGTGGCGAGTTCGACGGCGCGATTTTGTCCGGCGTGTCGGAAGAAGCGGATGCAGGCGAATGTGAAAGTGATGCGGAAGTGCACGCTGTGCGGGAGGGAGTTCGTCGGGACGCCGCGGTCGCTGTACTGCCCGTCGTGCCGGATATTGAAGCGGCATGTGAACTATCGGAACTATGTCGAGCGCAAGCGCGCGGGGAAGGCGGTTGAGCTCGGCAAGACCATCATGAACTGCGAAGTTTGCGGCAAGCCGTTCGTCGTTCGTGGCGGCGGGCAGCGGTATTGTCCGGATTGCGCGAAGGAAGCGTACAAGGAATCGGATCGCCAGCAGAGCAGGGCTTGGGCGCAGCGGGCGAAGGAAAAGAAGGATGCGTCGGAGACGTGAGGTCTCCGGCGTATTTTTATGGAAAAACATTTGTGACGAAAGAGCGGCTCCGCAAGCATGATGCTGCGGAGCCGCTGGAAAAGTGACAGGAATCACTCGACGACGAGGCCGTTCTTTTGAGCAAGAGCACGGATCTGGTCGGCAGTCCAGCCGGTAAAACGCTGGATGGCATCGACGTGGACATGCTCCTTGAGCATATTGAGGATGATTTCGGCTTTGCCTTCAGCCTTAGCTTCTTCGCGTTCTTCACGGAGTCTCATTTCAAACATCATGTATTCACGCTCCTCTTGTTCTTTTTGTTTCAAGGAATGGATGCAATCTTCGATGCGCTGGACGAGGGAGTCGTTGCTGAGTTTCCCGTCCATGTAATCGAGAAGTGCATAGGTGGATTTTGAAAGTCCTTTGCGATTTCCTTTTGAAGTGACGAAGACGAGTTCGGTTTCGTCCGGGAGGATGAGCGATGAATCGTCCGCACAGATGCGCGGAAATCGGTAGATCGACCGGCTTCCGTCAAAAAGCCGGAACGGGCAGAAGAAGATGACGATTGTCGGATGAAGATCGGAGTAAAGCGCACCCCTTTGCAAGCGCTCCATATCGATTTCTCCAAGATAGTAGCGCCCACGCTTGGCAAGTGTCATCATCTCGTTAACGTCTTCCTTTTCGTGCATCTTTCGAACCTGCATTTCGATGTCGTAGATGCGTTCGACTTCGTCATGGATGTAGGCGTCGAGACGGATGCCCTTGCTTTCATAGAGAGCTTGCAATGGCTTTTCTTTTTCGAAGTAGGTGACGCGCCGAATGTTCCAAGGAAGGATGCGGTTCAGCGTACTTTTGCAGATGCTCTTGGCTTCCATGACTTTTTTGAACATGTAGTCGTCAGTGAACGTCAGATCTTTCCAAGGTTTGATTGGCTTCATGATGGCGTATCTCCTCTTTGTTCTTATTTTACGGCGAACAAGAGAAAATCGCAAGCCACACATCAGATAAGATATTGCACTCCGACGTATTTTGTGGAAAAACATTTCTTTGATTTGGCCGAAAGTTATAGTATAATAGGATGTACTGGAAAATTTTCTGCGCGAGGAGGAGAAGCGATTGAAGATCATGCTGTCGGCCGGAGAGGCTTCGGGCGACCTTCATGGGGCGCGGATTGCGCGCGCCCTTCTCGCGCAGGCGCCGGAGACGGTGCTCGTGGGATTCGGCGGGCACGAGATGGAGGACGCGGGTGTGCGGCTCTTTGCTGATTACAAGAGCTACAATGTCATGGGCGTCTGGGAAGTGCTGAAGAATCTCGGCCGCATCCGGAAACTCTTGAACCGGCTCACAGATGCGATGCGCGAGGAACAGCCCGACCTGCTCGTGCTCATCGACTATCCTGATTTCAACTGGCGGCTTGCCAAGCGTGCGAAGGCGCTCGGCATTCCTGTGTTCTCGTATATCCCGCCGTCGGCCTGGGCCTGGCGCAAAGGGCGCGCGAAATCGTGCGCGGCGATTGCCGACGAGTTTGTCGCGATCTTCCCGCACGAGCTGCCGGTCTATGAGGCGGCGGGCGCGAAGATTTCATTTGTCGGCAATCCGCTCGTCGATACAGTGAAGGCGGAACTTCCCGAGCGGGAAGCGCGGCGCGTGTTTGGCTTCGAGGAGGGAGACCACGGCGTCCTGCTGCTCCCCGGCAGCCGCCGGCAGGAGATCGAAATGCTGCTGCCGGACATGCTGCAAGCGGCGAAGAAGCTGCTCGTCGAGCGGCCGGAGACGAAGTTTTATCTCCCTGTTGCCGATGGCGTGGACGAGGGCTTGCTGCGCTCGCTGATTGATGATGCGGGCGTGCATGTCATGCTGACGCATGAGGCACGGTATGCGCTCATGGGGCTCATGGATGCAGCCATCGCGACGTCGGGCACGGTCGTCATGGAGGCGGCGCTCATGGGACTGCCATGCGTCGTGCTCTATCGGCTGTCGCCGCTGTCGTATGCCATCGGCAAGCTGCTCGTGCACATCGAGCGGTTCAGTCTGCCGAATATCCTGCTCGGCGAGACATTCCAGCCGGAGCTCTTGCAGGAGCAGGTGACGCCCGATGCGATCACGCGCGAAGTGCTGCCGCTTTATCGCGGCGAGGAGCACCGCGCCTGGGTTTGCGGCAAGCTGCGCGAAGCCTGCCGCCGCCTCGGCCCCCCGGGGGCATCGGGACGCGTGGCCGAAAAAATCCTCGCGGCAGCGCGCCGCCATACCATAGATAAGGAAAATCTCTCATGAAGAATTACAAGCGGCTTCTCCTTTACATCAAGCCGTATCTCAAGCGCCTCGGCCTTGCCATCATCTGCATCATACTGGCGGCAGCGGCAAACCTCTACCTGCCGTGGATCATCAAGGATATGATCGACAAGGTGCTCATGGACAAGGACATGATGATGCTGAACCTCATCGCAGTCGGCATCGTCGTTGTGTTCCTGTTCCGCGGCATCTTCTACTATGGGCAGAGCTACCTCGTCTCTTATATTGGAGAGAAAGTCATCATCGACGTGCGCGAGGCGATGTTCCGCAAGTTCCAGCGCATGCCGATGGCGTATTTTGACAAGCACCAGACGGGCGAGACGATGAGCTTCATCACGAACGATGTCGCGGCCATCCAGTCGGCACTCGTGACGAACCTCATCGAGATGGTGACGGAGGGTTCGATCCTCATCGGTTCCATCGTCATGATGATCATGCTCGACTGGAAGCTTTCGCTCCTGACGCTCGTTGTCATCCCGCTTGTCGGGCAGGCCATGAAGATTTTCGGCCGCAAGCTCAAGCGCAACGGCACGCTGATCCAGGAGCGCATGGCGGACATCACGTCGCTGCTGCAGGAAAGCATCTCGTCCATCCGCGTCGTGAAATCGTTCGTGCGCGAGGGGTATGAAATTGAGCGCTTCTGCAAGCAGAACGAACTCAACTTCCAGGCGGCCATGCAGAACGTCCGCCTGACGAGCCTGCTGACGCCGACGGTCGAGTTCCTCGCGGCACTCTCCGTGACGTTCATCGTCTGGTTCGGCGGCTACGAGGTCGTCAACGGCGTCATGACGGCAGGCTCGCTCGTCGCGTTCCTGACGTATGCCGTCAATCTCGCGAACCCGGTCAAGCGCCTCTCGCGCGTTTATGGCTCGCTCCAGCGCGCGATGGCGGCCGTCGACCGCGTCTTCATGGTGCTCGACCTGCCGGAGACGGTGAAGGACAAGCCGGACGCCATCGTGCTGCCGAAGACGGAAGGCCATGTCGAGTGCCGCGATGTTTCGTTCGAATACAAGAAGGGTGTCCCGGCGCTCGAGCATGTTACGCTCGAGGCGAAGCCGGGCCAGATGATTGCGTTCGTCGGCCCGTCCGGCGCGGGCAAGTCGACGATTGCGAACCTGATCCCGCGTTTCTACGATGTGACGGATGGCCAGATTCTCATCGACGGCCACGACATCCGCGATGTCAAGATTTCGTCGCTCCGGGAGCAGATCGGCATCGTGCCGCAGGAGACGATGCTCTTTTCGACGACGGTGCGCGAGAACATCCGCTACGGCCGTCTCGACGCGACAGACGAGGAAGTCGTCGAGGCCGCAAAGGCCGCGAATGCCGACGAGTTCATCCGCCAGCTGCCGAAGGGCTATGACACGCAGATCGGCGAGCGCGGGTTGAACCTCTCGGGCGGCCAGCGCCAGCGCATGGCGATTGCGCGCGCGATTCTCAAGAATCCGCGCATCCTGATTCTCGACGAGGCGACGAGCGCACTCGACACCGAGAGCGAGAAGATCGTGCAGGCGGCGCTCGACAAGCTCATGGAGGGGCGCACGTCGTTCGTCATCGCGCACCGCCTTTCGACGATTTTCGATGCCGACCAGATTTTCGTCATCGACCACGGCCATGTGAAAGAACAGGGCACGCACGAGGAGCTCCTCGCCCTCGGCGGCCTCTACAGCTACCTTTACAGCATTCAGTTCAAGAACGCGGAAGCCCAGGCTTGAGCGGAAGGGGAGACATATGCAACTACTGTACAACATCGCGGCCATCATCGTCGGCGTGCTCATCATTCCGGTGTTCATGGTCCGCGCGGTGCGCGAGAAGGGATTCGTCGAGCGCATCAAGCAGAGTCTCGGGTTCTTCCCGCCGCACGCGCTCGACAAAGTCGCGAACAAGGACTGCATCTGGGTGCACGCGGCGTCCGTCGGCGAAATCGTCGCGACGAGCCCGCTCATCAAGGAGTTCCGCCGCGAGTTCCCGACGAGTCCGATCCTCGTGTCCGTCGTGACGACGAGCGGCTACGAGATGGCAAACCGCATTATCAAAGATGCGGATGCCATCATCTATTTCCCGCTCGACCTGCCGTGGCTCGCAGGCCATGTGCTGAAGCGCATCCGGCCGCGCGTGTACCTGCCCGTTGAGACGGAGCTCTGGCCGAATTTCCTCAAGACCGCACGGGAGCTCCACGTCCCCGTCATGATGGTCAACGGCCGCATCAGCGATAAGAGCGTCAAGCAGTACAAGCACCTCCACAGCCTGCTCCACGACATGATCGGCACGGTCAAGCAATTCGCGATGCAGTCGCCGATTGATGCCGACTACATCAAACGCCTCGGCGCTCCGCCTGAGCTCGTCATCGTGACGGGCAACACGAAGTTCGACCAGACGTATACGGATGTCTCGCCCGAGGAGAAGGAACGCATCCTGACGGAAATGTGCCTCAAGAACAATGACGGCATCTTCCTCGCGGGCTCGTCGCATCGTGGCGAAGAGGAGCCCGTGCTCGAGGCATTCCAGGCCGTGCGGAAGAATCATCCGAACGCCCGCCTCGTCATCGCGCCGCGCGAGCTGCTGCGCACGACGGAGGTCGTGCACCTCTGCAAGAAGGCGGGCTTTGACACGGCGACGCGCACGGGCCTGCAGAAAGAGCCGCGCGCGGAAGGCAATGAGCCTGACATCGTCATCCTCGACACGATTGGCGAGCTCGGCAAGGTCTACAGTATTGGCGACGTCGTCTATGTCGGCGGCAGCCTCGTGCCGCATGGCGGGCACAACATCCTAGAGCCTGCCGCGCACGGCAAGGCCATCATCGTCGGCCACCACATGTTTAATTTCAAGGATACATACGCTCTCTTCAAGAACCGCAATGCCTGTATCACGGTCAAGAATGGCAAGCAGCTTGCCGAGGCTGTGGCCAAGCTCTTTGACGACCCCGCGCACCGTCACCGCATGGAGGAGGAGACGCGGGCCATCGTGCAGGAGAACAAGGGCGCGTCTCGCAAGTCCGCCATCATCCTGCGCGACATGCTCGACAAATTCGAGAATGCGCCAGAGAACCTGCACCATGTGCGCTCGACGCAGAAGATCGCAAACCTCCAGACATACTTCATCGACCTCGTGCACAGCAAGGAAGTCCACGGCATCTTCCTGCACCTGATTCTCGGCATCCTCTACATTTTCTCGTTGATTTATGCGTCGCTTGTGAACCTCAAGCTCTGGGGCTACTCGGCGGGAATCCTCAAGCGCAAGCGGCTCGGCTGCTTCGTCATCAGCCTCGGCAACGTGACGGTCGGCGGTACGGGCAAGACGCCGACGGCGCAGCGTCTCGCGAGCGACATCCGGGACATGGGCTACCGTGTCGTCATCCTGAACCGCGGCTACCGCGCGAAATGGCATGGCGAGGTCGGCGTCGTCTCGGATGGCAGGCAGCTGCACATGGAGGCGGCCGAGGCCGGCGACGAAGCTTATATGCTCGCAAAACATCTGCCGAATGTGCCCGTGCTGATCGGTGCTGAGCGTGCCGTCACGGGCCAGTACGCCATCGACCATTTCGGTGCCGAGGTGGCCATCCTCGATGACGGCTACCAGCACTGGCAGCTCGAGCGCGACATGGACATCCTGCTCGTCGATGCCGTCAATGTCTTCGGCAATGGCTACATCCTGCCGCGCGGCACGCTGCGCGAACCGATTTCGCATATCCGGCGCGCCGACGTCTGCCTGCTGACGAAAGTCGACCAGGCGGCAGCAGGCTCGCGCGAGTACATCAATGAGACCGTCAAGAAATACAACGATCATGCGGCCATCGTCGAGAGCATCCATCAGCCGCGCTGCTTCATGCCGCTCTACGATTGGTATATGAACATTGGCGGAGAGGGCATCGACGTCCGCGAGATGGCGGGCAAGCGCATCGTGGCCGTCTCGGCCATCGGCAACCCGGCATCGTTCGAGCAGACGCTCAGCGACATCGGCGCGTCAATCATCGAGAGCCTGCGCTACCCCGACCATCATGACTACACGGCGCAGGAGATGCGCGACGTGCTCGAGCAGGCCGAGGCGAAGGGCGCTGAGGCCATCGTCATCACGGAAAAAGACGCCGTGAAGATTCCGGCAACGGTCGTGAAAGAGCACTGGCCGATTCCCGTCTATGTCATCTGCGTCGAAGTCACGTTCCAGGCAGGGCGGGAGGAATTCCTCGCGACGTTGCAGAAGAGATTGACAGAACGTATTGGCCGCATGCCGAAAGCTCGGATTGTGTAAGCTCGTTCGGCTACAGCACCCTACTACTCCCACCACCGCTTCGCGGTCCCCCTCCCTCAAAGAGGGAGGCTGAAATCATCAATCGCTAGAAAGAAGGCTGCTTATGAAATACAGAGCACTCTGCGTCATCCCTGCGCGCTATGCCTCGACGCGCCTGCCGGGGAAGCCGCTGAAGGATATCGCGGGCGCACCGATGATCTGCCGCGTCTATGACCGTGCATCGAAGGCTTTGCGCACGGAAAAGACCATCGTCGCGACGGATGACAAGCGCATTTGGGGTGTCGTCGAGCAGCATGGCGGCGCGGCCATCATGACGCGCGAAGACCATCCGACCGGCACGGACCGCCTCGCCGAAGTCGCGGAGAAGCTGTCGGATTACGACGTCATCATCAATGTCCAGGGCGACGAGCCTCTGATTGACCCGGCTCTCATCGACAGCCTCGCGGCGGCGTTTGATGACGATCCCGAGCTCCAGATGGCGACGGTCAAGACGGAGATGACGGACGAAGCCGAACAGCAGAATCCGAACAACGTCAAGGTCGTGACGGACAAAAACGGCTATGCACTCTATTTTTCGCGTTCTTTGATGCCGTATCCGCGCCATCACCTCGGCATCCCCGTCTACAAGCATATCGGCATCTACGCCTACAAGCGCGATTTTCTGCTGAAATACGCCAAGCTCGAACCGACGCCGCTCGAGCGCGCCGAGAGCCTTGAGCAGCTGCGTGCACTCGAGAACGGCTATCGCATCAAGGTCATCGAGAGCACGAGCACGTTCGTCGGCGTCGATACCGAGGAGGACCTCGCGAAGGTCAATGAGATTTATAAAGAAATGCTTTCCAAGAATGCGGAAGCTGCGGAATGAAAGGAGAAGGAACATGAACAAAGTCACCGTCGGAAACTTCAAGATTGGCGGCGATGAGCCGCTCGCACTGCTTGCAGGCCCCTGCGTGCTCGAGAGCCTCGAACGCTCGCTCCTGATCGGCCGCACGATCAAGGAAATCTGCCAGCGCCTCGGCGTCAATTACGTCTTCAAGGCGTCGTTTGACAAGGCGAACCGTTCCTCGTTCCACAGCTTCCGCGGCCCCGGCCTCGAAAAAGGGCTCGAATGGCTCGCGGAAATCAAGAAGCAGCTCGGCGTCCCCATCGTGACGGACATCCATGAGAGCTATCAGGCGGAGCCCGCAGGCAAGGTCGCGGACATTCTCCAGATCCCGGCGTTCCTCTGCCGCCAGACGGATCTCCTGCATGCGGCCGCACAGACGGGCCGCGTCGTCAATGTCAAGAAAGGCCAGTTCCTCGCGCCCGACGACATGCGCAACGTCGTCGACAAGCTCCATGAGAGCGGCTGCGACCAGATTCTGCTGACGGAGCGCGGCGCGTCGTTTGGCTATCACAACCTCGTCGTCGATATGAGGAGCCTCCCCATCATGCGCGGCTTCGGCTATCCGGTCGTCTTTGACGGCACGCACAGCGTCCAGCTGCCGGGCGGCAACGGCACGTCCTCGTCGGGCAACCGCGAGTACGTCGAGCCGCTCGTGCGCGCAGCTGTCGGCTGCGGCGTCGACGCGCTGTTCCTCGAAGTCCATGACAACCCGGAAGAAGCGCTGTCCGATGGCCCGAACATGGTCTACCTCGACAAGCTCGAAGGCCTGCTGAAGCAGGCGCTTGCCATCCACAAAATCGTGCAGGCAGAGGAGAACAACTGACATGGATGATACGGTCATCAAAGAAAAAGCCGTTGAGACGCTCGAAATCGAGGCGGCAGCCGTCAAGCGGCTCACGGAGCGCATCGACGAGGAGTTTGTCGCGGCCGTGAACTGCATTCTCGCCTGCAAGGCGCGTGTCATCGTCACGGGCATGGGCAAGAGCGGCCACGTCGGCCGCAAGATCGCGGCGACGCTCGCTTCGACGGGCACGCCGTCGTTCTTCCTGCATCCGGCCGAGGCGTTCCACGGCGACCTCGGCATGGTGACGGAGCAGGACGTCGTCATCGCTATCAGCAACAGCGGCGAGTCGTCCGAAATCGTCAACATCCTGCCGATCATCCGCCGCATCGGTGCGACGATCATCGCGATGAGCGGCCGCCGCACGTCGCAGCTCGGCCAGTTCGCCGACTATTTCATCGATATCTCCGTCGAGCGCGAAGCGTGCCCGCTCGGCCTCGCGCCGACGGCCAGCACGACGGCGACGCTCGCGATGGGCGATGCCATCGCCATGGCGCTCATGAGCTGTCGCAACTTCACGAGCCAGGACTTCGCGCTGTTCCATCCGGGCGGCGCACTCGGACGCCGCCTGCTGCTGACGGTCAGGAACGTCATGCACACGGACGGCGATAATCCGCTCATTCACAAGGGCAAGACGGCGAAGGACGCGCTGTTCGTCATGACGGACAAGGGCCTCGGCGCTGCGTCCGTCATTGATGACGACGGCAAGTTCCTCGGCCTCATCACGGACGGCATCATCCGCCGCGCGCTCGCGAAGGACAACGACTTTCTCGACGAGCCGGTCGAGAGCATCATGTTCACGTCGCCGCTTGTCATTTCGCCCGAAAAGATGGCCGCGCAGGCGCTCCATGTCATGGAGCAGCACAAGCCGAATCCGGTCACCGTCCTGCCTGTCATCGACAAAGAGAACAAGCCCATCGGCATGGTGCATCTGACCGACCTGCTGCGGCAGGGCGTTGTCTGATGTGGTTCCGGTTTTTCAGAAAATCTTGAGGTTGCTATGATTTCATTTGCAGAGAGTGCAGGAGAGCGCACGCCGCGCGAGCGCGCCAAGCGCGTCAGGCTCATCATCTTCGATGTCGATGGCGTGCTGACGGACGGCGGCATCTACATCGGGCCGGAAGGCGAGCTCTTCAAATCGTTCCATGCCCGCGACGGCCTTGGCGTTACGCTCGCGCGCAAAGCCGGGCTCAAAACGGCCATCATTACGGGCCGCACGTCGCCGCACGTCGCACATCGAGCGAAAGAACTCCACATCGATAGCGTCTATCAGGGCTGTATGGACAAGCGCGCGGCGTATCGCGAGCTCAAAGAGCAGTACGGCCTCGGGGATGACGAAGTCGCCTACGTCGGCGACGACCTCATCGATCTGCCCGTCATGCTCCAATGCGGCTTTCCCGCCGCTGTCGCCGACGCGAGCGAGGAGACCCGCGAGGCGGCGGCCTACGTCGCGCGCCATCCTGGCGGCCACGGCGCCGTGCGGGACGTCATCGAGTTCATCCTGAAGGCGCAGGGGCGCTGGAAGGACGTGATTGCGTCGTTCTATGATGTGGTGGGAGAAGCACCTTCGAACAAGCTGGCGCAGTAAACACGGGGCGCTTTTTCGCACCCGCGGAAGAAAACGACGTGCTTGTTGTTTTTGCCATGCAGGGGACTCCCACCACCGCTTTGCGGTCCCCCTCCCTCTGAGAGGGAGGTTGAATTACTGTTTATGAAAGGCGGAGACGCATCTATGATTTACAAGTCGCTGATGGCGCTGAGCTGGGTCGTCTGCCATACGCCTTACCGTGTCCTGATGGGCGCGGGCTGGGTGCTCGGCAACCTCTATTACCTGCTCATCAAGAAAGAGCGCGAGCGCGCCGTCTCGCAGATGATGACTTCGCTCAAGATGTCCGAGGCCGAGACGCGCAAGACCGTCCGCGCCTCGTTCGTCAACCTCGCGCGCAACGTGCTCGAAATCCTCTACATGCCGCATCTCAATGAAAGCAATTTCGAGCAGTACATCGAGATCGACCACCTCGAGCGCATGAAGGCCGCGCTTGCTGAGGGCAAGGGCGTCGTCGTGCTGACGGGGCATATCGGCACGTGGGAATGGCTTTCGGCCTCGTTCACGCTGAACGGCCTGCCCGTCACGGCCATCGCGAAGCCGCAGCCGAATATCCAGTACACGCAGGTGCTCGACGACCTGCGCGCGACGATCCACGTCGAGATTTTCTCGCGCGGCACGAGCGAGCTCCTTGCGGCGGCGCGTGCGCTGAAGTCGGGCAAGATTCTCGGCTTCCTCGCCGACCAGGACGCAGGCCCGGGCGGCTGCTTCACGGAATTCCTCGGCCGCACGGCCTCGACGCCGATGGGCCCGGCCGTTTTTGCGCGCAAGTTCGACGCGCCCGTGCTGCCCGCTTTCATCCTGCGCCAGCCGAATGGCAAGCACAAGGTCGTTATCGGCGAGATCATGCACTATGAAGACCACGGCGACCCCGACAAGGATCTCGAGGCCTTCACGGTCAAGATGACGAAAATCGTGGACAAGATCATTCGCGAGAACCCGACGCAGTGGCTCTGGTTCCAGAAGCGCTGGAACACGACGCCCGACATGGCGACGAAGCGGACGAAGCACCATACGGTCGGCGACAAGCGTCTGCGCCGCAAGGCCGCAGCGAATGAAGCCGCGAAAAAGGCAGCAGAGGCAGAGAAGAAGGAGGAGCAGCCCGCGAAATGAGCAAGCAGCAGAAATTCTGGATTGCCCTCGGCGTCCTGCTTTTCATCTGCGTCGTTGCCTGGGCCATCCGCACAGCACCGCAGCCGCCAGCGCCGCAGCCTGTCGAGCAGCAATCGACGACGATGACGTATGATGACAACACGCTCAAAGAGGAAAAGGACGGCCGCGAAATCTGGGAGCTTTCGTCGGAAACCATGACGGTCGATACCGAGACAAAGAACGTCGAGCTCACGAATCTTTCTGGAAAATTCTATGACGAAGACGGCCGCGAGGTCAGCCTGACTGCTGACCATGGCACGTATGAAAATGAGACGAAGAATATCGTGATCGACAGCAACGTCAAAGTGCAGACGTCAGATGGCGCTGCACTGACGTGCGACAAGCTTCTCTGGACGGAAGCTGAGACGAAGCTCACGGCCGATGGCAATGCCTACATCAAGCACGAGGACATGCAGGCGACGGCTGACAAGATCGAATCGACGAATGCATTCCATCATTTCAAGGCCATGGGCCATGCGCATATCGTAAAGGGAGCGGGAACAAAGTGATGAAATCAAAAAAATTTTTGGCAGCGGCCGTCGCGGCCTGCCTGACGATCAGCATGAATGCCGTCGCGCTCGCGGACGGCGAACCGGCTTCGCTCGATGCTGACACGGTTGAGTACGACATGGGCACGGGCGTCATCACGGCGACAACCAACGTGCTCATGAAGCGCGGCACGGAGCGGATTGCGGGGCAGAAAGCCGTCTACAACAGCAAGACGCAGCAGGGCATCGTCACGGGCGGCGTCGTCGCCATGAAGGATGATATGCGGATCACCTGCAACGAAGTCGTTTCCGACGGGCAGGAGCACATGCGTGCGACGGGCAATGTCCATGGCACGCAGCAGGACAAGAGTTTTTCTGGCAACCAGGTCGACTACTATCCGCAGCAGAATGACTACCTGCTCATGGCCGAGGGCGGCGTCGTCTCGAATGCGGACGGCACATTTACGGCAGCCCGCATGGAGGGCTGGATGAAGGACGACCACTACATCGGCACGGGCTCGGCACATCTCGTGAGCCCCGCGAAGAATGCCGAGGTCGGCGGCGATGTCATGGATTACCAGGGCAAACAGGGACAGGGCGTCGTCACGGCGACGGGCAATGCCTGGGCCGTGCAGGAAAACAACACGATGCGCGCGAACAAGCTGACCGTCCACCTCGCAAAGGACGGCCAGCCGCAGGCGCAGCCCGCGCAGTAAGGCGAGAAGCAAGATGGAGGATACAGCGTGAATATTGAAGCGAAGAATCTCGTGAAGACGTTCAAGAAACGCACGGTCGTCGACCGCGTGTCCCTGCGCGTCGAGAAGGGGGAGATCGTCGGCCTCCTCGGACCAAATGGCGCGGGCAAGACGACGACGTTCTACATGATCGTCGGCCTTGAGCATCCGACGTCGGGCGAGGTCTTCCTTTCCGACGTCAACATCAGCAAGCTACCGATGCACAAGCGCGCTTCGCTCGGCATCAGCTACCTCACGCAGGAAGCCTCCATCTTCCGCAAGCTCACGGTCAAGGAAAACATCATGGCGATCCTCGAGACGACGGACCTCTCGAAAGCCGAGCAGAAGGACAAATATGAATCCCTGCTCGAGGAGTTCCACATCCAGCACGTCGAGAAGCGGCGCGGCACGGAGCTTTCGGGCGGCGAGCGCCGCCGCGTCGAGATCGCGCGCTGCCTTGCGCTCGAGCCGCAGTTCATCCTGCTCGATGAGCCGTTTGCAGGCGTCGATCCGCTCGCCGTCGCCGACATCCAGGAAATCGTCCAGTACCTCCGGCAGCGCGGCATGGGCATCCTGATCACCGACCACAACGTGCGCGAGACGCTTCACATCGTCGATCGCGCCTATATCCTCAGCGAAGGGAAAATCTTGCTCGAGGGCGACAGCGAGACCATCGCGAACAGCCCTGTCGCACGAAAGTTCTACCTTGGCGACAATTTTACGCTATAATAGGAGTACGTACAGATGCACATCCGCATTCTCGACAAATACATCTTCCGGGAGGTCCTGCTGACCTTTCTCTTCGGCATCTGCGCCTTCTCTGCCGTCTTCATCGGCTCCGGGACGCTCTTCAAGATCGCGAAGTACATCACGGACTATGGCGCGTCGCTTTCGTCCGTCATCAAGGTCTTCGTCTACGGCCTTCCAAACGTCATCATGTGGACGTTCCCGATGTCGATGCTCTTGGCGACGCTGCTGACGTTCGGCCGTCTCTCGAGCTCGTCGGAAATCACGGCCATGAAGTCGTGCGGCATCGGCTTCTTCCGCATTGCGATGCCGGCCATCCTCCTGGGCTTCATCGTCAGCATCTGCGCGATTCTCTTCAATGAATACGTCGTACCGTGGGCGAATACGGCCTACCGCAACGTCGTCTATTATGAGATCCAGGGCAACAGCGGCATGAAGTCGCAGGATCACGTCATCCTCAAGGACATCCAGAACGGCCAGATCCAGCGGCTGCTCTATGCGCGGCGCTACGATGCCGACACGGAGACGCTGCAGGGGCTCACGCTCCAGGAGTTCAACGACGACGGCAAGGTCGTTCATGTCGAGAATGCCGACTATGCCGAGTACGGTTCGGACCAGTGGGTCATGCACAACGGCATGCTCTACGACATCACGGAAGGCCAGAGCGAGCACTCGCTGCGCTTTGACAAGCAGGTGCTGCCGATCAAGGCGAGCCCGAAGCAGATCGTCCGCGAGCAGAAAGACCCGGAAGAGCTCACGATGAAGGAGCTCAAAGCCCAGATCGACATCATGAAGACACAGTACGTCGATACGAACAAGCTCGAGACCGAGCTTTACCAGCGCATCACCGTGCCGATGGCGAGTCTGATCTTCGCGCTTGTCGGCGTGCCGCTCGGCCTGCAGCCGACGCGCAACAGCTCGTCGGCAGGCTTCGCGATGAGCGTCATCATCATCTTCCTCTACTACGCGCTCATGACGATGGCGAACGCCATCGGCCGCAGCGGAGCGCTTGCGCCGATGCTCGCCGTCTGGATCCCGAACATCGTCGGCCTGATCGCAGGGCTGATACTCATTCGAAAAGCATCAAGATAATCTTTTAGTGCAGCCCCCCTCATTGAGGGGGGAGGGCCACGAAGTGGCAGGGGGAGTAGTAAGGTGCTGAAGCCGAACAAGATTTTTGTCGTAGCTAAAGTCCTTTAGCCATAACATGGAGTCTCGTCTGGCTACCGAATCCTACTACTCCCACCACCGCTTCGCGGTCCCCCTCCCTCTGAGAGGGAGGCTGAAGTTTGTTTCGCTTTCTATAAAGTTGAAGGAGGTCAGCCTATGTATGGTGTGCTGCTTATTTTAGTACTCATTGTAACCGGGGGCGCTATCGCCTTCATCGGCGACCGCCTCGGCTCGAAAGTCGGCAAGAAACGCCTGTCGCTTTTCGGCCTGCGCCCGCGTCATACCTCCATCATCGTCACGATCGTCACGGGCATCCTCATCACGACGACGACGCTCGGCGTCATGACGGCTGTCTCGAAAGACGTGCGCACGGCGCTCTTTGGCATGGAAAAGCTCAACCGCACCATGCAGGAGACAAAGGCGAACCTGCTCGCAACGCAGGCCGACCTCGACAGCGCGACGCAGCAGAAAGAAGAGGCTGATCGCGCGCTCGACGCCTCGCAGCAGGAAGTCGAAAAGCTCCAGTCGCAGCAGAAATCGCTTGAAGAAGAACAGGCGCGCCTCAAAGAAGGCAACATGCTGCTCGAGCAGGCGAAGGCCGCACTCATGGCACGCAACGATGAGCTCGCCACGGCGAACAACAGCCTGCTCGGCGAAAATCAGAACCTTGCCAGCGTGAATCAGTCGCTCTTGGGCGAGAACGGCAAGCTGACGGAGACGAACACGAAGCTTACAGGCGAGAAGCAGACGCTCGAACAGCAGACGCAGCAGCTTGCGAACGGCCTCATCACGATTCGCGAGGGTGACATCGTTTTCCGCGCCGGCGAAGTCATCGCGAGCGGCGTCATCCGCGGCAACCGTCCCGAGGCCGACGTCCGCGCCGACCTCACGACGCTCGCGCAGGTCGCGAGCCGCAACGTCTCCGTGCGCGTTGGCGAGAACAAGACCGACCAGGACATCTGGATCTACCGCCCCGAATTCGAGGGGGCTGTCAAGACCATTGCAACGAGTCCGCAGGACATGGTCGTGCGCATCGTCGCGGCTGGCAACCAGATCCGTGGCGAAGAGATCCGCGGTGCGCTCGAGCTCTACAAAAACAGCATCATCTACCAGCCGCATGAATTCATCCTCGTGCGTGCTTATCAGGTACAAAGTTCGAACAAGGGGGCGGCCGAGCAGACGCTCATGAACTTCCTCTCCGATGTCAACCAGTCCGCGACGGCGCGGGGCCTGCTCCCCGACCCGATTCGCGGCACGGTCGGCGTCATTGAGGCTGCGCAGTTCTACAGCGTCGTGCAGAAAATCGCCCCGATCGACGGCGGCGTCGTCCTCTCCGCCTACGCACGCGAAGCCACGAACGCTCTCGGCCCGCTGCGCCTCGACGTCAAAGTCGAGCGCATGAACGAGGGGGAGCAGCCATGAGCGCGGTGGAGGAAAGCGGGCAGGCGTATCCAGACACACGGGCATCATACATCGTGCTCGGCCTCGATCCCGGCCGCGACAAATGCGGCTTTGCCGCACTCGAACGCAGCGAAAATGGCGGCATCCGCATCCTCATGCAGCGCGTCATCGAAACGGCGAACCTTGAGCAGGAAGTGGCTGCGGCCGTCACGAAATATTCGCCGAGCCGCCTGATCGAAGGCAACGGCACGACGAGCAAGGATGCGCGAACGCGCATCGAGCGCGCTGTCCCGAGCCTCGCCATCACCGTCATCGACGAATACCGCACGACGGAGCAGGCGAAGAAGGAATACTGGAAGGCCCATCCACCCAAGGGCCTCCGCCGCCTTTTTCCAACGACCATGCAAGTTCCGCCCGTCCCCGTCGATGATTTCGTCGCGGTGATTTTGGCGACACGATACCTATCTTCTGCACAGCCCCCCTCCCAGAGGGGGGGCGGACCGCGAGAGCGGTGGGGGGAGTCCCCTGCACGTCAAAGCAAGCAGCATGACGCAGCTTCCGCGGGTGCGAGCAAAGGAGGAACTACCCCGTGAGCAATCCCCAGAACCGTCCTGACTGGACGACATACTTCCTTGACATCGCGCGTGCTGTCGGCCGCCGCGCGACCTGCCTGCGCCGCCGCTACGGCGCCATCATCGTCAAAGACCACATCATCATCAGCACGGGCTACAACGGCGCACCGCGCGGCGAAGCCAACTGCATCGATACCGGCATCTGCGAGCGCGAGCGCCTGCACGTCCCGAAAGGCAAGAATTACGAGCTCTGCGTCGCCGTCCACGCCGAACAGAACGCCATCATCAACGCCGACCCAGCCGCCATGGACGGCGCGACGATCTACATCGTCGGCATCAACGCCGACGGCACGCTCGCGAGCGGCAAGCCCTGCCTCCTCTGCCGCCGCATGCTCCGCAACGCAAAGCTCGCGAAGGTCGTCTACTACGAGACCGACGGCAGCGTCGTCGAATGCCGGCCGGACGAGATTCATGACTGATGGCGTGATCGCTGTATGAAAATCATCTGGAACCGTTTCGAGAAGCTTCATGATAGCGTCAGAGAGATGTAATAACTGACGCCTTGCAATTTAATATCCCTCCGCTATACTGTGTCCATCAGATGAAAGAAAGACATGGACGACATCGGGCGCAGGAGGCGCGAACATAGGAGGGATACATCATGAAAGACATCACGAAAAGCATCCGCATGAAGGGCATGGCCCTCGCACTCTGCGCCGCGCTCGGCGCTGGCTCGCTTGCACTGCCGACGACAGCCATGGCCGCGACGCCGTCTGCACCGGCCATCACGCAGCTTTCGTCGCACAGCAGCAGCTCGCACCACGACGATAACTGGAATGACGAGGACTGGCAGAACCATCACGACAATGATCGTGATCATAAGAACCCGCCGCCACCAAAGAAAACGAGCAAGAAGACGACGAGCAAGGGCCATTCGGAGAGCGAGGTCTGGACGGCCGGCGCCATCGGTGCCGTCATTGGCGCAGTCCTCGCGAAAAATACCTGATCAGACCGTTTTCAAAATATGGGTAGCCGTTGTGTTTCGAGAAATCGAGACGCAACGGCTTTTTGATTTGACAGTCGAGCGGATTTCTGCTATATTTGCTGTTAGAAATAAGCGAACACGCTGAAATACAACTTGTTTTTTAGCGAGGAGGGAAAAATATGCTTGTCTATGACAATCAGGAGTATACGTGCATCATTCGCCAACTGCCAGATTTTGTCCAGAGAGATCAGTATGGGATACCAGTTATTGAGCCGGAGAACATTGATATTTCCGACATCAACAATGGAAAATGGCTGATAAATCTCTCAAATGCGACTTCGGGTGCCAAAAATCGAGAATGTAAAATTGTTCATTGCTTTGCTGAGGATAAGATGCTCTGGAAAAAGTACAATACCCCATACCGCTTTCTGGAGCAAGTCAGCGAATATTATGCGGTTGCCAGTTTGGATTTCAGCATGGATGAGGAGATGGTAGAAGCGCAGCTGATTGGGGCAACGTTTCGCAATCGATGGAGCGGCGCATTCTTGCAGGTTCATGGGAAACGAGCGATTCCGACGGTTGGCTGGACAACGGAAAAATTCTATGACATCACGTTCAGCGGGTTGCGGGATGGCGGAACTTTCATGATTTCCACGATGAATGTCAAAGAGGATGGCAGAGAGCAGATGTTTCTTCGCGGCTACCGTGAGATGCGAAAGCGTTTCCCGCATACAAAACTTGTTTGTGTGGGAAATCCCCTCAAAGGGATGGATGATGACATCTGTTATGTGAAGTTTTATCGCGAGAGTTTTGGCTCGTGGGATCGAAATCCTGAGAAAGCATTTTGGCAGCCCGGACTTTTCAATTGGGATGGCTCTGCAGCAAATCTGGGAGGGATGTGAGATGGCATCGAGAGGTGCAATGGCGAAGAACGGTCATGTAACAGAGGATGAATATCGGACAGTCAGAACAGTGTATGATGCAAAGGTGCTGGCCGGTACGAAACATGCGCATGGCTTGCCAGATTATTCGCATACGCCGAACAGCATCTACATCAAGGAAAACTCGGATGGAAGTTTTCGGGAAATGCGGGTGTATAATGAAAAAGGGCGGTTGTATCTAGAAATCGCGTATCATGGCGAAGTCCATCTCACCGGGAATCGGAATCATCCTATCCTGCATTATCATACCTATGATGAAGCGCTGAAGCATTCCGCAGCCAAGAGGATGACGAAAGAACTTTATGAGAAGTACAAGAAATATCTGGAGGCGTATGGACTATGAAGAATGGAAATCTTGAGACATTTCTTGATACAGGATGGTATACGGAAGCGGAAATCTATTATCAAGGTTACGTATATTGGTTTGAAGGCGATACGGATTTCGAGACAGGGGTCACGGAATTTTATATTGATCGGTGGCGTGCGGAATGCGAAGATGGAAAGCTGTATCGGGAATACCGTGATGAAAGCGATCAGCTTGTAGATTACCACCGTGTTTACGAAGAACAAGGCAAAGATATTGATTTGTTGAAAAAGAACTTTCTCATTGCTCCGATTTTCGATGGCAAGACCTTTTGGCAGGTGGAAAAGGACCTCATCTGGGTCGAGCCGGGAGAGCCCATTGTCAAGAAATAATCCTTGACGCTCTGCATCTGTTCTTTTATAATTGAATAAGAAATGTGCGTATCCGCTCATTCCTGACATAGGGGGCAGCAGACATGACGGGAGAATTTGGCGCGTTCATCCGCGAAAAACGGACGAACCAACACATCACCCTGCGGAAACTGGCGAGCGATCTCGGCATCGTTCCCGCATATATGAGCGACATCGAGAAGGGACGCAGGTATCCGCCAGACAAGGAGAA
The DNA here is from genome assembly GCA_900315575.1 of uncultured Veillonellaceae bacterium. Classification (GTDB taxonomy): domain Bacteria; phylum Bacillota; class Negativicutes; order Selenomonadales; family Selenomonadaceae; genus Selenomonas_C. Next base: position 20,175 of record OMZR01000034.1, read on the forward strand.
ATTGTTTCGCATGGCAGAGATTTTGCAGCTCACGTCAGAGGAACAGGCGCAGATGTTCGATCTTGCCGCTGGCGAGAAAGCAGAGGGTGTCTCACAAGATATCTCCGATTACATCATGGACGACAAGCTCGTCCGCGTGGCGCTCCGCACGGCGAAGAAGAACAACGTCTCACAGAAAAAATGGGAGCAGGTCATCCGCCTGTTCAATGATGAATCATGAGCAAATATCCCGTTTATGATCGAGAGCAGTTACAGAAGAAGGCAGAAGCCTTCCTTTGCAGCTATCGCCCAGACTTATTGGAACGCCCGGCGTTGGATTTTGACGTTTACGACGTGGTGGAAAACTGCCTGCACGTCGATGTCGATTGGCAGTATCTGTCTCCTGACGAATCTGTTCTCGGCATGACGGCATTTGAATCTGGAAGTCTGAAGGTTTATACAGATGAGGGCGTATTTCCGCATCGCGAGACGATGCAGATTTTCGTGAACGAAGGAACGATTTTGATTGAGCGTGCGCTGAGCGAGGATGAGAGTCGCAGAGGGCAGGAGAATTTCACTGTAATGCATGAGGTATTCCATGCCCTGCTACATCGCGAATACTTCCAATCGCTTCCAGAAATGGCACGCATCGAGCACCAGAATGCAAAACCGCAGTATCTGCCGAATGGACATCGCAAGCTGGAAACGCCGATGGATTTTATAGAATGGCAGGCAGACACATGTGCTGCCTGTTTTCTCATGCCTGAAACGGCTGTGCGCAGAGGATTCCAGGGGATGAAACGAAAATTTCAGCATATCATGCCACAGGATCAGTGGCTGCAAGGCGCTCTTCGGATTCTTGCAGATGCATTTCACGTCTCGCGGCAAGCGATGAAGTATCGGCTGAAAGACCTGCACTTGATATGCACGGACGAATGACACAGACAGAAATCGGAGGAATCTCAAGTTTGAAACAACGACAGTAGCGAATATCGATCTTCCAGCATGGCAAACAAGCCACACAGAATGCGGCGAAAACCAATATGAACAGTATGAAAAGGT
>OMZR01000189.1 GCA_900315575.1 uncultured Veillonellaceae bacterium
ACGGAGACGTTTCGATGCCAAGCTCCCGCGCTAAGACGCTCGCGATCAGCTTGCGCGGCCCCGGATTGATGGACGGCTCTCCAACGGGAACCTGGAGGCCCGGCTTCGTCACATGCCCAACACCCCTGCCCGCGCGGAACACGAGCCCCTGCCCCGCCGCGCCTTTCTGGAGCGTCGTAAAGACGGAGGCGCCATTCGTGATGTCCGGGTCGTCGCCCGAAAACTTCACGATTTCAGCCGTCGCGCCGCCTTCGGCTGGCTGGACATCTTTGACAGGGATATGCAGCATCGTGCCATCCAGCGCCTCGATCTCAAGCGCCGGACAGTCTTCGCCCCGCAGGAATTTCAAAGCGGACAACGCCCCGGCCGCCGCACAAGCGCCCGTCGTATAGCCGCCGCGTAACTTTTTCAAAGAAAACCGCCCCCTCCCCTGATTGGACAAAGTCACAACTCCGCGAAGCATCTGTCCCTTCGGGAGGGCGGGGACTTTCCCTCTGGAAAATTTTACACGCGAAGCGCGTACTTTTTCCAAAGGGGAAGCCCCCGCCCGACGCGAGCAAACGCCAATCTTCGCGTACTTTCTTTCGCGTGCTTACTCTGTCAACTGCCGATTCAAGAAATCCCGTCCGAACACTGTCAGCGTATAATACAGCCCGATCAAAAACGGGATATACTCCGCAATCAATCTCCAGCACACGGCGATGATGCCGACCGTGCCGGCCGGGACGGTATTTGCGAACAGCAGCACGAAGCCGCCTTCGGCAACGCCGCTGCCGCCCGGCGTCGGCATGAAGTACAGCAGCATGTTGAGAAAAATCATGCGTCCCATGACGCTGTACCAGTCCGCATCGTAAACGCCGAGACCAAGCAGCAGGCACGGCACAATGGCGTAAATGCAGAGCAGGTTCAGCCCCGACTCGAAGAACACAAGCAGCATGGCCCGCGGCGATTTCAGCAGCAGCGAAATCGCGCTCTTCGTATCTCGGTAAAATGCGATGATCTTGCGGCCTTTCTGGTTCGAGAATTTCCGCGTGAGCCAGATGACGAAATAATCAAGGAAGCCGCGCCGCGCGCCCCAGACGATGAACAGGATGCCGAAGAACGCCGCAAGCGTGATCGCCATGAGGACTTCATTTGAAATGCCCGGCACGATGCCCTTGTCATGCAGGAGAATCAGCGGCATGCAGCACGCAAGGAAGAAAATCGAGAGCAGCGTCCGCACGATGACGAGCACGGCGGCCTTGCCCGTCGGCACGCCCGCATGGCGCAAAAACATGAGCTGTGCGACCGCGCCGCCCGTCGCGCCTGGCGTCAAGAGAGCGAGGAAATAGTTGCCAAAAATGACCTGCACAGCCTCATAGAGCGTGATGCTTTCATTTGAAATCTTCACGAGGTGCATGAGGCGACTGCCGTCAAAGAACAGCCCGAGTCCGACGGCGAAAATGGCCAGTGCAATTGACCACCATTTGAATTCGCCGAGGTTTTTGAGTGTGTTGATATCGACCGTCGAATAGATGACGACGCCCGAAATGATCAGCACGAGACTGATAAGGAGCACGAAGCGCTTATAAAATTTGTTCATAACGCAAAGCTCCCCCTCTCTGGCTCGTCACTGCACGTTCTCCTCATGGCTGGCATAGGCATTGTGGTTGTGGATGGATTCAAAGTTCTCGCATTCGACGGAGAACCATGCGATGCCATCGAGCTTTCGCAACGCGAGCACGTTGTCGCGCAAGATGTCTTCAACGAACTTCGGATTGTCATAAGCCGCTTCCGTCACATATTTCTCGTCGGCACGCTTGAGCAAAGGATAGATGGGCGATGAACCCTGCGCCTCGACAAGCGATGCGAGGTCTTCAATCAGGATGCAGTCATGGCCTGGCGCAAAGCGCACGCGCACGCGGCAAATCGAACGCTGGTTGTGCGCGCCATAATCCGAAATCTCCTTGCTGCACGGGCAGAGCGACGTGAATGGCACATCGACACCGAGCGTAAAGACGAGCGGCTCCCCTGCCTGCTTGCGGCCGACAAAGCGGCAGTCGTAATCGAGCAGCGACATGCGACCGCTGACGGGCGCTTTCTTTTCGACGAAATATTTGAACGCGAGCTCGACATCGGCCGCCTGCGCGTCAAGACGTCGAAGTGCGTCTTCGAGCATCGTATCCATTTCGGGCTCCGCAAGCGGCTTCTGGCTCCACGGCGTCAGGATTTCGAGAAAGCGCGACATGTGCGTGCCCTTGTATTTCTCCGGCAGCTCGACCGTAAACTGGATGCGCGCAAGCACGGACTGAAAGCCGCCGTCCTTTGTCTTGATCAGGAATGGCAGGTGCGCGTCACGGATGCCGACATGCTGGATGGCGATGCCGCGCGCGTCGACCTGATTCTGGACGTCGCGCATCAGATGTCCCTCGTCTCGTACTCGATGGGGTCTTCGTAGCCTGCCTCCTGGAAGCCCTGCAGGCGCAGCTTGCAGCTGTCGCAGACGCCGCAGGCCTTCTCGCCGCCATTGTAGCAGCTGTGCGTGAACTTATATGGCGCGCCGAGTTTCATGCCGAGCTTGACGATGTCAGCCTTCGAAAGCGTCTGGAGCGGCGTTTCAATCGTGATGGTTTTGCCCTTGACGGCCGTTGCTGTCGTCGCATAGTTCGCGAGCTCCTGAAAGCGCGAGATGAACTCGGGACGGCAGTCGGGGTAGCCCGAATAATCGACAGAATTGACACCGATGTAGACATGGCTCGCGCCAAGCACTTCGGCATAGCCCATCGCATAGGACAGGAAAATCATGTTGCGCGCGGGCACATACGTATCCGGCACTTCCGTACGATTGACGTCGCCTTCGGGCACGTCGATGTTCTTGTCCGTCAGCGCCGAGCCGCCGATGGCGTCCATGTTCGTCTCGATAATCAGATGGCGCTTGACGCCATAAAACTCTGCAATCTTCTTCGCGCCCTCGAGCTCGATGCTGTGACGCTGGTGGTAGTTGAAGCTGATTGGATAGATGTCATAACCCTTGCTCTTGGCGACAGCCATGCAGGTGCAGGAATCGAGCCCGCCAGACAGCAGGACGACGGCTTTTTCTTTTTGTTCCATGAATATGTGCCACCTTTCTGCGAAAGGCACCGATGTGGAATGAAACGGTTCTTTCGCTAGAGTGTTCCTATTTGCTATACTGAATCTGTAGGGC
>OMZR01000206.1 GCA_900315575.1 uncultured Veillonellaceae bacterium
GCGCTGTCGGATGGCAGTTTCGGCCGAGCGCTGGCGCTCTATGAAAATGACGGTCTGAAGCTCCGCGACGATGCGGCGAAATTCCTGCGCGAGCGGGCAAAGCTTTCTGTGCAGGATGTGTTTGCGCGCGGCGCGGTGATGGAGAAGCTGCCGCGCGAGCAGCTGACGGAGTGGTTTCTCTACCTCGGCATGCTGCTGCGCGACCTTCTCGTGCTTTACGAAGATGGCGCGAGCCCGCTGCTCTATCACAAGGATCTGCGCGCAGAGCTCGTCCAGCTGCTCCCAGATTACCCGGAGCAGCGCATTGCAGCGCTTCTGGCACTTGTGCGCGAGGCGGATCGCCGTTTGCAGTCCAATGTGAACCAGCGCCTCCTGCTCGAAGGGTTCTTCCTGCGGGCGATGGGATCTTGATTTGAAGATATTTTTGGAGAAAATTTATGCAGACAATCATCGGTGTCCGCTTTCAGAAAGCGGGCAAGATTTATTATTTCAGTCCCGGCCGCCTCGAGGTCAAGAAAGGCGACCATGTGATCGTGGAGACTGCGCGCGGCATTGAATGCGGCGAGACGGTCATCGGCCCGCGCGAGGCCGCGGACAGCGAAGCCACGCCGCCGCTGAAGGTCGTCCACCGAATCGCGACACCCGAGGACGTGCAGAAAGTCGAGGACAACAAGGTGCGCGCCAAAGAGGCGTTCGCGGTCGGCGAGCGGAAGATTGCGGAGCACAAGCTCCCGATGAAGCTCGTCAATGTCGAGTACACGTTCGACATGAACAAGATCGTGTTTTATTTCACGGCCGATGGCCGTATCGACTTCCGCGAGCTCGTCAAGGACCTTGCGTCCGTGTTCCGCACACGCATCGAACTGCGGCAGATCGGCGTGCGCGACGAGGCGAAGCTCATGGGCGGCATCGGCTGCTGCGGCCGGCCGCTCTGCTGTGCATCGTTCCTCGGCGAGTTCGCGCCCGTGTCGATCCGCATGGCGAAAGAGCAGAATCTCTCGCTGAATCCGACGAAGATTTCCGGCATCTGCGGCCGCCTCATGTGCTGCCTCAAATACGAGAATGACGGTTATTGCAATGGGACGTGTTGCGGACAGAAGAAATCGGTTGCGAAAGAGCCGGAGCAGGGCAGCATTGTTGCGACGATGGGCGGCGACGGCAAAGTCATTTCCGTCAATACGCAGCGCCATACGGCGACGATCCTTCTGAACAATGGCCGGACGGTCGTGAGCGCCTGGGACGACATCGTCGAGCGCGATCCTGAGGACATCGCGGCGGAAAACGCGGCTGGTGCCGAGGAAGAAGTGCTCGAGCAGGCAACGGACGAGGCAGAAGCAGTCAGCTCCTCCATGCGCGAGCGTCGTCCGCGGCGGGAACGCGGCAATCGTCCGCGCGGCGAACGGCGTCCCCAGCGTGACGTGCGCGAAGCGCGCGAGGGGCAGGAGGGCGAGCACAAGTCGCACCGCCGTCCGCGCCGCACGCATGACAAGGGCGAGCGCCGCGAATGGCGTGAAAACCGCGAAGGCCGCGAGACGGAAAAGATGCAGGGCGAGAAACCGCGCCGCAGCCGCCGTCCGCGCGGCGGCAAGAATCGCGACCGCCATCCGAAGGACGGGCAGCCGCGCGAGAACCACGAAAACCATAATGGAGAGAAAACGGAATGAGACAGCCCAGCCTCCGAGAACATGAGCGGCTGGACGACCTGATGAAGAGCGGGCGGCACATCATCCAGAACACGCAGGAATTCTGCTTTTCGCTGGATGCTGTGTTGCTCGCTCATTTTCCACGCGTCCATCCGCGCGACCGCGTGCTCGAGCTCGGCACGGGCACGGGCGTCATCCCACTGCTGATTGCCGACGATGCCGCGCGCATCGATGCCGTCGAGCTCTCGCCCGTCATGGCCGACCTCGCGCAGCGCAATGTCATCATGAACGAGCTCGAAGGGAAAATCTTCGTGCGCGAAGGCGACTACCGCGCGATCCGCGATCTGTATCCAGCCGAGAGCTTCCATCTCGTGCTGGCGAATCCACCCTATCGTCCCGTCCAGCAGGGACAGGCGAACAAGATCGTCGGCGTCGCGCGGGCACGCCATGAGTTCACGGCGACACTCGACGATGTCGTGACGGCCGCGCAGTACGCGCTGCGCTTCGGCGGCCATTTTGCCATGGTGCACCTGCCAGAGCGGCTCAGTGAGATTGCTGTTGCGCTCCACGCGCATCAGATGGAGCTCAAGCGGCTTCGCATGGTACAGCCGAAAGCGAACAAGGCACCGAACATGATGCTCTTGGAAGCCGTCAAAGGCGCGGCCGCGGGCGGGCTCAAGGTGCTGCCGCCGCTCATCGTGCACGAGGCGGATGGCAGCTATACGAAAGAGATTTATGATATTTATGGCATGGAGACC
>OMZR01000041.1 GCA_900315575.1 uncultured Veillonellaceae bacterium
TAATTATACCAAACTGGTGTGACTCATGCTATTTATTTAGCCATGAATCTAGATTTTACAAGGCTTTGTGAGTGTTTTGCACCTGCGAAGTTTGAGTCAATGAGATTCATGAGGAGTTCGACGCCTACAACCATGAGATTTCGCACAATCCTGACCGCTTCCGGCGACACCGCCTGACGGAAGGTGCGTTCTTCAACAACCTGCCAGACAACTACGATTTTTCGAAGAGCTCTGTCCGTGAGATTGTCCGTATCGTCCGCGAAATCCAAGCGAACCATCCACGCTGCGCCAGTGTCTATGTCCTTTTCCAAATGGTCATGGCGTATCTGATGGAACATCATGCTGTCGGCCTGGAGGGGTTCGACGGCTCTCCATTCGAACGAGACTGCTTCCTTTTCCTAGCTGAAAAACGGGATTTTGCACGCGCCTTCATCGAAGTCGTGGAGAGCGGCGTCCCCGTCCGGCGTGTCCGGCTCACAACACTGAAGAAAGCGCCAGCTTCCAGAGAGTTCACGCATGTCATCTTTTTTGACATGGAAGACGAGCTTTGTCAGAACCTCCTGCTGGAATCCATCGCAACCGTCTCGAAGAAGCAGTATTATCGCTCAGAGGAAGCACCCTTCTATGAGAAATTCGGCGAAAGCCTCGGCTTTGATTTCCCGTCGTCTGTGTCGGGCTTCAATGTCACAACGCTCATGCGGCAGTATGACTTCTTTCGGAATGAAGACCAGCGCCTCCAGACCTTTCTCCGCTTCTTCTACATCTTCCTGATGACGCGGCAGGGAGAACATGCGGACATTTCGATCAGAGACGGCATCACCGTCGAATATCTGCGTGATTCACGCTTCTTCTCCATGTACGAGGATGGCTACCGTGCTGTCCTGCTTAATCCGAATGAGCCCGTTCCGTCTTATGACCGCTGGATGACGGTTCCGAACGGCTTGGAGCTCAAGAGCGCGGGAGCAAAGTCGTATGAGCTCCGCCCCGTAGACTTCCTGCGCTTCAAAGACCCTGCCATTCGGCAGGCGGCAAAGGAATGGTACTGGAATGTCTCGCAGACGAACTTGAAATACCGTCGCGTCAAGGTCAACATCCTCTCCGAGTTTTTCGAGTTCCGCCAGAATCTCCGAGACCATCATCTGCTGGATTTCGTCAAGCTGCGCGGCGGCAATCCTGATGCTATCCAGAATACGATTATCGCAGAAGAAGTCGCTGGCTTCATGGTACAGTCACAAAGCATATCGACCTCTTATCGGGGCGCACGAGGCACCACTCTGCGCGAGTTCTTCCGCTACCTCTTGGAAACTGGCGCTTATGCTGTCGAAAAAGCGGTATTCCCGTATCTGCGGACAGGTGGAAGTCATCATCGGAAAAACAAGGTGGAGCCTCTTTCAAAAGAAGAAGTGGCCACACTGTTTTCTGCCCTTGAGAACGTCAGGGGCGAGCGTCTGTCGTATGAGCTGTACTATATCATCTTCTGCCTCAACATCCTGACACCGCTCCGTATCACGTCCATCCTCGATCTCGACACGGACTGCATCATAGAGAAAGCACAGCCCGGCGTCTATGCCATTCGCGCAAGGGTCAAAACCAGCGAAGGCGAGATGCAGGATTACCAAATATATCCGAATATGGTGCGCCTCGTGCGCCATGCTATCGAAATCACGCAGCCGCTCAGAGATGGAGCTCCCGAACAGGCGAAACATTTCCTGTTTCTCTCGCATCGGAACCGCTTCGAGTACAAGGCTGTCAATGATTGCAGCTATCGAACGTTCCTTCAGAAAATCAGCAAGGAATCGGGCATCCATCGCAACGTCACTCCAGAAGTTCTTCGCAAGACTTATATGACCGAGGTTGTGCAGGATGCCATCGACAACCACATCAGCCTTATGAATCTCCGCGCACTGACTGGGCATGCCAGCTTTGACACGACAAGCCAGTATTATGTCAACGAGAACATTCGCCGCTACCTTGAAGAGATGAATGGTGTCCAGATTGGCAACATGCCCGTCCGTGGAACGGTCGATGCGGCCTACGAAGGCGCAGAAGAATCCACTGTGGAAGAAGGATGCGGCTACTGCCGCAATCCCGACTGCAACGTAGAAGGAACGGCGAACTGCCTGATGTGCCCGGGCTTCGTCACGACACCAGAACACATCGGCGAGTTCGAGGAAGCCATCGCGAACCTCGATAAGAAAATCATTCAGACAGAAGAAGCGCATGACAAAGACCATCTGTATCAGGTCAAGCGCCTGTATGTGGCGTATCTGGAACGGATGTATGCGGCAAAGGAGGGCGAGTGTCATGATGAAGTGGACTGATGCCGGAAGCACCGTTGCGATTGACTCCTTCGACGACATCGAATGGGAACGGACAGAGGAAGTCCGGCAGTTCTCCCTCCCATCGGCGTCGAAGGACCATGTCCTAGAAGCATTCGAACGGATGTACAAGCTGCCGTTCGTCGGTTTCGACATCCGCTTTTCAGACAATACATGGGATTTCACAACCGAAAACGGGCTCCCCGTCAAGACGTTGCGGACATTCTATTTCAACCCTGACAGTGTCTATTGCTCGCTCACGAAGAAGTACGTCCTTGCGAACTTCCTCATCAAGGATTTGAAGACGCACGTCCTCCGCGCCTATTTCATCGCGAACAAGCGTTTTCTTGAATATGCTGAGAAAGACGGCTTCATCGACTTCGCGAACATCCCCCTGCAAGAGTACACCAAGTATTTCGATGACATCGGGAAGAACATCTCCTGCATCACGCTCCGCAACTACAAGCTGGAGCTCCGCCATTTCGTCCGCTTTTACGAGCAGACCATCGCAGAGCTCTCCGACCCGCGCATCATGAAATACCTGATTTCGGCGAACCTTGACGAAATCAAGAAAGCGCAGGCCGCAAACAAGACGCCCGAGATTCCTGAAGAATTCCTCGGCCGCATGATTGAGGGGCTTCGGCGCATCATGAACAACGACAGGGAGACCGAGACGTTCCGCATCATGGCCGCCATGCTCATCCTGTATTCCCAGATTGGCTTCCGAACGGGAGAGCTCCTGACCGTGAAGGCTCATTCCATCAAGGAAGTGCCGGGACCCGAGGGCAAGGAGCCGCTTCGATACATCGAGTTCCTGAGCTACAAGCACGGCACGGGAGACACTGGCGCGAGTATCGCGCACACCTATATCAACGCTCTTGCTTATGAGGCCTACTCTTTTCTTGACTGGTTTTGCGAGATTCCCCGCCGCCGTTTCGGGGTAGACCTCCTTGTCGTCGCCCCGACACAGAGCGGGAAGTTCAGTTCCCCTTCTGTTGTTGCGCGTCGCTATGCCCGCTTTGCCGTACTCCGAGCACAGGAGCTCGGCTTTGTCAATGTTGCAGACAAATATCCAGAGCTTTTCTCGCTCACCCTGCAATATGTCATCGAAAAATACGGAAAGAATTGGAAGATTGGTTACGATTCCGAGCCGTTTCGAGGAATGTCACCGGATGATACCATCTCCTATCCGTTCATCCAGATGTTCCGCGTTACTGTCTGCACCCAGCTCGCACGTCGCGGCATCCCCATCTCGTTCATCCGCGAGCACATGAACCACCTCTCGGAAGACATGACGGATTACTATGTCCGCCCGAAGAAATCAGACATCCAGAAATATTCTGAGGCCGTCTACTCTGCCGTCGTCGGTGAAGACACGAAGCTGCTCGGTGGCGACAGTGAGTTTTCCGAAAAAGTTTCCGCCTTCATCGAAAACCAGAAGATGAACGTCAAGAACAGTTTCGAGGACATCGTGCGAACGACCGCGAAGAGCTTTCCTCTGCGGGCAAAGGCTGGCGGCGTCTGCACCCGTTGCGGCGATCTTATTCCCTGCCATGATGGGGACGCGACCGACGAAATCTACTGTGCGTTCGGCATGTGCCCGTACCGCCGATTCCTCTACTTCTTTGCTGACGACACCTACCGCCAGGTGCAGGAACATGTCGCCATCCTGAAGCGCAACGAGGAACGTCACTTCCGCATCGCCGCACAGAAGGAGCACAAGAAGCTCCAGTACATCATAGAGAAGACATTCCTGCCAGAGCTCGACGAACTGAAACGCCAGATGGACATCCAGGGAAGAGACAAGGTGCTGGAACGCCATCCCAACCTTTCCTACATCGTCTCGCATTTCGAGGAAATAAGCCAGCAAATGAAAGAGTGGAGAACTTCGTGACTTGAGCCCTCGAAAATCGCGATTCTGCGAGGTGCTAGAGCAAGATGTCATCTCCGCTTCCTTTGCCGTGGCCTGCTAGAATACCAGCAGACTACATGCAAAGGAGCGACCTGAATGCTGACATTCATTGTTGGGTTCGTCTGCGGGGACATCGCGACGGCCATCGTGCTGCTGTTCTTCATGGGCGCGAACAGCCAGCACCATCCGAGAATTTCCGATTATCACGAACCAGAAAAATAGGAGGCAAACCATGTCTGGCAAAGAATTCGAGCAATATTGCAGACAGGCGGCGGAACACTACGAAGACGTCCTGCCGCGCTTATCGAAACCCATGATGGTCGAGCACCCAGAGGACACTCTTGCCGTCATGTGCGTCGCACTCGGCATGCATCCGTTCGACGCGCTCCGCGCACTCAACATGGCACAGGAAGACGGACCAGGCGGAGACTGCGAGCTCATCCTGTTCGACCACCTGTCGGCTCTACCGAAAGGCTCTGTCAATCGGCAGGTTGTAGAGAACTATGTGTTCGACATGCTGCGCCAGCAAAGGAAAGGGTGAGTTTTCCTTGCTCTGAGCTCCCGAAAATCGTGATTTTGCAAAGGCTTTTGCATAGATTCTTTCCGTCCCTTCCTCTTGCTGGCGCGTCCGCTGGTATGCTGAAGAGTAAGAAAAACTCGTCGTATCTCGCCTGCGTGCGGGAAATGAAAGGTAGGCAATAATAACCGCCTCGACGAAGGCTGTTCATCTCGCGCATATGCGGGAAACAAACTATTTTTGCCTCTTCCAATCGCCGTTTTCTGTGCGGCATCGGCGATTCTGCTAAAATATCAACAGATACCAAAAGATAGTGAGAGAGGAGGCGCGTTCCATGTCCGAAACAAGTGCCGTCGTGAAAGAGAACCTGCGGATGTTCGGGATGGATGCTGATGTCAAGGCGCAGACGATGCACCACCTCTGCCGCATCCAGGAAGCGCTCGATACCCTGCGGGATGGACAGAAAGCCGCCATCCGTTCCGTCTGGGAGAACAAGGCGACCATCGCGAGCGTCGCCCGTCAGAGCCATGTGGCCCGCCAAACGTTCTACAACAACCCGATTCTGACGCAGTACGTCAACGCCTGGCTGAAGGAGTTCGCCATCGAGAACCCGTTCGACACCATCGACCGTCTGCGGGAAGCCCTGAGGGACGAGACCGAAAAGGTACGAAAGATGGTCGCCCGCGATGCTGATGTATCGAAGTACAAGGCGATGGCAGCTGACCTGAAGGACGAAGTGACGGCCTTGAAGAAGACTGTCGCCATGCAGAGCGACACGATTGCTACGATGCGGAGGACGAACTTCTCGGTCAGCGATGGAAAGAAAAAGTGATGCCAGCTTATTTTGTCTTATGGGTGAGCTGGAAATCGAATGATACACAAACGAAGCCGTTCCCATCTCTTGGCCTTGTGCCAGAAGATAGGAACGGCTTTCATGTTGTCGGCAGAAAAAAAGATGATGCATTTTCGATGGCAGAATTTAGACACATCGGAGATTACTGGTAATCGCTTTTACGGCAGAGTAAACGAATCTACGACGCCCATGGGGTGTCCATTTGTCGTGAAACGAAAAAGTCCTCAGAAACGCTTAGTTCCCAAGGACAGCGAGTGTTTGTACATCTGGAATTTTCCTGATACTTTTCGATGACGATGACGATCGTCGACCAGCCCGGCACGGTATCGCCCTCATACGTCTCAAACAGCACATGGCCGAAAAGCGCAACACTCAAGAGCAGGCTCACGAGACCGATGTAGAACGAGATGCGCAGCGGCAGGATGGAATTGCCGAGGATGCCGTCGAGCGCGAACTTCGCCATCTTCTTGAGCGAGAACTTCGACGTGCCCGCATAGCGCTCGGGCGCGACAAACGGCACCTGTACCTGGCGGAAGCCCATCGCGCCGACGATGCCGCGGAGGAAGCGGTCATGCTCGCGGTACTGCCGCAGTGACAGCACGGCCTGACGATCCATGAGGCGGAAATCCGAGCCGCCTGGCTGAACGGGCACCTCCGAAATGAGGTTGAGCGCCTTGTAATAATATTTCGACGTCAACCGCTTGAATGCGGAAACACCTTCCGTCGTCTGACGGATGGTCTGGACGACGTCATAGCCCTGCTCCCAGAGTCCGAGCAGCTTCGGCAACAGCGCTGGCGGATGCTGCATGTCGCCATCCATCGTGATGACGGCATCACCCTCGGCATGGTCGATGCCGCAGGTCAGCGCGGCCTGATGTCCGTAGTTGCGCGAAAGCCAGAGTGCACGGACATGCGCGTCGGCCGCCACGGTCTTTCGCAAGACCTCGCGGCTTTCCTCTCGCGAACCGTCATCGACAAAAAGAATTTCATAGTCATACGGCAGCCCCGCCATCGCTTCGTCGACAGCCGTCACGAAATGCGGGATGTTCTCCGCCTCATTGTAGACCGGCACGACGATCGTGACGGTCTTTCTTGTATCTGTTTCTGTCTCCGTTTCTTCTGACGCTTCCACATCCTCGCTCATTCTGCCACCTCCCCGTTCATCGCCGTCCGCAAGAATATCCGCCGATTGCCCGCTGTCTGTACGAGCTGCCAGCGCCCTGAGAGTAGCCGCGCCAGTTCATCTTCCGTCAGCTCGCCGCCATGCTCTCCATCCGCTCCCGTCACGAGGATGATGTCGCGATCTGTCGGCAGGTCCTCGACAGACTCGAACGGCATGACCTCTTTGGCCGACCAGCTGATTTCGCCATCATGCGGACGGAATTTCTCGACGACGGCCGCCGTCTCGAGCCGCGCAACGCGCAGGCCGGAATAATAGACGAGCGACGTCTGGTAATCCGTCCGATACGAGACGATGAGCGGCTCCTGCCCTGACGATGCCTCGCGTTCCTGCGAAAGCTCCACAAGCGGTACTGTCGCCTCGATACCTGAATGATCGCGCATGAGCGGCGGCGCGATGAAACAGGCTGCAGCGACGAGCAACGCCGTCATAAAGCCCGCAAGACCTTGGACAAGCTTCGCATGCTGGACAAAATATCGCGCAAACAGAATTGCCATCGGCACCATGTACGGAAACGTATACGTGATGTACTTCGTCGCGAAGCACTGGAACGTGGCGAAAACGCAGACAGCCCAGACGACAAGGAAGCGCACCTCTGGCGTCTTTGGCAGATGTACATCGCGATGGAACAGTTTTTTCACCACGGCTGGCAGTACGGCCAGCGACCATGGAAAGCAGCCGCCAAGGAACACGAGCAGGTAGAAATACCAGACATTTTGATCCGGGTGCTCCGAGACCGTTGCGCGCAGCACATTGTGCACGCCGAGGAACGTATCGAGGAAATCCGTGCCATGCAGCTGCACCATCGGCACATACCAGAGCGCACAGACGGCAAAAAACAGCACAAAGCCCAGGAGGATGTGGATGGACAGCAGCTCTTTCAGACGCTGTTCCCATGCGAGAAACACGAGGATGATGAGCCCCGGCAGGCAGAGGCCGATCGGCCCTTTTGTCAGCACGGCGACACCCGCGAGCGCAAACGCAAGATAATACCAGCGCTTTTCCCTCCACATATAGCCTGTGAAGAATGCGATGAGCATGCCAGAGAGCGCGGCGACAAGCGTCGTGTCCGTGATGACGGCATGGCCGACATACCAGCCTTCGACCGAAGTGCCGAAGAGGATGGCGGCAAAAAAACCGACGCGTTCGCCGAACCAGCGGCGGCCAAAGCCATATGTCAGCAGCATGATGACGACGCTCCAAAGGCCCGGAAAGAATCGCGCGGCAAAGTCCGTCTGCCCGAAGGCTTCAAACGCCGCGATGAGTTCCCAGTAAAAGAACACAGGCTTGTCATACCAATAATTGCCATAAATCCGTGGCGAAACAAGATCGCCCGCCGCGATCATTTCCTTTGCCGTCAACGTGTAGTTCGATTCCACGGGATCCGTGATGCAGAGACTGCTATTCCCGACGAAATAGAGCAGGATGCCCAGCAGCAGCAAGAAGATGATGTGATGTCTTGCCGTGCGCCCGTCATCGCCTGTCCTTCCGACATCGAATCCCATGTATCCCAACTCCTCTGAATGTGTCTCTCATCGTTTTCCTCTGTCTTTCATTTTGATATTCTAGTTCATCCTCTCTCCGCGTTCAAGTAAACAATCTGTAAAGCCGTTTTCACGCAAGCAAAAAGCCGCCCCCAAAAGGGACGGCTCCCATGTTTCAACGTTCCAGCTCGACGCAGTTTCGACCGCCTTCCTTCGCGCGGTAGAGCGCCCCATCGACGCGACGGAACAACGCTTCTTCCGTATCGAGCGTCCCCTTCCATGTCGCGACGCCAACGCTCGTCGTGACGAGCTGGGCATGGAGGCTCAGCGTCGCGATGCGCACGCGCAGCTTCTCCGCCAGGCGCGCCGCTGCCGCGAGGTCGTGCCCGGGGCAGAGGATGACGAACTCCTCGCCGCCCCAGCGCACGAACGGCAGCCCGGCGGGCAGCTCGTGGCGGATGGCCGCCGCAAAGCCCGCAAGCACCTCGTCGCCCGCCTCGTGGCCATACGTATCGTTGAATCCTTTGAAATGGTCGATGTCGAGCATGATGATGGAAAGCGGCTGGTGCAGGAGCTGCGCGTCACGCAGCGTGCCAGAGAGCAACGGCCGGAACATCGTGCGGCTCAGGCAGTGCGTCAGCGTATCATACTCCTCGCGCTCGCGCGCCTCCTGGATGGCCAGCTGGAAGCTGTCGGCCTGCTTGCCGAGCTGATGCTCGCGGATGACGAACTGCCGCAGCACCGCGAGCAGGAACGCCGCGAGTGCAAAGATGCCGAACGGCGAGACAAAGAAATTCATCGGCAGGAACGGCCAGAAGAAATTGATGCCATCGACGACAGCAAGCAAGGTAAAGCCGCCGATTGGCACGAGGAAGGCCCGGCAGTAGCGGCTGCCCTCCTGTGCCGCACGAAATGTCCAGTAGAACGCCAGCGGTTCATAGATCAGGATGAACGTAAAATAGACGCCCATGAGATTCTTGAGCCCGTGCCAGCCGAGAAGCTCGGCGACGATGGCCGTCCCCATGAGCAGCACATAGCCGCGGATGATCCAGCGGACGCCTGTCCGGCGCTTCCCGTCGAGGATTTCATAGATGATGAAATTCGCCGTCACGGGCAGGAGATACGCCGCGAGCGTCATGACGTACCACCAGAACTTGGCACCGCCCATCAGCAGGAATTTCGACTCGAGGCCGGAAAACGCCCAGACGATGAAGATGCCGAGGAACGCAAGCAGTGCGCGGTAGAGCCTGCGCCCGCTCTTTTCCTGCGCATAGAAAAACAGCACGACGATGAACATCGCGAGCGCGACTGGCAGCGTCACGATGAACGTCGTATCGAGCAGGAAGACGCGCGCGGCATTCTGCGCGGCCGTATCCATCGAGAAATAATACAGGCTCCCGAGCTCGCGCGGAAACGGACTGTAGCACTCGACCGTGAGCTGATGGCCTGCCGCATCCGGCGGCAGCGGCACGTAATGCCATGTCCGCCCCTCGCTCGTCCGCGCCGGCCCCATCGTGCCGAACGAATAGATGACCGTGTCGTCGAGCCAGACCTTCACGCTCTGCCCCGTCGTGCCGAACAGCAGCGTATCCTTTTCAGGAGACGCTTCACTGAGCTTCGTCGTGAGCCAGACCGTATGGCTTTCCTCGCGCGTCGGCGGGCGCTGCGGGAAAGCGAAGATGACCCAATGCTCGTCCTCCTGCATCGCCGAGCGCGCCCAGTCCGCCGCCTGCTCCTCCGGCAGGCCCGTCGTGCGCTCGCGGTAGAGCCAGAGCGACGGCTCTGCGGCCTCGGCCGCCTGCGGCACCAGAAAGGCCGCTGCACAGACGAGCAGAAGCAGCGTCGAAAGCAGAGGGCGCAAGCAGCTGCACGGATGCTTCCTCATAGCTCCACCTCCGCCTCACCTGCAGGTTCCTCGACGCGCAGGCAGTTGCGCCCCGCGTCCTTTGCCGCATAGAGCGCCTTGTCCGCGCGGTGAAACAGATGTTCCGCCGTGTCGAATGCGCCATGCCAGATGCTGACGCCGACGCTGACCGTCACGTTCTGCCCGGAAACACGGACATGCTCCGCGACGCTGCGCCGGACGGTATTGCCGAGCACGGCCGCCTCGTCGAGGTCGAGCCCCGCGCAGAGGATGACGAATTCCTCGCCGCCCCAGCGGAAGAACGGCTTCGTCTTATCGAGCATCTGCCGCACGACAGCCGAAAACTCCTTCAGCGCCATGTCGCCCGCCTCATGGCCGAACGTATCATTGTACCGCTTGAAATGGTCGATGTCGAACATCAGGCACGCGAGCGGCCGCCCGTTCTGCCGCACGTCCGTGATGCCCTCGCGCAGCGCCATCTCGAAGCTCATGCGGTTGCGGCAACCCGTCAGCACATCAATCTCGGCGCGCTCGCGCGCGAGTGCCGCCTGGTACTGCAGGTGCACCGTCTGATCCTCGAGCTGATGCTCTCTGAGCAGCTGCTCCTGCTGGAGCTGCAGCACGACGACGAAGAAACTGAAGACGCCGAGCGGCATGAAGAACGTCGGCACCGCCGTGAAGCCGAACGCAAGATTGCACCCGTCGAAAATGCCGAGCACTGTCAACAGCACAAGCGGCAGCAGGAGCGCGCGGCTGCGGCGGTTGCCCTGCCGCGCCGACTGCCAGAGCTGCCAGAACGTATACGCCTCGAGCGGCGGCAACAGGCCATAATAGACCCGCAGCATCGCGTCGTAACCCTGCCATCCAAGAGCCTCGCCCGCCGTCGCAAGCGCGAAGCAGAGGCCGTAAAGCCCGATGACCCAGAGGACGCCGCGTCGCCGCTCCTGCTCCAGAGCTGCATAGACGACATAGTTTGCCGAAATCGGCACGAGGTAGAGGAACAGCAGTGCCAGCCATCCCCACTCCACCCAGTCCTGCAGCACGGCATGGATGATGTGTGAATTCATCGTGATCCAGAGCATGAACGTGACGAGGAACTGGATGATGGCGCAGTAAATCCCGCGCAGCGCCGTATCGCGGCTGATGTAGACCAAGAGAATGGCCAGCAGCAGGAAGGACACCGGCAGCGCGAACACGTATGGGAGATCATAGAAGAAGATCTCCGCGACTTGCTCGAATGCGGGGCCCATTTCCATCATTCTTCCCATAGCAAACTCCTATCTTGTAAAAACAACTAGGCGTATTATCCTAGAAATCCGCCCTTCCTGTCAAGAAGCATCCTATTAAAAAATACAAAAAGCTCCTCCGGCGAGGAGGAGCTTCATATGCGGTTTATGCAAGCACGCGCGCGAGGCGGACGAGCTCGGGGTCGAGCGTCTTGTTGTTGTTGACGGAATCGAACAGGTTGATCGAGACGACCTTGCCCTGCTCGAAGCCGAACACGACGTCAGATGCGCCCGAGATGATCGCGAGCGCTGCCTTTTCGCCGAGCATCGAGGCCTTCATGCGGTCCTCGACCGTCGGCGAGCCGCCGCGCTGGATATGGCCGAGCACGGACACGCGCGTATCGATGCCTGTCTTCTCCTGCACGATCTTGCCGAGGCCCATGCCGTCACCAGCGCCCTCGGCGATGACGATCAGGCAGTAGCGCTTGCCAGCCTCGTACTGCGCCTTGATGTCTTCGCACATCTGCTCGAGATCATACTTGACCTCTGGCACGAGCACGTACTCCGCGCCGCCCGCGATGCCCGACATCATGGCGAGCCAGCCGGACGTGTGGCCCATGACTTCGACGACCATGATGCGGCGGTGTGCCGATGCCGTATCGCGGAGCTTGTTGAGCGCATCGACGATCGTATTCGCTGCCGTATCACAGCCGATCGTGTAGTCCGTGCCCCAGACATCATTGTCAATCGTACCCGGCAGGCCGACGATGGGGATGCCCGTCTCTTTCGACAGCAGCGAGCCGCCCGTGAGGGAGCCGTCGCCGCCGATGATGACGAGGCCCTCGATGCCGCGCTTCTTGAGGTTCTCATAGCCCTTGCGGCGGCCCTCCGGCGTTTTGAACTCCGGGCAGCGTGCCGTGCCGAGGAACGTGCCGCCGCGCTGCACGATGTCGCTGACGCTGCGGCCCGTGAGCTCGACGATGTCGTCCTTCAGCATGCCGTCATAACCGTCATGGATGCCATAGACCTTGATGCCCTCATAGATGGCCGTGCGCACGACAGCGCGCGCCGCCGCGTTCATGCCCGGGCTGTCTCCGCCAGACGTCATGATGGCAATTGCATTCTTGATCATTTTCGCATCTCTCCTAAATATATTTTTCTAGGGCTTTCCCTTCAAATATCTGCTGTTCCCTCTCATTATTGTAATGAATTTGCGCCTTCTTGTAAAGGGAAAACTATAATCCCGTTCGGCTACAGCACCCTACTACTCCCCCCGCCGCTCACGCGGCCCGTCCCCCCTCAATGAGGGGGGCTTTCCAGATA
The DNA here is from genome assembly GCA_900315575.1 of uncultured Veillonellaceae bacterium. GTDB lineage: Bacteria > Bacillota > Negativicutes > Selenomonadales > Selenomonadaceae > Selenomonas_C. The sequence continues at coordinate 12,678 of OMZR01000041.1, forward strand.
CGAAGAAGGCCGCCGAGCGGCGGCCTTCCTTTGTAGAGGCAGAAAGCATATGTTTGTTTTGATTACTTCACGTTCATGATGCCGAGGCCATAGCAGATGATGCCGATCGCGAACAGGCCGAAGATGATCCAGATCGCGTTGACCTTGCGCTTCATGAGAGCCATGCAAGCGAACGTCATCAGGAGCGGAACGAGGCCCGGCATGAGCTGGTCGAGGATCGTCTGCACCGTCGTGACGACCGTCTCGCCTTTTGCGTTCGTGATGGTCGAGACGACGACCGGGATGTTGACGCTTGTCCATTTGTTGACGAGGGCGCCCATGACGAACAGGCCGAGGATGGAAGCACCTTCCGTAAGTTTCTGGAGCTTGTTGCCAGCGACATCCTGCACGATGTCCGTGCCTTTCGTGTAGCCGTACTTGATGCCATAGTAGCGGACCCAGAGGCGGATCGCATTGAAGAGCACGAAGAAGATGATCGGGCCGAGGATGCTGCCGGAAAGCGCGAACGATGCGCCGAGAGCAGCCGTGATCGGACGCAGCGTGCCCCAGAAAATCGGGTCGCCGACGCCGGCCAGCGGGCCCATCATGCCGACCTTGATGCCGTTGATGACGCCGTCAGGAATGTCTGCACCATTGGCGCGCTTCTCTTCGAGAGCCGCCGTGATGCCGATGATCGGAGCCGTGACGAACGGCTGCGTGTTGTAGAACTCGAGGTGGCGCTTCATGGCCTTCTTGAGTTCCTCGCCCTCATAGAGGCGGCGCAGGATCGGCACCATGCCGAATGCATATCCGAGTGCCTGCATACGTTCCATGTTCCAGGAGCCCTGCAGGAAGTTCGAGCGGATGAACGCCCAGAAGAAATCGCTTGACGTCAGTTTCTTTTCCATGATTCAGTACCTCCTACCGCTTAGTCGAGTTCGTCGTCGAGATCGTCGTCAGCATCCGAGGAGCCAGAGGAGGCCGCCGGAGCAGCAGCGACAGCTGCATACTTCGGGTTGAGCTGGATGTAGACAATCGCGAGCACGAGGCCGATGACGCCGAGAGCAACGAGGTTGAACGTCGTGAACGCAGCGACAACGAAACCGAGGAAGAAGAACGGCATGAGGTATTTCGCGCCCATCATGTTGATGACCATCGCATAACCTACGACGACGATGAAGCCGCCAGCGACCTGGAGGCCGCCCGTGACAACCTGCGGGATGGCATCGAGCATGGCCTGGACAGCGCCCGTGCCGATGTACATCGCGACGAGCGTGGACGGGATGGAAACGCGGAGCGCCTGGATGCCCAGAGCGCCGAGGTGGCAGAGGTCGATGCCGCGGAGTTCGCCTTTTTCTGCGAAGCCGTCAGCCCAATGCTGGAACACGACCGTCAGCGTACGGCAGAGGATCGTGAGCACCTGGCCAGCAGCTGCGAGCGGCATCGCGATTGCGATACCAGCGGCGATGTCCTGATGGCCGGCGATGACGAGGATGGTGGAGATGACCGACGCGAGCGCCGCATCCGGTGCCATGGCCGCGCCGATGTTCATCCAGCCGAGTGCGATCATTTCAAGCGTACCACCGATGATGATGCCCGTTGTCATATCGCCAAGAATAAGACCCGTGACCGTGCAGGCGATGAGCGGACGATGCGTCTGCAGCTCATCGAGCACGGAGCCCATGCCGGCGATGGCCGACACGATAAAGATGAGGATAATTTGGATACCGCTAAGTTCCATGATTGATTCCCTCCAATATATTTGTTACCTGAAAATCCCCCAAGCAGGCGGCCGGGGCCCTCCGGCCGCCTGCCATTTCTTTTTTATGCCTTCTTCAGAAGATCCATCATGTCCTGTTTCTTGTCTGTATCGACTTTGCGGACCTCGAGCTCGATGCCCTTCTCGTGGAGCTTGTTGAACGCATCGATGTCTTCCTGATCGACGGAGACGGCGCTCGAAACCTGCTTCTTGCCCTCGTGGAAGCTCATGCCGCCGATGTTGACGCTCTTGATGTCAACGCCGTGCTCGACGAGATAGAGGACGGATGCCGGCTTCGTGAAGAGCAGCAGGCAGCGGTCGTTCTCGTACTTCGGGTTGTTGTAGACGCGGATCGCCTTGTCGAGCGTGACGACGTGGCTCTTCATGCCAGCCGGTGCGACCTGCTTCAGGAGCGTTGCGCGAATCTTGTCGTTTGCGACATCGTCATCGCAGACGATGATGCGCTGGCAGTTCGTTGCCTTCGACCAGACCGTAGCGACCTGGCCATGAATGAGACGGTCATCAATACGTGCTAATACAATGTTCATCAGAGATCATCCTCCTCGTCTTCTGCGAGCTGGCTTGCATGGAACGTCTGCGTACCGTTCTTGCCAGCTTCTACTGCTTTTGCCATGAGCGCCTGGATGTCCGAACCGTCATCCATGAGCTGCGTGCTCGTCATTTCGATGAGCATCGGCAGGTTGACGCCCGTCACGATGCCATACTTGTCGTTCGCTGCAACGAGACGGCAGGCTGCGTTGTACGGGCTGCCGCCGAACAGGTCGTTGAGGAACAGCACGCCGCCATCGCAATCGAGTTCTTTGATGGCTTCCTCGTACTTCTTCACGACGTCGTCAGGGCCTTCGCCCGGGACGAGCGTGACAGCGCGGACATTCTTCTGCTCGCCGCAGATCATCTCGCAGGACTTCAAGAGCTCCTTTGCGAAAAGACCATGCGTACCAACAATGATACCAAACATCTTCGCTTTCCCTCCTTCGGGATTCTAGGGTTGTCTTCGGCTTCTTTATGATGACACCCCTTTATATTGCAAGATGCGTGCCAACTTTGTGTATCAACAAAATTTCTTTTTCTGGAAGTTGTCTGAAAGCGCGGAATCTGGTACATTCCCGCCTGCAATTTGTGAAAGACATAACATGCTTTGATACAAGGTTTGATACTCTTGATACACTTCTGTCTGAAAGTGATACGGAAATTTTCAGAAAATGCCGTGCAATAGAAAACAAAAGATACACTGATACAGTTCTTCACTGCTTCAGTGTATCTTTGTTCTCTCGTATTCGATTCGTATTTTAAATCATCTTTGCCATAAAGTAGAGCTCATCGTCGGAGAAATGGAGCTTCAGCGTGTCTTCAAAGACTTTGACGGCCTTTTGTATCGCCGCAAGTTTTTGTGTATCAATGTCTTTTTTACTGTCTTCATAGACGAGCGGCGTTCTTGTTACGGCGCGTTCGAGCGCACAGCCGCAGTGCACGATGATACGGATGCGGATGGGGTTCGAGAACGATTTGCCGAGCTCCTGCTCGACGATGCGGTCGAACTCCATGAGGCTGTCCATGATTTTCGATGGATTGAGATACGTCAGGAACTTCGTCAGCGACTCTTCGCAGAGACGGCGCACGACGATGCTCTTCTGCCCTTCCTCGACGCGCTGGGCGGCAAGCGCATGGCTGCCAGCGCCCGCATGCAGCAGCTCGAGCAGGCGCTGCTCGCCCGCCCCGCCAACGAATTCCTCGATCGGGATGAACGGCACTGGCAGTTCCGGCTTCTTCATGCCGATGGTCGCACGGACGGCATACTCGCCGCTGAGCTCGCGGATATGGTCTTCGAGCTGCACGAGGCCGACGGGCAGCACGGCGATGTTCTTGCCCGTCTCCTTCAGCACGTCCTCGACGAGCGATTTGAGCTTGACGGCCGCGCCCTTGCCCGTCGAGCAGATCGTCACGACGGCCTCCTGCCGCCCGTCCTCCGCACGGTCGGGCACGTCCTCGGAATCCACGGCCTCGTAGCCGCGGAAGCTCCGCAACGATTCGTAAATGCTCTCGAGATCCATGCCAGCGATGTCAGCTTTTCGCATGGCCTCGAGAATCAGCGGCGTCGAGACCATGTCGAGCGTGCGCACGGGGATCTGGAGCTTTTCTCGGATTTCCGCGCCGAGCGTCACGAGCGAGCCCATGTCGGCGAGGATCAGCACGCCCTGACGGCAGTTCATGCCGCGCAGCATCGTGATGACGTTCTTCGCCGTCTCCTGCGGATCTTTGTCGAGCGGCATGTCGACGGGGATGAGATTCGTGTCCTGCGTGTTGAAGAGCTTCTGCGCGACTTCGACCATCGAGCTCGCCGTCGAGGCACCATGCATCGCGACGAGGATGATGACTTTTTCTTTGAGGTCGTCATCCTCGGACGACTCGAGCAGCAGCGCAATGTACTCGACCTCCGTCGGCGGCACCGTCACATGATAGTGATGCTCGATGCGCGCTTTGATTTCGAGTGCGACCTGATAATAGAGCGAATCCTGCTCGATGGCGCCCGCGATTTCAGAGTACGGGACGGTTTCCTTGTCTTTGAGCCGCTTCAGGAACGCCGAGAGGTGCAGGCTGAACGCATAGAGGAAGCGGTCGCGATAGCTGCGGTTCAGACGTTTCTGCACGAAGAGCGAAATCTGCTCAGAAAAATCGACGAGCGGCTCATCGACGATCTTCAGCAGCCGGTCGCGCGTCGAGAGCGCGATGCTGTCGCGCTTGTCGTAAAGCTGGCGGATGTAGACATTGACGTCCGTCGCAACGATCTGCTTGATGAGGTCGTCGCTGATGCCCTCGCCCTTCAGCAGCTCGACCTTGTCCTCGACGACGCGGTAGAGGTTGAATGCCTGCTGGTCCTGCGCGCTGTCGCCCGTACGCAGGCGGCGGCGTCCGGGCGGCTCGACGACGAGCGGCTCCGCGAGGTACTTCGTGAGCTCCGTCAGCGCCTGCCGGTTCGCCGAGAGCGTCAGCAGGCCGTTCTTGACCGCCTGCGGCAGCATGCGGAAATCGACCTCGATGTACTCAGGGTTGTCGATGCCGTTGAGGAACGCCTGCGCGCAGAGCAGCTTGATGTTGCTTTTGAGCTGCCCGACGTTGCCCGTGCCGATGCTGCCGATCAGGCTCTTGACGGCTTCGACGCTGATGCGGATCGGCTTCTTGACACGCTGCGCCTCGTCCGTAAACAGCATCTTGATGATGTCGAGCTTTTCGCCGAGCGAGCGCGATGCCAGCGTCGGGATCGAGATGATGTTTGGGATGCGGCGCACGAACGTCTTTGTCAGCGCCGACTTCGGATCCTCCGTCGTCGCGCCGATGATCAGCACTTTCGCCTTGCGCGAGCGCGTCGTCTCGCCGAGGCGGTTGTACGTGCCCGTATCCATGAAGTAGAAGATCATCTCCTGCCCCTCCGGCGGCAGGCGGTGGATCTCGTCGAGGAACAGCACGCCGCCGTCGGCCTCCTCGACGAGGCCGGCCTTCGCCTGATCCGCGCCCGTGAACGCGCCCTTGATATGGCCGAAGACATGCGAGAGCAGCAGTTGCGGGTTGTTGTAGTAGTCCGCACAGTTGAACGTCACGAACGGCGCGTCGTCGGCAAAGCGCCCCATCGTCTTGCCGTAGGCAAACATCAGGTGTGCGAACAGCGTCTTGCCGACACCAGTCTGTCCGACGATCAGCGTGTGCAGTCCGTCGGGAGGATAAAGAATCGCCGCCTTCGCCTGCTCGACCTGCCGTTTGAGGCTCCGATGCGCGCCGATCAGCGCGTCAAACGGCTCGACTTCCTTCTTCTCAACCGCAAGCGACCGCTTGCAGGCATCTAAGCTCTCATAGACGACGGGCCCGGCTGGCAGCACGACGCCATAGAGCTGCTCGAGCGCCTCGCGGCTGAAATAATGCACGGGCCGCCCGCCGAACTTCACGACCTTCTCGAGTCGCACGAGCTCGTTGAGCTCCTTCGAGACATTGTTGCGCAGGATGCCCAATGCATCGGCAATCTCCTGCGCATCGAGTCCTTCCTTCTCCGCCAGCGTCTCCTTCGTGAACGCCTTGGACTGCTCCTGGATGAAGTCAAAGATCCGGTCGATCCGTTTCATGGTGTGTCCCCCTTGCCGTCTTGATACACTATACGGATATTATAGCAGTGTATCAAGAAAAACGCACGAAAAAAAGAGACCCGCGATGCGGGTCTCTTTTGAAGGCTTGCTGAAATCCCGAGGAGAACGGGATGTTCCAGAAATTACTGGAGCAGGCTGAGGACCGAGCTGCTGCTCTGGTTCGCCTGTGCGAGCATGGACTGAGCTGCCTGGAGAAGCACGTTGTTCTTCGTGTACTCCGTCATCTCTTTTGCCATGTCGGCATCGCGGATCGTCGACTCCGAAGCCTGGACGTTCTCGGAAGCCGTCGTCAAGTTGCTGCTCGTGTAGGACAGGCGGCTCTGGACGGAACCAATCGTCGTCTGCTGGTCGAGGGCTTTCTGGACTGCATTGTCGAGGACGTTGACAGCCGCATTTGCCTGCTGCTGCGTGCCGATCTGGATCGTCTGGCCCGTAGAGCTCTGGAGGCCGAGAGCCTCTGCGCGCATATCCGTCAGGCCGACGCGGATGCTCTGGTTGGCTTTCGTGCCGACCTGGAGGTTGATCGCGTTGTCATCGGACTTGTTCTGTGCGCGGACGGACTCGGAGAAGTTGTCGAGGACTGCGTTGGCGCTCTTCTGCACCTGGCCCTGCGTGTTCGTGACGCTGATCGTGATGCCGGAGATCTGGTTCGAGACGCCGGAGCCAGCAGCCGTGATCGTCAGAGCCGTCTTCTCGTCTGCCGTGTGGACCGTGTCACCAGCGATGTCCTTGCCGATGTAGGAGCCCTCCGAGACCGTATCCTTGAAAGCATCCGTCGTAGCAGCCTTGCCCGTCTTGTCCTCCTTCTTGAATGCCGAGTTTGCTGCCTTGAGGAGGTCATTGAGACCTTTCTGTGCGGAAGCCGTTGCGGAATACGTCTTGCCTTCATGGACGAAGGAGATCGTGACCGTGTCGAGCGAGTTGATGTTCAGGCTGTTGCCGTTGCGATCCTGCATCGCGGAGAATGCCGTGCTGCCCGTCGTCGCGGAGAACAGCGACTCGTTCGTCATCGCCGTCGTCGTCGTCTGCACTTTGCTGTTGTGCGAGCCATCAACGAGGTACTTGCCGTTGTACGTGACGTTCGCGTTGTCGTTGATCTGGTCGATGCTCTGGTCGAGCTCTTTCTGGATCGTAGCGCGGTCGCTGTCCGTGTTCGTATCGTTGGCTGCGTTGATGACTTTCTCTTTGAGGGTCTTCAGGATGTCGACCGTGCTGGAGACTGCGCCTTCAGCAACCTTCATCATGCTCGTGCCGTTCTGCGTGTTCTGGTTCGCCTGGTCGAGGCCGCGGATCTGGACGCGCATGCGCTCAGAAATCGCATAACCGGAAGCATCGTCAGCTGCCGAGTTGATCTTCATGCCCGAAGAGACTTTCTTGAGGCTCGAAGCGAGTGCCGAAGAGTTCTTGTTC